>JACAEG010000116.1 GCA_013388965.1 Pseudorhodoplanes sp. | reverse complement strand
GCTCGCGTTTCGCCTGTACGACGAACAGGCCGCGATCATCGAGAAGGCTCGCCGGTTCGGCCAGCGCGTGTTGGCGCCGCGCGCAGCGAAACACGACCGCGAGGCCACTTTCCCGATCGAGAATTTCCGCGACATGCACAAGGAAGGCCTGCTCGCGATCTGCGTGCCGAAAGACTATGGCGGGCTGGGCGCAAGCTTCCAGACCTATTGCCTGGCGGCGGCCGAGCTCGGCCGCTATTGCGGCGCGACCGCGCTCTCCTGGAACATGCATGTCTGCTCGACGCTGTGGTCCGGCGCGCTGGCCGACGATCTCGAGATGAGCGCCCTCGACCGCAAGGCGCATCACGAACGCCGCGCACAGCACTACAAGCGCATTATCGAGCAGGGCGCGGTCTATGCGCAGCCCTTCTCGGAAGGCGGCGCCGCGGCGGCCGGCGCGGTCGCCTTCGGCACCGAGGCGAAGCCGGTCGAGGGCGGCTTCATCGTCAACGGCAAGAAGATTTTCGCCTCGCTCTCCGGCTCCGCCGACTATTACGGCGTGCTCTGCACCGAGCGTGCGGAGGGCGAGGCGGCCAGCCGGCGCAATACCATCTATCTCGCCATTCCTGCGAACGCGGAGGGCGTCACAGTGACCGGCGACTGGGATCCGCTCGGCATGCGCGGCACGGTCTCGCGCAACCTGATCTTCAAGGATGTGTTCGTGCCGGAGGAGCAGCTATTGATGCCGCATGGCGTGTATTTCCTCGCGGCCTCGCGCTGGCCGCACATGTTCATCACGCTGTCGCCGACCTATATGGGGCTCGCCCAGGCGGCCTACGACTTCACCGTGACCTATCTGCGCGGCGAAATGCCGGGCACGCCGCCGGTGAAGCGGCGCATGTATCCAACCAAGCAGATTGCCGTTGCCGAGATGAAGATCATGCTGGAGCAGACCAAGGCGCTCTGGTTCCAGGCGGTGACGGAAGCGCGCGCCAATCCGAGCAAGGATCAGGTCATGCGCGCCTATGCGGCACAATTCACCGTGATGGAGAATGCCAATGCCATCGCCACCAAGGCGATCCGCACCTGCGGCGGACAGGCGATGCTCAAGAGCCTGCCGCTGGAGCGCATCTATCGCGACAGCCGTTGCGGCGCGCTGATGCTGCCCTGGACGGCGGAAATCTGCCTCGACCGGCTCGGCCGCGAGACGCTGTACGAGCCGGGCGAGAAGGATGAGTGACTTTGAACCTCTCCGATCTGATCGATCGCAACGCGGCCTTCACGCCGCATAAGCCGGCGATCCGCTTCCAGGGGCAGACCCTCACCTATGCCGGCCTTGCCGCGCGTATCGAGGCCGCCGCGCGCGCGCTGAAATCGCGTCTCGGCATCGGGCGCGGCGACCGGGTCGCGATTCTCGCGCTCAACCATCCCGACTATCTCGTGCTGCTCTATGCCTGCGCGCGACTCGGCGCGATGCTGGTGCCGCTGAACTGGCGGCTCGCGGTGCCCGAGCAGACATTCATTCTCGCCGACTCGTCGGCAAAGGCCCTGGTCGTGGAGTCCGAGTTCAAGGCGGTTCTTGAACCGCTGAAGGCTGCGCTGCCCGACACGCGCATTGTCGGCCTCGATTTCGCGCCCGAGGGCGGTGCGACTTTCGACGCCCTGCTCGCGGGAGGCACCGGCGACTCGCATAATCCGCATGTCGATGCCTCCTCCCCGCTCCTCATCGTCTATACCTCCGGCACCACGGGCCGGCCGAAGGGCGCGGTGCTGCGGCAGGACGCGCTGATGTGGAACGCCGCGATGAGCCAGCACATGCACGGGATGACGGCGGAGGATCATGTGCTGACGGTGCTGCCGCTGTTCCATGTGGGCGGGCTCAACATCCAGACCACGCCTGCGCTGCAGCTCGGCGCAACGGTGACGCTGCATCCGCGCTTTGCGCCCGACGAGACGCTGGCCGCAATCGCCAGAGACAGGCCCACGCTCACGGTGCTGGTGCCTGCGACCATCCAGGCGGTGATCGCCCATCCGCACTTCGCCGCCACCGATCTGTCCAGCCTGCGCGCGATCGCGACCGGCTCGACCCAGGTGCCCGTGCCGCTGATCGAGGCCGTCGAGAAGCGCGGCGTCCCCGTGCTGCAGGTATATGGCTCGACCGAGACCTGCCCGGTGTCGATCTATACGCGGCTCGGCGGCGATCTTTCCCGCAAGGAGTCGACGGGGTTGCCCGGCCTCTATTGCGAGGCGCGGATCGTGGACGATCAAGGCCGCGACGTGCCGCCCTCCGTCGCGGGCGAAATCCTGGTGCGCGGGCCCAACGTGTTCTTCGAATACTGGGGCAACGAGGCGGCGACGCGCGAGGCGCTGAAGGAGGGCTGGTATCACACCGGGGATATCGGTGCTCGGGACGAGGATGGCTATTTCTACGTGCATGACCGCAAGAAGAACATGATCATTTCCGGCGGCGAGAACATCTATCCGGCCGAGGTCGAGCGCGTGCTTCTCGAACATCCGGCCGTCGCGGAAGCGGCCGTGATCGGCCGGCCCGATCCGAAATGGCAGGAGGTGCCGGTCGCCTATTGCGTCAGGCGCGCGGAGGCCGACGCGGAGGCAATCAAGGCATACGTCGCAAGCCAGCTCGCGCGCTTCAAGGTGCCGCGCGAGATCGTGTTCGTGGAGGCGCTGCCGCGCAATGCGCTCGGCAAGGTGCAGCATTTCGTGCTGCGGGAGCGGAACTAACATGCGCATTGCGGTTCTGGGAGGCGGCAACGGGTCCTTCGCCGCGGCGGGCGATTTCGCGCTTGCAGGCCATGACGTGCGACTGTGGCGGCGCGACAGGGACGCGGTCGCCGCGCATCGCGCCAATGGCGGCACGATTCTGGTGAAGGATTTCAGGGGTCGGCACGAGGCGAAGCTCGCGCTCGTGACCGACGACATCGCCGCGGCTGTGAAGGATGCGGAGCTGATCCTCTGCCCCGCGCCGGCGACCGCGCAGCAGGATATCGCGAACGCGCTCGCGCCGCATCTGGCCGACGGACAGGTCGTGTTCCTGCCGCCCGGCACCTTCGGCACCGTGATTTTCGCGCAAGCCGCGCGCGATGCCGGAAACCGGGCGGATGTGGCCTATGCCGAGACCGGCACGCTGCCCTGGCTCACGCGCAAGCACGGGCCGTTCGAGGTCGCAATCACGATCCGCGCCAAGAGACTGCCGACCGGCGTCTTTCCGCTCATCCGCAAGGCGCATGCGCTCGACGCCATCGGCCAGGCCTTCCCCGGTGCGATCGAGGATTGCGGCGACGCGCTCTCCGGCGCACTGATGAACGCGGGGCCGATCATCCATCCGCCGCTCATCACCATGAATGCCGCACCGCTGGAGCATTTCGACCGCTGGGACATTCACAAGGAAGGCACGCAGGCCAGCGTGCGCCGTGTCACCGACGCACTCGACGCGGAGCGCATCGCGATTCGGCAGGCGCTGGGCTATGGCGCGCCCCACTTTCCGCTCGCCGACCATTACGCCAAGGAAGGCGAGGAGTGGATGTACGGCCGCGGCTCGCACGACAAGCTCACCGATTCCGGCGACTGGCGCGAGCATATCGTGCTGACCCGGCATCGCTACATGCTGGAGGATACGCGCATCGGGCTGTCCTTCTTCGTCTCCGTCGGTGAACTCGCGGGCGTCGCCACCCCGCTGATGCGCGCCTTTCTCTCCATCGGCGGCGCGATCTGCGGGCAGGATTTCATGCGAACGGGACGCACGCTGAAAGGCATGGGGCTCGGTCAATACGACAAGGCAGGATTGCAGAGGCTGCTGGCGGAAGGACTTCAATGAGCGAACCCATCGCCTGTCTCGGCGCCGGCCGCATGGGGCGCGGCATTGCGGTCGTGTTCGCCTATGCCGGACACAACGTCGCGCTGGTGGATTTCAAGCCGCGCGCACAGGCGGATTTCGACAGGCTGAAAGGCGAGGCGCTTGCCGAAATCCGCAGCACGCTCGCGACCCTTGCAAGCTTCGGCCTGTTCGATGCGACCGGGGTCGACACGCTGATGCAGCGCGTCGCCGTCGTGCCGCAGGCGGATGCGAAAACCGCCCTCTCCTCCGCCGCGGTGATCTTCGAGGGCGTGCCGGAAGTGCTCGATCTCAAGCGCGATGCGCTCGCTGAATGTTCGAAGCTTGCGGGACCGGACCCGATCATCGCATCGACCACGTCGACCATCCTCGTCGACGATCTGTCCGGCGCCGTCGAAGGGCCGGAACGCTTCCTCAACGCGCACTGGCTCAATCCAGCCTTTCTCGTGCCGCTGGTCGAAGTCTCGCCGGGGGCGAAGACCGATCCCGCCGTCACCGCGAAGCTGAAAACCCTGCTGGAAGGCGTCGGCAAGGTGCCGGTCGTGTGTGCGGCGCGCCCCGGCTTCATCGTGCCGCGCATCCAGGCGCTCGCGATGAACGAGGCTGCACGCATGGTCGAGGAAGGCGTGGCAAGTGCCGAAGACCTCGACAAGGCGATCAAGTACGGCTTCGGATTCCGCTTTGCCGTGCTCGGCATGCTGGAATTCATCGACTGGGGCGGCAACGACATTCTCTATTATGCCAGCCGGTACCTGACCAAGGCGCTGGACAGCGACCGCTATGCCGCCCCGGACATCGTCGAGCGGCATATGCGCGAAGGCAAGCTCGGCTTCAAGAGCGGCTCGGGCTTCCTCGACTACAAGAATATCGACCTCGACGCGCATCGCCGCGAAAAGCTGAAGGCGTTCGTGGACATGCTGGGACAATTGGGGCTGGCAAGGAGGCCGGTGCTGTAGCGTCGTGAGTGCCGTCCCTCTGAAAGGTAAGGGTCGTCACCCGAACACATCCTGCAACTGGCCGTCGCGCACCACCACCGTGCCATCGACCGCGATCGTGGTCCTGAATACCGGAATGTCGAAATGCCCCGCTGTGTAGCGGCCGGCGAATTCGTTGGCGCCGGTGGAGAACAGGAAATTGCCGGCCACCGCGCGGATTTCCGTGCCGTTGGTGTCGCGCTGGTCGTACATGGTCAGCGCCTCGTAGCGCGCATTGGCGTTCATCCCGAAGCCGACATGCGACACGGCATAGGCTTCGCGCTCGTCCCAGGCGGCAAGATAGCGGCGCATCATCTCGGCATCCGCGCTTTCGCCGATAATGTCGGTGACATAGTCCTTCTCGAGCGTGAGGCGGATCGGCGCCTCCAGATAGCGCTTGAAGGTCAGGTTCACGTCGCCGCGGTCGAGCACGAGCGTGCCGTCGACGGTGCCGCTCTTGGGGAAGCTGACGACGATTCCGCCCGGCCAGTGCGCCAGCGTGCCGGGCTTTTCCGTCCAGCCCCAGATTCCGACGGTGACAGCGCCCTCCATATTCACTTTCAGATCGGTGCCGGCGTCGGACTTCACCGTCATGGTCTTCACGCCGCGCAGCATCTTCGCCGCCGCGCGGACTTTCTTCTCCAGTTCAGAGTCGGGGCGCATGCGCTCGAGCGCCTCCGGATGCTCGTTGGAGATGACCTGGATGCGCGCGCCCGCCTTCAGGATATCCGGCGTCTCCGGCGCGTGCATCAGGCCTTCCAGCGTGCAATCCACGACAAAGCCGGCCTGTCCGAGCGCGGACACGACCGGCCCGAGCTTGCCGATCGCGGTGGAGGCGCCGGTCGAGCGCACCGGCACCGAAAAGGGATTGCGCGGCGTCGGCACGACGATGTGAAAGGGTTTCGCCCTCAGCCGCAGCAGCGCCAACTCCGCAAGCTGGACATTGAGCGCGCGCGATTGCGTCTCGGACAGGATCGCAGCCGTATCGCCCGGCTTGACGGCGCAGCGCTCGAAGACCTCGCAGAAGGCGTCGATCCACTTGCCCTCGATGCGGTCGGCCAGCATCAATTGTCCTCCGGATAGCCCACGAGGAGCCGCGCCCGCAGCGCATTGAAAGCGGCGTTGAGGATCAGCCCGAGGATCGAAATCGAGATGATCGGCACGAACATGTCCACGGTCTGGAAGTTGCGGGCGGCGCGCACGAGCAGATACCCGAGTCCGTCCGTCGAGTTAATCATTTCGGACAGAAACACGACGATGCATGCGATGACAAGGCCGATGCGGCAACCGGTCAGGATCGACGGCAGGGCCGCCATCAGCACAATGGTGAAAAGCGCGCGGGTCTGCGAGACCCCCGCCGCGCGCGCCGACCAGACCAGCTTCGGCTCGACCGAAAGCGCCCCCTGATAGGTCGCAAGCAGAATGGGAAACACCGCGTCAACGAAAACGAGCGCGATCTTGGAGGAGTGGTCGAAACCGAGCGTCAGGATGAAGGCAGGATAGAGCGCGATCTTGGGCACGGGCGCGAGCACGCGAATGAGGGGCCGCAGGATGGCGGCCACGACCCGATTGCCCACGGCGAGAATGCCAAGGCCCACCCCGACCGCCACCGCGAGGGCGAAGCCGCTGAACAGCCGGAATGACGTGGTCGCGCCATGCTGGAGGAATTGCGGGTCGCCGAGCAGCGAGAAGAAGCGTGAGAACACGGTGACCGGTCCCGGCAGTAGCGTGGGCGGCGCGTATTTGAGGAAAACGAGCCCCTGCCAGAGCCCCAGCAGCAGGACGATCGGAAGGAGCCCGACCGCGAGTTCGCCTGCGCGTCGCGTCCAGGTCATGCCGAACCTACGGCAATCTGGTGCACGGGTTGCGCCCATCCGGCGACAGCTTCACGCAGCTTCTCGAACAGCACATCGAGCACGAAACCCATGACGCCGATGATCAGGATGGTGGCATAGACGAGCCCGTATTGCGCGAGGTCGAGGGAATTGAACAGGATGTTGCCGACGCCGCTCTGCCGCGCGATCATCTCGCTCGTCACCATCGTGATCAATGCAAGGACGAGCCCGGTGCGGCAGCCAACCATGATTTCCGGCAGCGCCGCCGGAAGCACAATGCGCAGAAGCCGCGCCGGCGCGCCCATGCCCATCGCGGCGGCAGACCACAACATCTTCTGCTCGACCGCCCGGGCGCCCTGGTAGCTGTGATAGATCACCGGGAGCGAGACGCCGAGAAAGATCACGAGGATTTTCGAGACGTCGCCGACGCCGAGCCATAGCATGATGATCGGCATCAGGGCTGCCTTCGGGACGGGATAGATCGTCATCAGCAGCGGATTGAAGAAGGCAGCGACCGCGCGGCTGCGTCCCATCAGCAGACCGACCGGAATCGCAAAGACGAGCGCGGCAAAGAACCCTATGACCATGCGCCTGATCGACGAGAGGATGTTCAGCAACTGCTCCGGATCGGCGAGAATGACGGGCACTTCCTTCAGCGCATCCCAGGCCGGCGGCAATCCGCTGATCGCCAGATAGCGCGCGACGAGATCCCAGAACACGAGAAGCCCGATGCAGGCCATCAGCGGCGGGAATCCCGGAATGTCGGCGATGCGCTTCACGACGCCTGCGCCTCCTCCGGCGGAAGTTCCATCAAGCGTTCAATCTCGACGACATAGTCCTGATAGCGGCGGTTCACCAGCAATTCGGCGCGCTTGCGCGGGCGCGGCAGATCGATCGGGATGATTTCCTTGATGCGGCCGGGCGATCGCGTCATCACCGCGACGCGATCGGACAGAAAGACCGCCTCCTCGACACTATGGGTGACGAACATCACCGTCTTGCGGTCGCGCTCCCAGATGTCGAGCAGGTCATTCTGAAGCCGCGTGCGCGTATGCGCATCGAGCGCCCCGAAGGGCTCGTCCATCAGAAGGATTTTTGGACGATAGGCCAGCGTGCGCGCAATCGCGACGCGCTGCTTCATGCCGCCCGACAATTCCTTCGGGTAGAAATTCCCGTAGGCCGACAAATGCACCATCGCCAGCAATTCGCGTGCGCGATCGGTCGCCTGTCCGCGATCCACGCCCTGCTCCAGCAGGCCATACATCACATTGCCGAGCACGGTCTTCCAGGGAAACAGCGCAAATTCCTGAAAGACGGGGCCGCGATCGGGCCCGGGACCTGCGACCGGCTTGCCGTCGACCAGCACGGCACCCGTCGACGGCGCCTCGAACCCGCCGACAATATAGAGAAGGGTCGACTTCCCGCAGCCCGATGGCCCCAGGATCGAGACGAATTCGCCATCGCCGACCTTCAAGGAGATGTCGGCGATGGCGAGATGAGACGTTCCGCGCCGGGTTCCGAATGTCTTCGACAGACTTTCGATATCGATCACGGGATTGCTGTCAGCCACGAGCCTCCGGCCTATTCCATCGGCGCGACGATCGTCGGGTGCTTGAGTGTGGAGGCGTCGAGCTTCTTGCCGAGCAAGCCCGTCTCGGCATAGGTATCGAACATGGCCTGAATGCCGGCAAAGTTCGGCGCCGCGCCGGGCTCGCGCGCGAAGTCGTTCGGCTTGAGCAGATAGGTGTCCAGCACCTCGACCGGCGCCTTGAGAACCTCGTTCACGACCTTGAGTGTCTCGGCGCGATTGGATGTCGCCTTCTTCATGCCGAGCGTCAGATCGCGCACATAGGCCTTCACCAGTTCGGGATTCTTGTCGACGAAATCCTTGCGGCAGGCTTCGACGATATGGACGATGTTCGGCACGGCTTCCGACAATGCGAACAGCTTGCGCACGCCGCCCTTGGCCTCCGCGCGCGCGGCAAAGGGCTGGTTCATGTTGACCGCATCGACACGACCCGAGCGAAGCGCGTCCTCCGACAGCGAGAAGCCGACCTCCACCAGCTTGATGTCTTTGGACGGATCGACGCCGTTCTTCTTCAGCATGAGATCGAACGGCCCTTGCGTGCCGCCGCCGATCACGCTGATGCCGACCGTCTTGCCCTTCAGATCGGCCACCGTCTTGATCGGGCTGTCGTCCTTCACCGCCCAATAGACCGAGAAGCTTCCCGGACGCTCGCCGACATGCTGGGCGACCACATAGACCTGATAGCTGTTGTTCACCATGCCCTGGCCGATCGGGAGCACGCCCTGCGTGGCGCAATCGAGCGCGCCTGCCGCCAGCGCCTGCGCCATCGGCGACGTGCCCTGGAATTGCGACCACTCGATCTTGTATTTCTTGCCGAGGTCGGGGAATTCCTGCGGCCGGCGCATCATCCAGTATTTGGATTCCTCGGCCGGGATGGTCCAGCCGACCCTGATCGTCTCCTGCGCCTGCGCGGAATCGATCGCCAGCAGCACGGACGCAGCGGCGAGTGCAAGGGATACATGCTTCATCGAATTCTCCTGTCGACCCGGCTCAAGGCTGTTGAATTATTTTAAGCTTCAAATAGTCCGGCGAACAAGGGCAACTTTAGCTCATCGGGTATCTAAAATGCGGCGCGCAACTGCCGGCCCACACCTCACGCCGGCTCCTCCCATTCCCATTGCAGGTTGCCGCGATGGGTCACCGCACCCAGATGGGCCGAACCCACCTGGGCCTCGTACTTTTCCAGCGCACCGGCCAGCGGGACTTTGCGCCTGACCGGCTGCCAGCCGGCGCGCCGTTCCTGCAGCTCTGCCTCCGAAATCAGGATATCCAGGGTCCGCTTCCCGGCATCGATGCGAATCCGGTCGCCATCCCTGACGAGCGCGAGCGGACCCCCGGTCCGAGCCTCCGGCGAGACATAGCCGATGCACATGCCGCGCGTGGCGCCCGAAAAGCGCCCGTCGGTGACGAGCGCACCCTTCTCGCCCATGCCCTGGCCGTAGATGACCGCGGTCGGACCCAGCATTTCACGCATGCCCGGTCCGCCCTTTGGGCCTTCGTTGCGGATGACGATCACGTCGCCCGCCGCATAGGCGCGCGCGCGGATCACGGCCATGCAGTCCTCTTCGCTCTCGAACACACGCGCAGGCCCCTCGTGCACCAGATTGCGCAGCCCTGCAACCTTGATCAGCGCGCCGTCAGGCGCGAGACTGCCCTTCAGCACCACGACGCCGCCTGTCGGCGAGATCGGCTCATTCGCGGCGCGGATGATCCGTCCGTCGGGGTCGGGAGCATCCGCGCATTCTTCCGCAAGCGTCCGCCCCGTCACTGTCGGCGTGTCGCCGTGCAGATAGCCTCCCGCGAGCAGCGTCTTGAAGACCACGGGCGCTCCGCCGATGCGGTTCACATCCTCGGAATAATAGTCTCCGCCCGGACGCAGGTTTCCGATCAGCGGCGTGCGCTCGAACACCGCCGCCACATCCTCAAGCGTGAAGCGGATGCCGGCCTCGTGCGCGATCGCCGGAATATGCAAGGCCGCATTGGTCGAGCCGCCGGTCGCGGCAACCACCGCGCAGGCATTTTCGAGGCTCCTGCGCGTCACCAGATCGCGCGGCAGCGGGCCGCCGCGTTCGAGGATCTCCATTACCAGCCGCCCTGCCCGTTCCGCCAGCGCGCGGCGCGATTCGTAGACGGCCGGGATCGTTGCCGAGCCCGCAGGCGCAAGCCCGATGACTTCCGACACCATCGCCATCGTGTTGGCGGTGAACTGGCCCGGACAGGCGCCGATGGTCGGCATGCAGACGCGCTCGAGCTGCTCGAGATCCTCGGCGGACATGTCGCCGGCCATCACCGCGCCCGCGCCCTCATAGGCCGTCAGCACCGAGACCGGCTTGCCGCGCCACTGACCCACCAGGGTGCTGCCGCCGAACACGAAGACCGAGGGCACGTTGCAGCGGACCATCGCCATCATGATGCCGGGCAGGTTCTTGTCGCAGCCACCGAAACCGATGAGCCCGTCATAGGCATGGCCGCGCACCACGAGCTCGATGGAATCGGCGATCACCTCGCGCGAGACCAGCGAGCATTTCATGCCCTGGTGGTTCATGCTGAGACCGTCGGAGACGGAAATGGTCGTGAAGGTGCGCGGGGTGCCCCCGGCCGCCGTTACCCCCTCATGCGCGCTGGCCGCCTGCTCCGCCAGATTGGCGACGCAGGGCGTGGTCTCGCCCGCGGTCGACACGATGCCAATGAAGGGGCGCGCAATCGCTGCGTCATCGAGCCCCATGCCGCGCAGAAAGGCGCGGTGCGGCGTCCGATCGATGCCGTCGGTTGTGATGCGGGAGCGCAAGCGACGCAGCGTCGTCACGCCCCTCTGCACCCTTGCGGCGTCGCCGGCCCCGCCCCGTGCCTGAGATCGGACGCCTGCATGCACATCTCCTCGCAGCCCTGAAACGCCTCGTCCAGATTTTTAAGCTTCAAATAGTCGGGAAACAAGGTCAGGCGTCCTGCAGACCAACCTGAATGGCTGCGCGGCCAGCATTTGCGATGCGCGCAATCGCCGCGACATTCCGGGCGCTGCGGGGATGATGCGCCACGCAATCTGCCGGCGGGTTGCCAGATTGATCGGCCGCCTTCCGAGGTGTTCCAAGAGGACGGTTATGGGCGATGAGTCCCGGGGCCGGCGGCGTGCGCCGTTGCATGCCGACATAAGCCGCATCTCTTGCCTATCGGGCGGGCAGATCGGCCGACTCATGCGGAAAAGGCTCGGTTTTGGAGGACCAATAGGCTGGCACGGGGCTTGCTAAAACACGTCAGTATGCTGACGAGTTGGCGGAAAACCGCCTCAAGCCGGGGTCACACGCATGATCGAGAACGCACCCTTCGATATCGTCATTAGCGGGGGGCATGTGATCTGTCCCGCGTCGGACATCAACGGTGTGATGGACGTCGCGATCAGGGGCGGTCGCATTGCTGCGGTGCAGAAGGATATCCTTCCGAGTTCGGCGAAAACGCTGATCGATGCGAAGGGCAAGCTTGTGTTGCCCGGCCTTATCGACACCCACGCCCATGTCTACAAGTATGTCACCGGCCGGTTCGGCATGGATGCCGACATGGTCGGCGTGCAATCGGGCGTCACGACGGTCGTCGATCAGGGCGGCCCCTCCTGCATGACGCTGCCCGGCTTTCGGCATTTTGTCGCCGACACGGCCAAGACGCGGGTGCTGGCGTTCCTGTCCGCCTACCTCGTCGGCGGCCTGGAAGGCCATTTCTACCCGAATCTCTACAGTCCGGACGGCGTCGACATCGACGCGACAGTTCGGTCGGCCAATGCCAACAAGGACATCGTGCGCGGCATCAAGGGGCATGCGGAGATCGGCGGCTTCGCGCGCTGGGGCATCGAAGTAATGAAGATGGCTGCCGAGATCGGCCGACAGACGAAATTGCCGCTTTACGTGCATTTCGGACAACTCTGGGGCCTGCCGGAATCCGGCGCGAATGGCGAGGATGCCTATACCATCATCCATCGCGTGATCCCGCTGCTGCAGCCCGGCGATATCCTGGCGCATCCGTTCACGCGCCACCCCGGCGGCTTTGTCGATCGCGAGGGGAACGTTCACTCTGTCATCCAGGCCGCGCTGGATCGCGGCCTGAAGGTCGATGTGGGCCATGGCAGCCATTTCTCCTATCGGATTGCGCGCAAGGCCCTCGACGCCGGCATCGTGCCGGACACGCTCGGCGCCGACATGCATGGTTACAACACGCATGTGCCGGCGCCGGCCGGGACGCCCGGAGAGCATCCCGACGACGAAAATCATCCCTTTGCGGGCCAGGCGAAGTTCAGCCTGACCCAGGCGATGAGTTCGATGATGGCGCTTGGTCTGACGCTCGAGCAGGTGGTGCCGATGGTCACCACCAATCCGGCCAGGATGCTCGGCCGCTCCGACGAACTCGGGTCGCTCCAGCCCGGGCGCATCGCCGATGTGAGCGTGTTGTCCGACCTGCGCGGGCGCTTCCTGCTGCGTGACAACGAGAAAACCGAGGTCGTCGCCGAACGCCTTCTTCAACCTGCATTCTGCCTGCGCGCAGGCGAGCGGTTCGACTCCACCGCCCCCATCCTGCCGCAGGCCGTGGCCGCCTGACGATCTGCCAAGGAACGCGACAGGACGAGACGATGCTGGCCAGAGCGATTCCCGGCCGAATAGTCAGCGACGAAATCGTCGCCGCCGGCGCCTATTGGTATCGCAAAATCCCGCACGGGACGACGCTTCGGATCGTCGACCTTGAAGGCTGCCAGGCGGTCGATACCCTCATCTTCGACGCCGCCCGCAGCGATGTGCGCTACAATGCGCCAAACACGGTCAAGCTCGCCGGGAGCGTCTATGTGTCGAAGGGTGTCGTTCTTTACGACGACCTCGCGCAGCCAATGATGACAGTGGTCGAAGACACGGTCGGCCGTCACGACACGCTCGCAGGCTGCTGCAGCCGCGAGATCAATGTTGTCCGCTATGGCCAGCCGGGAAAGTGGAGCTGCCGGGACAATTTCCTCGCGGCTCTCGGCACGCTCGGCATGAATGGGCGAGATATCCCGCCGAATATCAACTTCTTCATGCACGTGCCGGTCGGCGGCGACGGGGAAATCCATATTGCCGACGGACTATCGAAGCCGGGCGACTTCGTCGATCTGCGCGCCGAGAAGGATGTTCTCGTCGTCATCTCCAACTGTCCGCAGGAACTCAATCCCTGCAGCGGCGGGAGGCCCACGCCGATCCAGCTGATACACTGGCAGCGCGGTCACTAGAACCATGAGGCAAAACGTGACCTTCGTCGCGGTCGCTGTCGAAGATCCGCGCGCAAGATGGGCCTCGCTGACGCAGGCCGAGCGCGATGCCGCCTATGACAACAACGCGGCGGTCGCCGACAGCCCTGCCCTGATCGAAAGGCGCAATGCCGGCTCGGCCGTCTATCGCAAGGCGCATCCGGCCGGTCTCGACATCCCCTACGGTCCGCGCGCGCGCAATCGCTGGGACTTGTATCCAGCCGAGAACCCTGAGGCGCCCTGCCTCGTCTTCATTCATGGCGGCTATTGGCAGCGCAACACGCGCGAGGACTTCGCGATGTTCATGAATGGCGTGCAGGCGCATGGCTGGTCCGCCGCCCTGCCCGGCTATACGCTGGCGCCGGAAGCTCGCCTTCCCGATATCGTGTCGGAAATCCGCGCCGCGCTCGACTGGTTGCAGGCCGAAGGCCCCCGGCACGGCATTTCGGGTCCCGTCATTCTCTCGGGCTGGTCGGCCGGCGGCCATCTGACGGCGATGACGCTCGATCATCCGCTGGTGGCGGCCGGTCTCGCAATCTACGGTGTCTATGACCTCGAAGCGCTGCGCGACACGAAGCTGAACCAGGCGCTTCGGCTGACCGATGACGAGATCGCGGGTCTGTCGCCGTTGCACCTGCCCGCGGTCATGAAGCCCATGACCATCGCATACGGCAGCGCCGAGGTCCCCGCCTTGGTCAACGATTCGCGAAACCTGCACGCGCTGCGGGCTATGGCGCACGCACCGGGCGTGCTGCTGCCGATCGTGCGGGCCAACCATTTCAGTATCCTCGATCATCTGACCGATCCGGAAGGGGAGTTGACCCGGGCCGCGCTCGATCTGGCGAGGACGCATTGCGCCGCTCGGGGCGGAACCGGAAAGGCCGCGCGATGAAGGGTGGCGCGGAAGGATACGGCGTCGGCCGTTCGGTTCGTCGCAAGGAAGACGACCGCTATATGCGCGGCAAGGGCGAGTACGTCGGCGATATCAGGCTCGCCGGCATGCGCGAGCTGGCCTTCGTGCGCAGTCCGCTGGCCCATGCGAGAATCGGAAATATCCGCAAGCCTGCCGGCCATGAGGATCGCGTGTTCGTGGCCGCCGATCTGATCGGCGTGAAGCCGATTGTCGCGAATTCAGGCTTGCCCGGATTCAAGTCGTCCGCCCAGCCGATCCTGGCGCATGACAAGGTGCGCCATGTCGGCGAAGCGATTGCGGCTTGCGTGGCTGCAACGCGCGCCGAGGCCGAGGATCTCGCAGCGGCGGTGGAGGTCGATTTCGAGGAGCTGCCCGCTGTCGTCGATATGCTGGCGGCGCGCATGCCCGGCGCACCGCTCGTGCATGAGCATTGGGGCGATAACGTCTTCCTGGAAAGCCGCGTCGAAGCCGACCTGTCGGAGATCAGGAGGACGGCGCCGGTCGTGGTGCGCCGAACCCTGCGCACGGCCCGCCAATGCATGTCCCCGCTCGAGGGCCGCGGCGTCGTCGCCCTCTATGACCGACGGCTCGACCAGATCGTTCTGCACACGGCGACCCAGATTCCGCACATCATTCGCACGGGCCTCGCCGGATGCCTTGGCGTGTCGGAGGAGAATGTGCGCATCGTTGCGCCCGATGTCGGCGGCGGTTTCGGCTACAAGGGGATGCTGCTGTCGGAGGAGGTCTGCGCGGCTTTCCTCGCGAGGCATCTCGGCTATCCGGTGCGCTGGCTGGAGGACCGGCGCGAGCAGCTCTCCGGCAACGCCAACTGCCGGGAACATCATTATGACATTATGGCCTATGCCGACCGCGATGGCCGCCTGATCGCACTGGACGCGGCGGCCACGGTCGATACCGGCGCCTATTCGATCTACCCGTTCTCGGCCTGTCTGGAATCCGCGCAGGTCGCCAGCATCCTGCCGGGCCCCTACAAGTTCGATGCCTATCGCTGCATCACCTGGTCCTCGGCGACGAACAAGCCCGGCCTCGTGCCCTATCGCGGCGTGGCGCGCGCGGGCGTCTGCTATGCGATGGAAACGATGATCGACGCCATCGCCCATGCCGTGAACAAGGAGCCATACGAGGTTCGCCTGCGCAATCTGGTTCAGCCCGAGGACATGCCGTTCGACAACATCACGAAAAAGCATTTCGACAGCGGCGACTATCCGGAATGTCTGCGCCGCGTGGTTGAGGCAATCGATCTGCCCGCCATTCGCAGGAAGCAGAAGGATTCAGCGGACGCATCCGTGCGGATCGGAGTCGGCTTTTCGATCTTTTGCGAGCAGGGTGCGCACGGAACGTCGGTCTATTACGGCTGGGGCATCCCGATGGTCCCCGGCTTCGAACAGGCGGTCGCGCGGCTTACGCCGGATGGCGGCCTGGAGTTGCGGGTCGGCATCCAGTCGCACGGCCAGGGCCTCGAAACGACGCTGGCGCAGATTGCAAACGAAGTGCTCGGCATTCCGGTCGAGCGCATTCGCGTCGTTCATGGCGATACGGCGGTGACACCCTATTCGACCGGCACATGGGGCTCGCGCTGCATCGTGATGGCCGGCGGCGCGGTTGCGACCGCATGCAGGGAACTGGGCCAGCGCATCGCGCGCATCGGCGCCCATTTGCTGCAGGTGCCGTCCGGGAATGTGCAGGTCGGAAAGGGACTTGTGTCGAGCGGCGTCGCCAGCGTCCGCATCGAGGAGGTTGCGCGCACCTGGTATCTGCGCCCGCAGGAATTGCCGAAGGATGTTGATCCGGGCGGGCTGGAAGTCACCAGCGGCTACAAGACCGTGCGCGACACCGGCACCTTCAGCTATGCGGCCCATGCCGTGGTCGTGTCCGTCGACACTGAGATGGGCGATGTCAGAATTCTCGACTACGCCCTCTGCGAGGACGGCGGCGTCCTGATCAATCCCATGATCGTCGACGGCCAGGTCTGCGGCGGGGTCGCACAGGGCATCGGAACGGCGCTCTACGAGGAGATGCCGTTCGACGATCATGGACAACCGCTTGCGACGACACTGGCCGACTACATGCTGCCGGGCGCCACAGAAGTGCCGATGCTGCGCATCGATCATATGCAAACGCCCTCGCCCTACACCGCCTTCGGACAGAAAGGGATCGGCGAGGGAGGGGCGATCGGGCCGCCGGCGGCTATCGCCAATGCCGTGAACGACGCGCTGCGGCCTCTCGGCGCCGAGATCAACCAGCTGCCGATCACGCCGCACCGTGTTCTGGAGGCGCTCGCCGCCTCGCGTCTGAAGGTGTCGGCATGAAACCGGCGGTTTTTTCCCTTGAACAGCCGGTGAGCGTGGCGCAACTGATGCAGTCCGGCGAGGGCCGGATCGTGGCTGGCGGACAATCGCTCGGACCAATGCTCAACTTCCGGGTCGCGCAGCCTTCGCATGTCATATCGATCGCGCAGATCCGTGAATTCTCCTTGGTCGAGGAAACCGAGGACGCCGTGATCATCGGCGCATGCGTCACCCATGCCGCGATTGCCGACGGGCGTGTGCCGGATATCGGCAAGGGGATCCTGCCGGCGATCGCGCAGGGCATCGCCTATCGCGCGGTGCGCAACCGCGGCACGATCGGCGGCAGCCTCTGCCACGCCGATCCGGCGGCGGACTGGCTCTGCACAATGACGGCGCTGGGCGCTGCGGTTTTGACGCTCAGGCCTGACGGCGGCCGCACCATTCCGCTCACCACATTCGTGCTCGGCCCGTTTCGCAATGCGCTGCAGCCTGGCGAGATCGTGCAGGCGGTGCGTGTTCCAAAGGCGTCGCCGGAAGCACGCTGGGGCTATTACAAGGCCTGTCGGAAACCGGGTGAATTCGCGCACGCGATGGCGGCGGTGTTCCTTGACCCGGCGCGCGACATCCATAGGGCCGTGATCGGCGCCGTCGGCGGCGCCCCGATCGTGCTGGAGGGCTCGGACGTCAGGATCGAAAGCGCCGAACGCGCCCTGCTGCAGAGCGGTCTCGATGAGATCGGCCGCATCATGCAGCTCGCAGCCCTGCGCCGCGCCATGGAGCAGGCGGCATGACCATCACTCTCAAGGTCAATGACCTCGCCGTCAGCGCCGAGGTTGCTCCGCGGACGCATCTTGCCGACTTTCTGCGCGAGGACCTGCTGCTGACCGGAACGCATATCGGTTGCGAGCATGGCGTGTGCGGAGCCTGCACGGTCCTGCTCGACGGAGAACCGGTGCGCTCCTGCATCACGCTTGCGGCAACCTGCGCGGGACGTGACGTGAAAAGCATCGAGGGCCTTGAGCGCGATCCGGTGATGGCGGCGTTGCGCGAGGCGTTCTCCGCCGAGCACGCACTGCAATGCGGCTATTGCACGCCGGGAATGCTGGTGACGGCGCGAGATATCGTGTTGCGGCTTCCCGATGCGGACGAAGATCGCATTCGGCTGGAACTTGCAGGCAATCTCTGCCGCTGCACTGGCTATAACGGCATTGTCCGCGCGATCCGCCGCGTATTGAGCCATCGCCCGGAGGTGACCGCGCCGTCGCTCCCCCCAGTAACCAGGGGAACCTTCAGGCAGTTTTCTCTCGATGACGCAGCCGCGCCGCCGGCCGCGCAAATCTCCGCGAAGTTCACCGGCGACGGCCTGCATGAGACGCTGAGCATCGCCCTCCCCCCGGAGCAGGTCTGGGTGGCGCTCCGTGATCCGGCACTGATTGCGAGTTGCCTGCCCGGCGCGACGATCACCAGCCGCGACGGCGACCGAATCCGGGGTGAAATGCTGACGTCGCTTGGCCCGATCCAGGCAAGATTCAAGGGGGATGCCACGCTGACCTACGACGATATGGCGCGCACGGGCCGGATCGCCGGATCGGGACGCGACACGGCCAGCGGCACGCGCATGCAGGCGGAGGCGACCTTCCGCCTGGTCGGGAACGGTCCTGCCGCAAGCACGGTCGAGATCGATCTCACATATGCGCTGAAGGGGCCGCTGGCGCAGTTGGGCCGCGGCCCGATCGTCCGGGTCTTTGCCGCCGAGCTGGCGGCGATGGTGGCACGCAATCTCGAGGCGCGTCTGCGCGGCGAGGAGACGCCGGGTGCCGGCGCCGCATTGCATGCCGGCGGCCTGATCTCGCATGTTGCTTGGCGATGGTTGCGCGACCTGCTATCCCGCTTCCATGTCCGATAAGCGGATCACGCCGCGGCTCTCCACATTCGATCTCGCCAGCCGCCCGGGCTTCTTGATCCGCCGGCTGCACCAGATCCACACTGCCCTGTTCATCGAGGAATGCAGTGCATTCAACGTCACGCCGGTCCAGTACAGCATGATGAGCGCCGTCGCCGAACAGCCGGGGCTGGAGCAGGCGCGGCTCGCCTATGAAATCGGGGTCGACCGCACGACACTGGCGAATGTCGCCGCGCGCCTTGAAGCGCGCGGCCTGTTGCGGCGCACGACGACAAAAGCCGACAGGCGATTGAAGCGCGTCATTCTGACCGCGCGCGGCAAGCGCCTGCTGGATCAAATGACGCAGGCGGCACGGCGCGCGCATATCAGAACCATCGAGGCCCTGCCCCCGGACGAGCGTGAGGCCTTCCTGCGTTCCCTGGCGCGCCTGGTTGACGCCGGCAACGATTTCGGACGCGCGCCGCTGCGCCTGACCTGAGCGATTGGCATCCATCGCAAGTCCGGTCGGCTCAGCCTGCTGCCCAGTTTGCCGACAATTGCTCGTTTCGCAATCAGGCAAGCCGCGCCGGCGAAACACGTCAGCATACTGACGAGCTAGAACGCCCATGAATCCGGGGTCTGCGCCCCATCGAACTGGCATGGGAGTTGCAAATATTCCAGTTCATGGACATACGCCAGAACGGCACGAAAGCCGGCAACGGCACGAACCTCGAAGGCGCGGTCGCCATCGTGACCGGCGGCGCCGCCGGCATCGGTCATGCTGTCGCGGCAGACCTTGCGGCCCGGGGCGCGGCCATCGTCATCGCCGACCAGAGCAACGCCGAAGCCGGCGCGCAACGTCTCGTCGACAGCGGATATCGCGCAATCGGCGTCGCAACGGACGTATCGCTGGATGCAGACGTCAAGGCAATGGTCGCCGCCTCGCAGGACGCCTTCGGCCGCGTGGACATTCTGGTCAACAACGCAGGCATCTATTCGACGCTGCGGCCGAAGCCATTCGAGCAGATCGATGCCGTCGAATTCCGCAGGGTCATGGATGTCAATGTCATCGGCCTGTTTCAGTGCTGCAAGGCCGTCGTCCCGATTTTCGAGCGGCAGAAATCGGGACGCATCATCAACATTTCATCGGGCGTTGCATTCAAGGGCAACCCGCTGATGGCACACTATGTCGCAAGCAAGGGCGCGGTGGTGTCGTTGACGCGCGCTCTGGCGACGGAACTCGGGCCGCGCGGCATTCTGGTCAACAGCGTCGCACCGGGATTCACGCTGAGCGACAATGTCGAGCGCAATGCCGAACTCGTTGCAGGTGCGAAGGAGCCGTCCGTCCGCGGCCGCGTGCTCGCGCGCGCCATGACGCCCGCCGATCTGGTCGGCGCCGTCGCCTTCTTCGCCAGCGCCGATGCGGCCTTCATCACCGGCCAGACGCTGGTGGTCGATGGCGGCGCCTATTTTCACTAATGCCGGAGATACCGATGCCGATCACCATTCCCGTCATCGACCTGGCGCCTGCGCTCAAGGGCTCGCCAGCCGACAGGCGTGCGGTTGCCGCCCAGATCGACCGCACCTGCACCGAGATCGGCTTTTTCACGATCAAGGGACACGGCGTTCCGCTTTCCCTGATCAATACGCTGCGCGACAAGGCCAACGCATTCTTCGCGCTGCCGCTCGAGGAAAAGCTAAAAGCCGCCCATCCCGACGGCAAGACGCCGCGCGGATATCGCGCGCTCGGAATCGAGGCGCTCTCGGCCGGCAACGCAATCGCGACTCCGGCCGATCTGAAGGAATACTACCATCTCGGACGCGAGCGATGGCCCGACGAACCCTACTACACCCAGGGCGAGGGACCGCGCTACTTCATTCCCAATCTCTGGTCGCAGCATCCCGCCGGCCTCCGCGAGGCCGCGGAGCAGTACTACACGGCAATGGAACAGCTCTCCGAGACGATGATGGAGCTGACCGCCCTGGCGCTGGATCTGCCGGAACAGTTCTTTCGGGACAAGATCGACAAGCACATCACGGCGATCCGCATCAATTACTATCCGGAGCAGACCTCGGCGCCAAAGCCTGGCCAGCTTCGCGCCGGTGACCATACCGATTACGGGCTGCTGACCATCCTCAATGGCGAGAATGTTCCCGGCGGCCTCCAGGTAAAGACCCGCTCCGGCGATTGGATCGACGTGGAGACCGATCAGGATACGTTCGTCGTCAATATCGGCGACCTCCTGATGCGCTGGACCAACGATCGCTGGGTGTCGAACGTGCACCGCGTGATCAACCCGCCGGACAGCGTCGCGGCGCGCAGCAAGCGGCTGTCGATCGCCTTCTTCCACCACCCGAATTACGACGCGCTGATCGAGTGCATCGCGCCGCCCGGAAAGGCGAAATATCCGCCGGTTCTGTCCGGCGAATATCGCGACCTGAAGTACCAGCAGACCCGGCTGAAGTCAGCCTGATATGAGCACAAGGAGCAAACTCATGCAGAAGCTAAGGTGGGCGACGGCGGCAGTCGCCGCAGTCCTGACCGCGAGCGCGGCGCAGGCGCAGGAGACGATCAAGATCGGCATGACCCAGCCGCTCACCGGACCGGTGGCGGCCTCGGGCAACTATGTCGCCAATGGCGCCAAGATCGCGGTGGACGTCATCAATGCGAATGGCGGCGTTCTGGGCAAGAAACTCGAGTTGATCCTGGAGGACAACAAGTCGAACCCCAAGGAAGCCGTGAATGCGGTCGAAAAGCTGATCCTCCGCGACAAGGTGCCGTTGCTGATCGGCGCCTGGAGTTCGACGTATACGCTCGCGATCATGCCCAAGCTGATCGAATACAAGGTGCCCCTGATCGTCGAGACCTCGTCGTCCGGCAAGATCACGACATCGGGCAATCCGTGGGTGTTCCGCATCAGCCCGACCTCGGAGATGGAAGCCAAGGCCTTTCTGGCCAAATACGACAGCTTCCAGCCCAGCATCAAGAAGATCGACTTTCTGTCGGTCAACAACGACTGGGGGCGCGGGTCGGCCGAAGAGTTCAGCAAATATCTGAAGACGAAGGGCGTGGAAATCGGCTCGGTTCAGTTCATGACGCCCGACGCGACCGACCTTTCGGCGCAGCTCACGGCGATCAAGCAGTCAGGCGGCGATACCCTTTTCATCACCACCGGTGTCGAGCAGATGACGCTGGCGCTGAAGCAGGCCGCCGAGCTGAAACTGCCTCAGCGCATCATCACGACCGGCGGCTCCTTTCCCGATCAGTTGATCGCCAATCCCGGTCCGAAGGAGATGTCGAGCTATCATCTGCTGTTCTTCTCGCCCTGGTTCCCCGACAAGGCCAAGTACCCTGACATCGCCAAGGTCTATGTCGACGAATGGACCAAGCGCAAACTCGAATTTCCGGGCCTGACCGAAGGCTTCCGGGGCTACGATGCCGTGCTCACCGCCGTCGAGGCGATCAAGATCGCAGGCAAGGCCGAGCCTGAAGCGCTGCGCGAAGCACTCTGGAAGACCAGGCTTCCGGCGGTGAACGGCGACATTGCCTTCATCAAGGAGGGACCTGCCGGCGCAGAGAGCGGCCAGAACCAGCCGAATATCTACATCGTCCTCCTCAATCAGGGAAAGGTGACGATGCCGCTTCCGTGATCGTCTGATCGGACCGTCGACATTCCGGCCCGGCGCCGCAAGCCGGGCCGGCACCAATCACGCCCAACAGCAAAACGGCGCGGGACGGAAACGAAGCGTGGATCAATTCCTTCAACATGTCATGAATGGCGTCATGCTCGGCAGCACATACGCGCTGCTGGGCATCGGGCTGACGCTGGTATTCGGCATCATGCGGATCGTGAATTTCACGCATGGTGAGTTCTACGCGCTCGGCGCCTACATGGCCTATCTTTTCGTGGCTCAGCTCGGCGTCAATTTCTTCGCCGCCATCCTCCTTGCGACCGCAATCGGCATGATCGTCGGCGCGGCGCTCGAATTCTTCATCCTGCGCCGCCTCAAGACCACCGACATCGATTCCGTCATGCTGCTGATGATCGGCTTGTGGATCGCCATGCAGAATACCGAGCAGCTGATCTGGGGCGGAGTCGCAAAGCTCATCCCCTCACCCTTCGCGCAGCAGCCGCTGGTCTTCGGCCCGGTCTCGGTATCGCCGCTGAAGGTCTTCGTGCTTGTCACTGCGATCGTTCTGCTGATCGCCTTCCACCTTCTGATCAATCACACCCGACTTGGCCTCGCGATGCGATCGACCTTCCAGGACCGCGATGTCGCGTCGCTGATGGGAGTCAATGTCGGTACGATCTACATGGCGACCTTCGCGCTCGGTTCGGGCCTCGCCGCCGTTGCGGGTGCATTGCTCGGCCCGATCTTTCTTGTGAGCCCGACCATGGGCGATCTTGCGAGTCTGAAGGCATTCGCGATCGTCATTCTGGGCGGACTGGGCAGCACGGTGGGTGCGACCATCGGCGGATTTGTCCTGGCGCTGGTTGAGGAATTCGGTTCCGGCTATGTCTCAGCCGATTTTCGCGATGCCTTCAGCTTCCTCGTCATCGTCGCGGTGCTCATCCTGCGGCCGCAGGGCCTGTTTGCGCCGAAGGAGCGGGTGGGATGACCCGACTGATCCTCAGCCTTCTTGTCGTCCTGGCATTCGTCACGCTGCCATTCTGGATGAGCGATCCCTACATTCTGGGATTGCTGATCCTGGCCGGCATCTTCATCATCGCCGCCATCAGCCTCAACCTCTTGCTGGGCTATACCGGGCAGCTCAGTCTTGGCCACGTCGCCTTCTTCGGCATCGGCGCGTATACCAGCGCGTTGCTGTCGCGCGGATTCGACGTCGATCTGGGCCTCGGACTGACGCTCGACGTCGCGCCGAAGCCGGTCTGGCTGTCGTTTCTGGCCGGCATCCTGATGGCCGCATTGTTCGGCTGGTTCGTGGGACGCCTCGCCTTCCGCGTGCGCGGCGCCTATTTCGTCATTCTCACCGTCAGCTTTGCGCAGGTGATGCGACTGATCGCGCTGAACTGGGTCGATCTCACCGAAGGGCCGATGGCGATCAACAACATCCCGTCTTTCACGCTGTGGCTGCCGGGCCTTGGCGTGACAACCCTCACCACCAAGGCGCAGAACTACTGGCTCGTTCTCGCCGTTGCCGTGATCGCCTTCGTTCTCGTCGCACACATTGTCAGGTCGCGGGTGGGCCGCGCGCTCATCGCGCTGCGCGAAAACGAGGGGCTCGCGCGCTCGGTCGGCATCCAGGTGACGCACTATCTCGTGCTGTCCACGGTGGTCGCCGCCGGGATCGCCGGAGCGTCGGGAGGGCTCTATACGCACTATGTGCGGATCGTCGATCCCGACGTGTTCATGTTCATCTATACCGTCACCATGATCATCATGGTGGTAACCGGCGGAAAGGGAACGCTCACGGGTCCGATCGTGGGCGGGCTCCTTTTCGGGCTCATGCCTGAATTGCTGCGCGACTATGCCGGGCCGGAGGTGCAATGGATCATCTACGGCGCGGCGATCGTTCTAATCGTCTTTTTCCTCCCGAACGGCATCGTTCCCGCCGCGGCCAGGATATGGCAGCGCCTCGCGGCTCTCGGCCTTCGCCTGGTGCCCGAGCATCTGAGGCCGCGGCTGTCATGACCAACGCCGCGACAACCGTTTTCGAACCCGCAAGCATGGATTCCGCGGCCTTGCCGGACGGCGCCCCGACCGCGCTCGAAATCACGGACCTCGCCGTTCACATCGGCGGACTGGTGATTCTGGAACGCATGAGCCTGTCGGTGCCCAAAGGCAAGATCGTCAGCCTCATCGGCCCCAACGGCGCAGGCAAGACGACCGCCTTCAATATCATCACCGGCTATATGACGCCGAGCGCGGGATCGGTGCGATTCGAGGGGCACGATCTGCTCGGCATGACGCCCGACGACATCGCAGCACTTGGGCTCGTGCGCACGTTTCAGCGCACGAGCATCTTTGCAGGCTGCAGCGTGGCGGACAACGTCCTGACCGCCATGCATCTGCGCGGCAGGTGCGGGCTGTTCGGCGCAATCTTTCGCACGCCGTCGTCGCTGCGCGAGGAAGCGCGCCTGCGGGCCGAGGTCGACGACGTCCTGCATTTTGTCGGGCTGCAGGGACGCGCCGGGGAGAATGCCGGCAGCCTGGCCTATGGCGAACAGCGGCTTCTGGGGCTTGCGATCGCTCTCGCCGCCCGGCCGAAGCTCCTGCTGCTCGACGAGCCGGCTGCCGGTCTCAACCCGTCGGAGACCGAACGGTTCAAGGAGCTCGTCCGCCTTATCCGCGACGATGGCGTGACCGTGCTTCTGGTCGAGCACAACATGCATATGGTGATGAGCGTTTCCGACAAGGTGTTTGTCCTCAATCAGGGCCGCATCATCGCATCCGGACCGCCTGCCGCGATTCAGAGCAATCCGGAAGTCATCAAGGCCTATCTCGGAACGGGATTGAAGAAGCGTGCTAAAGCTTGAGAATCTCACGGTTTGCTACGGCGCCGTCACGGCGCTGCGCGATGTCTCGATCGCAGTCGGCGAGGGCGAATTGGTCACGCTGATCGGCGCCAACGGCGCCGGCAAGACCACCACGCTGAAGGCAATCAGCGGGATGCTGCCGCTCGCCGCCGGAACGATCACATTCGATGGCCGCAAGATCGGCGGAGCGACGCCGCGGCAGATCCTCGCTCTCGGCATCGCGCACTGCCCGGAGGGCCGGCGGGTTTTACCGCAGCTGACCGTGCGCGAAAACCTCGAAATGGGAGCATTTCTGCGGCACGACCATGCCGTCGTCAGGTCGGACATGGAGCGCATCTTCGTGAAGCTGCCTCGCCTGCGCGAGCGCGTGATGCAGGTGGCCGGCACCTTGTCCGGCGGAGAGCAGCAAATGCTTGCGATCGCGCGATCGCTGATGTCGCGGCCCCGCATGATCCTGCTAGACGAGCCCTCGCTCGGCCTGGCGCCCAACATCACCGAGATCATATTTGAGATTATCGACGACATCCGACGCGACGGAACGACCGTGCTGATGGTCGAGCAGAATGCGCTTGCGGCGCTGGACATGTGCGATCGCTGCTATCTGCTGGAAACCGGTCGGGTGGTGCAGTCCGGGACGGGCGATCAAATGCTCGACGATGCACACGTGCGCCGCGCCTATCTGGGCGGCTGATGACCGCTGTCCCGACCGATATGCCGGCGCGCTGGATCCATGCCTGCGGTCTTGAGGCATTCGACAGGCGAACGATTGTTGCGGTCAACCTGCTCGGCCAGGACGTCATTCTCATCCGCGATGCGGACCGCTTCTTTGCGGCGGAACGTGCCTGCCCGCATGAGGGCGCCGATCTGGCACACGGCCGCTGTTCGGGAGGGAGCCTCTTCTGCCCGCGTCATTCTGCATGGTTCGACCTGCAAGACGGCGCGGTATCGCCGGGCTGGTCATTTCCAGCCCTTCGCATCTATCCGGTGCGTGTCATCGGCGACGGACTGTGGATCGACCTGAGCGATGTCGCGCCGTGACGACCCAAAGGAACCGCTCGCCGTTGCGTGACCGGGCCCGGAAGCTTGCGGGCCGCATTTGCCGGGGCTGCCGGCGCCGCTGAGCGACGCCGGCGGAAGCAACGTCAGTCGGCGGTGACACCCGCCGCCTTGATGATGGCGCCCCATTTGGCGACTTCGGCCTTGAGGAACGCATCGAGAGCTGCCGGCGTCGCGCGCTCCTGGCTGACCGGCTCCATGCTGAGCTGCGCGAACCGCGAGATCACCGTGGGGTCCTTGAGCGCGGCCTGCAGCGCTGCGCTCAGCCTGTCCACGATCGGCTTGGGCGTGCCGCGCGGCGCATAAAGCCCGTACCAGGTCGAGACTTCGATGCCGGGAAATCCGGCCTCGGCCGTGGTCGGCAAATCCGGCAGGGTCTTCAAACGGGTCTTGGTCGTGACCGCATAGCCCTTGAGCTTGCCGGCCTGGATATGCGGCGTCGGTCCCGTCGCAGGATCGCAATAGACGTCGATGCGGTTGCCCATGACGTCGTTGAGGGCCGGGCCGCCGCCCTTGTAGGGGACGGTGGTCATGGTCGTGCCCGTGGCGCTCATGAACACGAGCCCGCACAGATGCGCCGCCGAACCGACACCGGAATGGGCATAGAGCATCTTGTCACCCTGCTCCTTCACCTGGGCGACCAGTTCCTTGAGATCCTTGGCCGTGGATTCGGGCTTGCCGACCAGGATCATCGGAACATCGGTGACAAGACCAATCTTCTCGAAATCGTCGACCGGATCATAGGGCAGCTTCTTGTAAAGGCTCACGCTCGTTGCCTGACCGGTATGCATCAGCAGGAGCGTGTAGCCGTCAGGCGCCGCGCGCGCGACGCGATGCGTGCCGACCGTGCCGCCGGCACCGAGCGCATTCTCGACGACCACGCTCTGGCCGAGATTGGTGCTCATCGCCTGCCCGATCAGGCGCGCGATGATGTCGCCCGGACCGCCCGCCGCGAACGGCACGACGATCGTGATCGGCCGGTTCGGAAAATCCTGGGCCGACGCCGGAACGGCGCCAAGCAGGATAAGCAGCTCCGTCATGAACCCAAGCGTTTTCAGACTCGCGTTTTTCATGGTTTCCCCCTGTTAGCTCTTTGTTGACAGCAATGCGATCGCCACGCGGGCAGCATTGCGCACATGGCTGATCGCGGCCTTGCGAGCGCGTTTCCCGTCGCGTTGCATCAGCGCATCCATCAGCTCGGCGAGTTCGGCGATGCTCTCGTCAGAGCGGCCGGGGGCGCGAAGCGATGTCGCCCGCAGCAGCATGATCCTTGCGTTCAGCATGCGCAGGCTGATGCCGAGCGCTTCGTTGCCCGAGCCGTCGATCAGGCAATCGTAAAAGCGGTTCTTGGCGTCCAGCCGCGAGAGCGGATTCGGATCGTCAAACGAAGCCTTCAGATTGTCGAAAGCGCGTATCAACGCAGCGCGCTGTGCATCCGAGGCCTGTTCGGCGAACAGTTTGCAGGCAAGGCCCTCCAGCTCCACGCGGACCTGGTAAATTCCTTCGGCCTGTTCGGCGGTCAACTCCGCCACGACGGGCCCACGGTGCGGCAATACCCTGATCAGCCCCTCCGATTCCAGCTGACGCAAGGCTTCGCGGACCAGGGTGCGGCTCACTCCGGTCATCTCGCACAACGCGCGTTCCGGAAGGCGATCGCCCGCCTTGAAGCGGCCAAGCGCGATCGCGTAGCGGATGCTCTCGGTCACACTGTGCCGCAGCGGCGCGGCGACCTTGTGCACCCGGAAATCGTGCTCGGGCAGGCCGATCTCGCTGACGTCAGTGCTCATGAACCGTCTCGGTGGGCCACCCCGCATGGTCTCGGCGTGGTCGGATATTCCGGGGGGCGGAGACATTCCGCCCCCAATTCCTCATTGAGCCGGTTTGCCGAGCGCCGCGCGAACCTTCGCGACATAGGCGGGACCGTCAAACCCGACCTCCTTCGCGCGCGCGTACCAGCTGTCGAATGCGGCCTTGGCGTATTGCGGCTGATTGAGCTTGGCGCGTTCCTCTTTCGGAGCGCTCCAGGGTACAACGCCATTTTTCTTCATGTTGTCGAGCGCCGCCTGCACGAAGGCGTTGTACTGGCCATAGGCATCCTTCTCCAGCTGCGCCATCGCGGTGCGGATCTGTTCGCGAATATCGGCCGGCAGACCTTCCCATTACGCCTTGTTGATCAGGATAGCCCAGCCGGTGATCGGACCGATTCCCCAGTCCTGCACGTTCTTGGCGACCCGCCAGAATTCCAGTGCTCCGCCGACGCAGGTCGAGATGAAGACCCCGTCGATCACGCCGCGTTCGAGCGCGGGCATGATTTCGGGCACGGCCATCGGTGTCGGCTTCGCGCCGACGGCATTGAGCAGAGCGGCGGTTTGAGGATTGTGAACACGCAGGCGCTTGTTCTGGAAATCCTCGACCTTGTGGATCGGAGTTTTCGAGAAGAGCCTGGTCGGGCACCACGCGCCCTCTGCGAGAACGACTGCACCCCATTTCTCTTCCCAGATCTTGGCGGTGTCCTTGGCCCAGAACGCATTGCGGACCTTGTGGAAATCGTCGATGTTGTCGATCAGATCCGGCAGATTGAATATTCCCATGCGCGGCTCGTCCGCCGCGAGATAGGTGTGAAGTGCCGCCGACATCGGAAGCCGGCCGTCGCGAACCGCGGACGCGATTTGCGCAGGCGCGACGAGCGAGTCGCTAACCGTCACCGACACCCGACCGTTCGTCGCCTTCTGGATGCGCTCCGGAACGCTCGCAGTCATGGCGGTGTAGGCGTCGCCCGGCGAGACGATGATGCCCATCGTCAGGTCGTATTTCTTCTGCGACCAGGCGGGCGAGCAGGCGAGCGCCGCAAGTCCCGCGAGAAATCCCGTGAGAGCCAGCCGATGAAGCGGGCGCGGCGCTGTGACGTGGCGGGCAAAACGCATCCGATCTCCTCCGTATCGCGTGTCTTGTTATCGGGCGCCGGACCGCGACCGTCTTGGTGCAGCGCAGCAATTTTGTAATCCCATCATACAATATGACGGACTGATTGCTGTCAAGAAACTCGCATGCTACCCGGACCGCGATTTTCAATGCGGAGGAGATCGATCGTATGAGCGAGGTGCAGACCGCTCCACTGACCGCCGGCTTGCCGGACCTGGACCGGACCCCCGTCGTCCGGATCGTCGATCGGATCTCCGCCTCCGCCGGGTTCATCGCCGCAATCGCGCTCGCCGCCATGACGGCAATCGTCTGTTACGAGGTCACGTCGCGCTTTGTGTTCAACGCCCCGACGACCTGGGTCACGGAGATCAGCACGTATCTTTTCGTCGCCATCGTGTTTCTCGGCCTGGCGGAGGCTCAGCGCGCCAATGCGCATATCAAGGTCGAGGTCCTTGTTGACCGGTTCAGGCCGGATCATCGCCGATTCCTGGAGCTTGTCGGGCTGTGGCTCGGGCTCCTGTTCATCGCGATTGCCGCATGGCAGACCGCGCGCTTCACGTTTCTCGAATATGCTCACGATGCGCGCGACTGGGGGCTTCTGGGAACCCCCCAATGGATTCCCCAGTTGCCGATGACCGTCGGCTACGTGCTGTTTGCCGCAGCCATCCTGCGCGACATCTACTACCTTCAGCCTCCAAGAACGGCACTCGGCCAATGGATCGTTCCCGCCGCGGCGATGGCGCTGATCGCTCTGCTGCTTGTCCTTGGCTCCATTGACGCACGGATTCCCGGAACGCGTTTTGACTGGGGTACGATCGCCATCTGCGCGGCAATGGCTGTCGGGATCATTGCCTGGAGCGGACTTCGCGTGGCCGTCGCGTCCATCGCCGTTGCGGCATTGCTGGGCGTGGCGTTCTACTACTCGCGAGGCGCATCGCAGCTTTGGCTCGGCTTGCTGCTCGGCGGCACGCTTTGCGTGCTTCTGTTCCTCGGCATGCGAGTTGCCTTCGCAATGGGCTTTGTCGGCATGCTGGGGCTCTATTTTCTGCTGCCGCTTCCTCAACTTCCCGTTATCGCCGACCGCTCCTGGACGAGCATCAACACCTTCACGCTCACCGCCGTGCCGAGCTTCGTCCTGATGGGCGCATTGCTGGTGCGCAGCGGCATCACATCGGAATTGTTCGACGCGCTGGTGAAATGGTTCGGCCGCACACCGGGGGGGCTCGCTCATGCGAGCGTCGCAGCATCCGCGACATTCGCCGCAGTCTGCGGATCGAGCCTTGCCACGGCGGCGACGCTCGGCTCCGTGGCCGCGCCGGAGATGGTGAAAAGAGGCTACAGCGCGCGCCTGACTTACGGCATCATCGCCGCCGGCGCGACGCTCGGCATCCTTATTCCGCCCAGCATCGCGATGATCATCTACGGGAACGTCGTTGGCGTTGCGGTCACGCAATTGTTCATCGCCGGCATCATCCCCGGATTGCTGCTTGCCGCGCTATTCATGGTACTGGGCTTGGGCTGGACCTTGCTCGTGCCCACGGCCGTCCCGCCCGGAGAGGCCTATTCAATTCGCGAGAAGATATCGGCGCTCGTCGGCGTGCTGCCGTTCGTGATCCTGATCCTGGGCGTTCTCGGATCGCTCTATTTCGGCATCGCCACGCCGACCGAAGCGGGAGCCTTCGGCGCGGCCATTGCGCTCGTCATGGCGCTGGCCCGACACCGCCTCACCTGGGCGACGTTCTACGAGACGCTGCTTGATACCGTGAAGGTGACCTCGTTCATCATGCTGATCGTGATCGGCGCGGCGATCCTGAGCTGGGTGTTCGATTTCCTGCGGCTGCCGCGGGCAATGGTCCAACTCGTCACCGACGCGGACCTCGCACCCTGGCTCGTTATGCTCATCATCGTGATTGTCTATCTGATCCTCGGTTGCTTCATCGAATCGATCGCGATGATGCTGATGACGCTGTCGGTGACGTTTCCGATCGTCGTTGCGATGGGGTTCGATCCGCTGTGGTTCGGCGTCGTGCTTGTGCTGCTCGTCGAGATCGGATTGGTGACGCCGCCGGTCGGGCTCGTGCTTTTCGTGCTGAAGGGAATGAGCCCGGATGTCGCCTTTCGCGACATCACGCTCGGCGTCGTTCCCTTCATCGTGCTGATGCTCGCCTTTATCGCCCTGCTCTACGCCTTCCCCGGCATCGTCACCTGGCTGCCCTCCCAGGTCGGATAGGCGGCCGGATGTCACACGGCCTGCCAGCCGCCATCGATGGGCAGGGTCGCGCCCGTAATATCCGCCGCGGCCGGACTGCACAGGAATGTCACCAGGGCGCCGACATTCTCGGGGGCGATGAACCGGCCGGTCGGGTTGCGGGTGGCAAGATAGTCCTGCTCGGCCTTCTCGACGGGGATGTTCTGCGCCTCAGCAATAGCGGCGATGCGGTCGAGGATGGCCGGCGACGGCACGGTGCCGGGCGCGACGGCGTTGCACGTGACGCCGGTCTTCGCCGTCTCCGCCGCAATCGCGCGCGTCAATCCGAGAAGAGCGGTCTTGCTGGTGACGTAATCGACGCGGTGCTCGGCACCCCGCGCACCATAGATCGAGGAGATGTTGACGATCCGCCCCCAATTCCGCTCCAGCATCCTCGGCAATGCAAGCCGCACGCAGTGAAACGCCGCCGAGAGATTTACCGCCAGCGAGGCGTCCCATTCCGCCTTGCTGAAGGCCTGAATGGGCTTGAAATGCCGCACAACGGCATTGTTGACGACGATATCGACCGCGCCGAAGCGCGCCGCAGCCTGCGCCACCATGCGCTCGATCGCCGCGACGTCACGCAGATCGGCTCCGTCGAATATTGCTGCGCACCCGGTCGCCTGCGCGAGGCGCGCGGCAGCCGCCTCCCCTTCGCCGGGCGCACACAGCCCGTTCAGAACGACGGATGCGCCGGCTTGCGCCAGACTTTCGGCGATGGCGTAGCCAAGACCGGCGGTCGAGCCGGTGATCAGCGCGCATTTGCCTGCGAGCATCGTCACCGGGGCTAGTCCGGCTTGTGGTTCTTGACCACGCGCTCCGCGATCCGCATTGCCTCCGCCGCCACCGGAACTCCGCCATAAACCCCGGCCTGCAGAACAATTTCGATGATCTCGTCCTCGGTGAGGCCGTTATTCAGCGCGCCGCGAACATGGACCTCGAATTCATGCCAGCGGCCCATGACCGAGAGCATGCCGAGATTGAGAATGCTGCGCGTCCTGCGATCCAGGCCCGGACGCACCCAGACATTCCCCCAGCAATGCTCGACGGTGAAATCCTGGAAAGCCTTCTGGAACTTGCTCGGATTCGGACCGGGCTGGCTGACATGCGCCTGCCCCAGGACTTCCGCGCGAATCTGGGCCCCGCGCTTGATTCTGTCCTCGCTCATTATCGACTGCTCCTCACCCTTTTCTTCACATGGCGAGGGATCCGACAGCGCGGATGCGCTTTGGACCGAAGAAAAATCGCCAGAGCGAACGATGGACCGCCGCTCGGGACTGTTGAGGCCACATCTTTGGGAGCGATGCAAGGTTCAGCAAGGCATAATCAAAGCGATGTTTGGGGGCACCGAAAGCCGAGCCGTCGAACTTCGGGGTGCCGGCAATGGCTTCGAAGTGCCGGGCGGCGCGATGCCGAGGCCCCTGTTTCCACAGAACCCAGTTTCGTCCGGCAGGGCCATCGGGACGCGCACTCCGATCCTGGTCGAGGCCAGGGTCAATGCCCCGCTGGTCGCTCGACTTCGACCACGACCAATTCGCGCTGGCCCGTCGCTTCCGCAAAGCGCAATATCGTGGACGACGTCACGGGCGAATGCGTGGCAGCCATCCCCGAGACCTCGATTTCAGGCAAACGGGCGGCCTGCGAGCCGACGATGTTGGTCGAGGCTAGCAGGAAGCCGAGGGGGACGCCCGCACTCTCAACAGAGTTGACTCGGTCAGCGATCATGAACGACCCCGAAAAGACAGTTGATCTTGCGCCCCATGAATGGCGGTCGGCGGACGGACGCGAAAAGCCGCGCGAGCCATTCTTTGGCCCAGGGCTCCCCGAACTTGTCGCCTATGTTGCCGGCTTCGCCGTCACAGCGACGATTGTTCTCTATCTGTGGCGCTGACCGGCCGCAGATGGCTCAGCAGAGACAGTCAGTTCTTGCACATGCCCGCCAATAGCGGGGCTTTCGTCGCTAACCGGGAAAACCCACCATTCAGGAGAGCGCGTGGTGGGCCCGGCAGGACTCGAACCTGCAACCAGACCGTTATGAGCGGTCGGCTCTAACCGTTGAGCTACGGGCCCGGTCGCCGGCCTGTTTAGCAACGGGACCGCACCGCGCGCAATGCGGCGATCATCCGGAGCCGCAACGGCGCACGAAAAAGGCGCCCGGCGCGCACCCGCCGGACGCCCTTCGACCCGTGAGGGCTCTGCTACTGGATATTGACCCGCGGCATCGCGCGTTCGCGCTTGCCGCGGCGCGTCGTGGTCACGGGCGCCCGGTCGTCAATCCACGCGAACGCAGTGCGGGGCGAGGGCTTGCGACTTGCGCCGTAGGCCCGGCTCGCCGTGGCGCCGCTCGCGCCCTTGCCGTGATAGCCGCTCTGATAGTAGCGGACGGCAAGGTCGGCGTTTCCGCCCGCAGCCCGATAGGCACCGGCGAGATATTTCACCGCATAGGTCATGTTCGTGTTCGGATCGAGCAGGCCCGCGGCGGATCCGGAATAGCCCATCGAGCGGGCCGTGCCGAGCCGGATCTGCATCAGGCCGTAATTGCCGGCGCTCACCGCGCGCGCATTCCCGCCGCTCTCCTTCTTGATCACGCGGCGCACGAGCGATTCCGGCACACCATGCGCGGCAGCGTGCGCCGACACCAGCGAGTCATAGGAGCCCGACGCGATTGCGGGCGTTGCAACGGCAAGCGCGGAAAGTCCGAATATGAAGGATCGAATCATCACTACTCCTGGGTAGCCCACGTGCAAGGGCGGCTTGTTCGGACCAAATGCGGCCAGCATGCGGCGGCCCCATGCGCAAAACGCGATCAAGCCATGCAGAATTCCGGATTTAAGCATTAACGCGGCACGGCGAGCCGCGTCCCGGCCGGTGCCGGCCGCAGCACATGCAATGCGCGCGGCAGCAGCGAATAGTCGAGCGGCACCGATTCGCGCCGCAATTCGCCATCCGTCGCGACCCAGGCCCTTCGGCGGCGGGACGCGATCCGGACGCGGTGCGCCGCGTGACTGTGAATGCCGGGATTGTCGCGCCATTGGCCGGAAATCAGATCGGCGCCGGCGATCAGGCGCTTCAGTGCGCCCTCGTCTTTCGCCACATGCACTTCGAGCCTTCCGCCGTCGAGCGCGTCTCGGCGCCAATCGGCGCCTCCGAAACGGTTGCAGGTGACGAGCGCGGCATAGGCTTCGATCGTCTCCTTCTTGCCATCGACGTCCAGCTCGAGCGTCAGGCGCCCGGTGCGCGACAGCGCCCGCAGGGCCGCAAGGCCGACACGCAGCAGGCGATGCGGAAAGTCGCGCGTCTCCTCGCGCGCGCGCGCCATCTGGCTGAAGAAGCCCAATCCGGACAGCGAATGAAAAGACCGTCCGTTGACCTGCGCGAGATCGATTGCCATCGGCCGTGCATCGGAGAGCGCGGCGAGCGCCTCGGCCAGATCTTCCGGCATGCCGAGATCGCGTGCGAGCAGATTGAGCGTGCCGAGCGGCAGCACGCCCAGCCGCTTGTCGCTTCGCGCCAGTTTTCCGGCGGCATAGCTCACGCTGCCATCGCCGCCTCCGACGATGACAGTGTCGTGGTCGCCAGCGACCGCCTGGTCGATCGCACGCAGCATCGCGCTGCCCTTGGCGAAGGTGACCTCGACCGCGCGACCGCCGCCGCTGAGGCCCCGTTCGACCCGCGCCCTGATCTCGCGTGCGTCCTGGCGGATAAGTGCGCCGGCGCGTGCATTGAGGATGACTGCGACTTTCTGCATAGGTCAGGTGCGGGGCTTGCTGAAAATGAACTGGCTGAAAAGGCGCACCTTAACGCGCGAGACGACATTCGGTTGCAGGCCCGGCAGCTCGCGAACGCGCGGACAGGACCCGAGCCTTCTCGCGCATTCTCCGCGGCCCTTCAAGCGCAAAGGGCGCGAAGGCCGGTCATCCGAGCGCTAGTCTCCCCGGATCGACTCCATCGCGTCCCACAGATTGGCTCGCGAGAAAGGTGCAAACCGAAACACCACGCGATGCTTGCCGGGCGGCACCTCGACGCCGCGGAACAACACGTCCGCGCGCATCAGCGGCGCGGCCACGCCGTCGATCTCGGCGATCCAGCCGGGATAATAGGTGCCGTTGAGGACGAGCACGCCGCCCTGCTTCGAATCGACATCGACGGCGGTGCGATCCGGCGCCCACGACGCGATCTGCGCGCTGCCGGCAAAGGCCGCGCCGGCAAGATAGCTTCGTTCCGGCGGCGTGTCGTCGTCGATCACCACCTGCCCGTTCGCCGGATTGACGAGCAATTGTCCGCCGGCGCCGGTCGCATCGGCATCGGCCACCTGCACGCGGGCGGTGAACTTGATCCGCGGCGCGCGATGATGCAGCCGGTAAATCCACACTTTCGGGCCTTGCACCAGCACGTCGGCCACCGGCCGCTTCTGCAGCCGCGGCATTTCCTCGATCGGCCGTCCGAGCACGAGATATTCCAGACCGAGCGCGCGGGCGAGCGAGCAATCGTAGCCATCGAAGGAATTCGGAAAGCGCCGCAGCGGCGACGCATAGGTCGCCTCGCCCGGCGAGACCAGCCTGTCGTAGAATCCGATGCGCAGCGGATTGTAGCCGTTGGTCGCCTCCCAGCCGCGCACCATCGCAAGGTTCTGCCATTCCGAGCCCACGCCGATCACCTCGACGCGCGGATATTCGCCCTCGCGGTGATGCGCGGCGAGCGCCTCGTCGAGCACGGCAATGGCCTTCGCATCGTCCGGCGCCGGGCTTTCCAGCACGGCATAGACCGCGCGCGGCTCGGCATTCAGCCGCGAGGCCGCGTTCCACCACAGAAGTTCGGCGACCGCGAACGCCGCAAGCAGCATCGCGGCGTGCCGTCGCGCCGGCCGCGTGCGCGGCAGCGCGATCATCGCAGCGACAGCCGCAAACGCGGGCAGAACCTTCAGGAATTCGATCAGTGCCGCATCGCTCTTGCCGTAGCGGCCGGAGAAGCTCACGGCCGCGGCCAGTGCCGCCAGCGCGAGCGCCGTTGCCGCCGCAAGGCCCGACGCGCTCACGCGCGGCAGCCCTCGCCGCACGAAATCGGCGAGCAGGTGTCCGCACAGCAGCGCGAGCGCGGCGACCACGATAAAATTCGCATCCACCGGCCGGCGGAAAAAATGCATGCCGGGTATCCAGTCGAAAATCACGGCAAAGACCGGCGTGTAGCGTCCGAGCATGAACAGCAATGCGAGAACGAGCATCGCTGCGAAGAGAATGCGGCCGCGACGGAACATGCCGCCGCCCGCAATGCCGAGCCAGAACAGCAGCAGCACCGGCACCGCGCCGACGAACATGTAGTTGAACGACTGATCGGTGAAGGGCAGTTCCGGGAGCCGCCAGTTCGGCCCCCAATAGTCTGCTCCGTGCGAGCCGAGAATATTGGCGACACCGAGCGTCGCCAGATTGGCGGGATGCAGCGAGCCCTGCATCGCCTCGCCCAGGCTCACGGCGGGACGGTTGGAGAGCGCGGCGAATTGCAGGGTCAGGAGCATCGGCAGTGCGATCAGCGCAAGGCCCACAAGCGCCATGACGGCAAGCGCGGGAAGGCGCTCGCGCAGACAGGTCAGCGGCCGCGGCGCGGTCGCGATCTGCGCGATTGCCAAGGCCGCAAGCGCGAGCGCCAGCAACATGGCGACCTGATTGCGACCGAGCACCATCGCCGCAGCGACACATGCGAACAGGATCGACCAGAGGATCGAGCGGCGATCGAGCGCGATCTGCAGCAGCAGCAAGGCGACCGGAAACAACCCGTAGCTGAGAATGATCCCGGTATGCTGCAGACGCCCCGAGGCCGAGCCGCCGAACATGAAGATCGCCGCGGCGAGCACGCAGGCCGCCGCCGGCCAGCGCGCGCGCAGCCCGATCAGCGCCATCGCGATGCCGCCCGCGAGCAGATGCGCATAGACCACGAGATCGAAGGCGCGCATCGACGGCGCCCCGTCGAACAGCGCCCAGACGAAAAAGACCGGCGCGAAGATCAGCGATTGCGGATCGGCGACCGCCGGATGCCCTCCATAGTGAAAGGGATTCCAGAATGGCGACTGGCCCGCATGCAGCGTATTCGCGAGAAAGCGGAAGAAGGCATAGAACTGGTTCTTGGAATCCCAGGGCACGACGCTGTCGGTCGCGATCCAGCGCGCCGCGGCCGCGGCCCAGATTGCGGCAACAAGCGCGCAGGTGCCGACCGCCCGCCACGCGCGCGCCCTGCGGGACAGGTCGAGTCCGTGCGCATCCGCGCTGTCCTCCATCCCGGAAATGACGCGTCCCCCCAGCTCTCATTTCCGGCGCCTGGGCTGCTTGGCCCGCGCCGGCCTGTGATTTGGAACAAGCCTGCCAAACGGGGTCCGGGAGGTAAAGTGCCGCCCCGCCGCGCGATACCGCATTGCCGAAGGCCTGACCGCGAAGGCTTGGAGTTTGCCTGGCAAATCGTGTAATCCGCAGGCTGGCTTCTGCGTGCGGTGCACCATCCCCGGATTGCGGTCATTCATGACAGACTCCCCGACTGGCACCAGGCCGGAGCGTCGCGCGGGCCCGCTCGTGACCGTGCTGGTGCTCGCGCTGCTGGCCGGCCTGCCGCTTGCCGCCTGGCTCGATTTGCGCGACCTGTCCGAGCGCATCCTGCGCCGGCAGGCCGACGAGATCGGCCGCGTGATCGACGACATGCGCAACTTCTATGCAAGCGACGTGGTGGCCCGCGTCGTCGCCGAACATGTCGCCAATCCGACGCACAATTACCGCGACGTGCAAGGCGGCATCCCCATTCCCGCGACGCTCTCGATCGAGCTCGGCAAGCGCATCTCCGCGCGCAACGACAGCGTGCGGTATCGCTTCGTTTCCGACCTGCCCTTCCGCGGGCGCGAGCCGCACAATCTCGATGCATTCGAGCAGAAGGCGATCGAGACCCTGCGTGCGGACCCCAAGGCGCAGGTGACGGATGTCTCCGGCAACCTGTCGGAGCGCATCATCCGCACGGCAAGTCCCGTGACGCTCGGAGCGGCCTGCGTCTCCTGCCACAACACGCATCCCGACAGCCCGAAGAAGGACTGGAAGGTCGGCGACGTGCGCGGCATCCAGGAAATTACCGTCGTGCAGCCGATCGCGACCAATATCTGGTCGTTCAAATACATGCTCTCGTATTTCGCCTTCGCCGCGTTCGCCGGCGCGACCTTCATCGGCCTGCAGCGCAAGCAGGCCGCGCAGATCGCGAGCGCCAACCGCGAACTGACCGAGGCCAACGACTTCCTCGCCTCGATCTCCATGAAGATCGCGAAATACATTTCGCCGCAGATATACAAGAGCATCTTTTCCGGCCAGCGCGACGCCGCGATCGCGACCGAGCGCAAGAAGCTCACGATCTTCTTTTCCGACATCAAGGATTTCACCGCGACCACCGAGCGGCTGCAGCCGGAGGATCTCACCGCGCTGCTGAACGAGTATTTCACCGAGATGTCGGCGATCGCGCTGCAATACGGCGCGACCGTCGACAAGTTCATCGGCGACGCGATGCTCCTGTTCTTCGGCGATCCCGAGACGAAAGGCACCGCCGAGGATGCGCGCGCCTGCCTCGCAATGGCGGTGGCGATGCAGAAGCGGCTGGCGGAGCTGAATGTCGAGTGGCGCCGCCGCGGCATCGAGCGCCCGTTCCAGGCGCGCATGGGCATCAATACCGGCTTCTGCAATGTCGGCAATTTCGGCAGCGCCGACCGCATGGACTACACCATCATCGGCGCGGAGGCGAACCTCGCGGCGCGCCTGCAATCGATCGCCGAGCCCGGCGGCATCGTGATGTCGTACGAGACATACAGCCTCGTGCGCGACATGGTGCGCGCACATGCGCTGCCGCCGATCACGATGAAGGGTATCAGCCGCGAAGTCGCGCCATACGCCGTCGACGGCCTCATGCAGGATCTCAAGCTGCGCCCGCGCGTCATCAGCGAGCAGGCCGAGGGCGTCGATCTCTTTCTCGATCTCGAACTGCTCGACAAGGCCGCCATCGAGCGCACGCGCGCGCTGCTGCAGAATGCGCTCGACGCGCTGGAGGAGAAGCGCAGGAGCGGCATGCCGTAGCCTTTCCTCAGAACGCCAGCGACAGCTTGGCGCGGAACTGGTGCCGCTCGAAATTCTCCAGGTCGAGGTCCGCGTCCGGCACCGCGCTGCCGCGGCCGGCCACCTGCGGCGTCCAGGCGAGATTGAGCGCGGCCTTGTCGGTGATGTTGATCAGCATGTGCGGGCCCGCATAGACGGCGTGACCGACGAGATGGTTGAGCCAGGCGCCCTCGAACGCCGCCAGCAGGCGCACCTCGCCGCCGATGAAGACCTGCGGCGACAGCTGCCAGGCGAACGAGGTCGACAGGTTGGTGCCCGAACTGTTCACCCAGGGCGCATCGGGAAGTTTCTCTCGCTGGCGCGACGGCGCGAAATTCGCGTTGAAGGCGCCATAGAACCGGTCCGGCACGATCACCCAGTCGACAAACAATTTGGCTTCCGCCGAATAGCTCTCCACCCGCGTGCCGGCGGCGCCGTCAACGCGCGCCCAGCGCGGCTCGATCGAGAAAGCCGCGGCGACGGGCTGGCCCGCGCTGCGGGTGAGAAAGCGATACATGATCTCGGTCGAGAGGCCGTCGAACGCAATGCGGTTGATGTTGTCGAAATCCGGCACGCCCGAAATGTTGTGGCGCGCGGCAAAGAACGAGAAGGCGGTGAACAGATTCTCCGCCGGCGTGACGCCGAATTCGGTCTTCAGCGCCTGTGCGCGGTAAAACCCCTCGCGCTTGCCGAACAGGCCCGTCCATTCGAACGACAGGCCCTTGTCCCCGGGATCGCCGGTGTCGGTCGCGTCGGTGAAACCGAACAGATCGCCGCCCGGCACTTCAGGCACGTCGGCCAAGGCCGGTCCCGCGGCGAGCAGCGCCGCGCAGCACCATGCGAATTTCATTTGCGCCCCCGCGCCCGCCGCACGGACGCGCCGCCGGCGATTTCTTCTGGATGCGAAATTCTCGGAGGATCGCGCCGCGCTGTCAAGACTTTTGCAACTCATTCGCATTTGCAGATTCGAATCCGGCTCGCTCCGGGGGCCGGCCCTCCCCTATGCCGGCTGCGCGGCGTCGCGCGCCTCGCCCGCGGGCCAGCGCGAATAGGGCCGCTGCGCCAGCGCGCTGTTGTAGTATTGCGGCTGGCCGGTGATCTCGGCGCCGGCCCAGGGCGGCAGATCGACCGGCTGCGCCTCGTCGCGCAATTCGACCTCGGCGATGACAAGCCCGGCATTCTCGCCCTCGAACACGTCCACTTCCCAGGTGAGCCCGCCGAACGGCACCAGATGGCGCGTCTTCTCGATCACCGCGCCGTGGCGGAGCGCCAGCATGCGCTCGGCGTCGAGGACGGGGATCGGATATTCCAGCTCCAGCCGGCGCAACGCCGCGCCGCGCGACTTGATGGTGAGCGTCGCGCTGTCGTGGTCGCGGATGCGGATGCGGATCGAGGCCCTGGAATCGCAGGCGAGATAGGCCTGCCGGATCGTGCTGCGGCTCGTCGCATGCGCCCGCCAGGCGTCGCCGCGCACCAGGAATTTGCGCTCGATCTCGAAACCCATGCCGCCGCTCGGTGCGCCCGACCCGCAACCCGCCTACCGAATGGGCAGACGAAAGGCAAGGCGGGAACGGACAGGGTCGGTCCTGCCGGCGCGCGGCGGCCGACATCTAGCGCCCGCCCGCCGGCGAAGACTTGCGCAGCTTCGGCGGGGCATAGGCCTGTCCCGTCTCCGCCAGCCGGCGTTTGAGGATTTTCTGCACATGCGCCATCGCGGCCGCGTCGTTCTCCGGCTTGCGCGGGCGGCGCGGGGGCAGCCTGATGCATGCGAAGTCCGGCCCCGCACAGCGGCGCGCCCGCCGGCAGACGCGCGCGGGACATTCGCGCCAGCGGTCCAGCACCGCCGTGAAACGGCGCAGCAGCGCCTCGCGCGTTTCGGCCTCGCCCATCGCTGCGGGCACCGGGCCGGCACCTGCCGAATTCGGGCCTTCCGCGCGTGCGCGCTCCCTGTCCGGCGCGGGCTGTGCATTCCTTCGCTTGCGCATGCGGCTTCTCCTTGTCGGCAATGGGGATTTCGCTCCGCGCGCGGCTGCGCCGGAGGTTT
>JACAEG010000043.1 GCA_013388965.1 Pseudorhodoplanes sp. | reverse complement strand
TTCGGCGCCGTGGCCTGGGGCTATGCCGCGCCCGAGGCGCTCGCCGCGCAGCGCCCCGCGGCCATGTTCGCCACGATGGACGACATCGTCGCGCATCTGACAGGCGGCGGACACGGCAATGTCTAGGACGCTCCCGCTAGAACGGCCCCTTCGCGCGAATCCCCGCCAACACGGCCTGCAATTGCGCGATCCTTGCATCGTAGGCATTGCGGATGCAGCCGGCATCGGTGCCGCAGGCCTCGCGCGTCTTCAGGAAGGCGCGCTGCGCATCCTGGATGTTTCCGCGCTGGCCCATCGCGACCAGGGACGGCGCCCATTCGTACAAGGTCGCCATCCGTGCCTCGAGCTGCCCCAGCGCATAGCTGCCGCAGATCGTGCGCTCGGTCGGCGATCTCGCGGCGGCGCAATTCAGCGACGCGTAATCGTCCGCTCGCGCCGGCGGCGCGGCGAACAGGGTTGCGGCGAGCGCAAGCGCCGCGAGGCCGGACCGGCTCCAGCGAAGCGCATCGCAAACGCGGCGCGGGGTCTGAGCGGCATCGGGCATGGCTGGACAATACAATGGGAGCAGGCCGCCGATCCATCCCGGTTGCGGTGCGCTGTACAGGACCGGCTTGCCATGTCCGGAATGCCCGCTCTCTCCATGACGTCAGCTCCGGGCCTGCGCCGGCGCGAAACTCAGAAGCGCGCGCAGGAACGCGCCCGCCTTCGCGTAGATGCCCGGCGCCTCGCTTTCGCGCGGCCCGCCGATGCCGAGCCTGAATGGCAGGCCTGCCGGGTGGCGGTCCATCAGGTCTGCGAGCCAGGCTTTTGCCTGCGCCAGGTCGTCGGCCGCGGCGAGGCCGGCAACATGCAGCGGCTTTCCGTAGCGGGCCGCGCATTCGCGCGCGAGCATTGTGCCCTGCGACACGTCGATGCCGGCGGCATCGAGCAGGATGAGGGTCGCATCGCTGTCGCGCACATTCCAGTCGGTGCGCTGCGCGGGTTCTCGCTGCGGCGTCTCGCGCAGCAGCGGATAGCGCGCGAGCAGGCCCGGCGGCTCGGAGCAATCCTCGGCCCAGCCGCCCTGCGGGCACCAGCCTTCATAGGCGAGGCCCAGTTCCCGCGCCACGTCGAGCGCGGCCCGGTCGGCGCCGCTCTGGCCGCCGGAGATGATGACAAGACGTGCCGTAGGTTCCATGCCGCCCACCATACTTGGTCTCGGAACGGCTGTGCATCGCCGTCGCGCGGGATGCCGCGATGCGCTTGCCGCGCGAGGACCGCCAGCATCCCGGTCCCCATGCGTCGAGGGGGCTGCGCAGCGGTTCGGGCTCGATTGCGCAACGCCGCGTTCGCAGTCATTGTGAAAACAGATATCGCGAACGGCCCCGTCCATGAGTCCGAGGCGTCGTAACAACAGGCCGAGCGCCGCCGGCAGCCGGCTCCGGCGGACGCGGGAGCGGCTGAAGGAACTCTACGAGGGCCGCAGCGCCGAGGCGCACCGCTTCCGCTACGGCCTGCTCGTCTTCGACGTCGTCACCATCCTGTTCATCGTCGCGACCTCCTTCATTCCGCGGGAGACCTGGATCGAATTTCTGGATGTCGGATTCGGGATTCTGATCCTCGCGGATTTCTGCGCGCGGCTGTTCATCAGCGACAAGCCGCTGCGCGAGTTCCTGCACCCGGTCACCTGGGCGGATGTCGCCTCGATCGTGTCGTTCCTCGCGCCGCTGGTCGGCGAGCCGGCGGGATTCCTGCGCATTCTTCGCACGCTGCGTTTCCTGCGGAGCTATCAGCTGCTCGCCCGCCTCCGGACGGACTTTCCCTATTTTCGCGCGCATGAGGAAGTCATCCTCGCCATCGCCAACTTCACGGTGTTCCTGTTCGTGATGACGGGCTTCGTCTACGAGACCCAGCACGTCAGCAACCCGGCCATCACCAACTATGCCGACGCGCTCTATTTCACGGTTACCGCGCTGACGACGACCGGCTTCGGAGACATCACGCTGCCCGGAACCACGGGCCGGCTGATTTCGGTCGCCATCATGATTTTCGGCGTGACACTGTTCTTCGGATTGGCGCGCGCCGTTCTGCAACCCCGGAAGGTGCGCTTCCGCTGTCCCAATTGCGCGCTGTTGCGCCACGACGTGGACGCCGTGCATTGCAAGGCATGCGGGGCCACGCTGAATATCCCGAACGAGGACGCGGATTGAAGCGCTCAGCCTGCCTGCCGTCCCAATTCCTCGGCTTCCTTCAGCCACCCAAGCCGCTTCTCGTTCGCAACGCTCGGCGCCATGCCGAACAGGGTTTCGCGCACCGGCCGGACGCCGATGAATTGCAGGATGTTGCGCTTGAGCAGCTTGATCGCATGCGGTCCATACCAGAGGCGATAGACGAGGTTCGGCATGCCCATCGTCATGATGATGCGCGCCGACTTGTTCTCGAAGATGCGCCAGTTCATGGCGTTCTCGGTGTCCTTGCGCCTGATCAGGTCCGGCTGCAGGACGCGCTCCAGAAAGCCCTTCATGATCGCCGGCATGTCGCCGCACCACAGGGGAAAGATGAAGACCCAGTGGTCCGCGGCCGCGAGGGCGTCGTAGGCTGCCTGCAGGTCGGGCTCGAGCGGCTGCACCTTCCGGTAGCCTTCGTGCAGGATCGGATCGAAGGTCATCCGCGACAGCACGAACAGCGTTGCTGCGTGGCCGGCGCTGTCGGCGCCCTTCTTGTAGGCCTCGCCGATCGCCTCGCAGAGGGTTTCGTGCTGCGAATGCCCGACGATGATCGCGATCCTTGCCATATCCCCTGTCCGCCTAGCTGATTCAAACCTACCCCCTCCTTCGCTCGACATTTTGAGCTAGCGCAAGGCGACCGGCCGAAAGACCCAATTGATAAATGGAAACTGGCCGCGCAGGATGGCGCGATCCTGGGCAGCCCGGGACTTTCCTGGCCAGTTCTCATGACCGCTCCATCGCCATCGTCTCCCGTCCTGATCACCGGATGTTCCAGCGGGCTGGGCTACGCCACCGCGCTCCTGTTCCGCGAGGCCGGATATCTGACGATCGCGACCGCGCGCAATCCCGCCACCCTCGAGCCCCTGGCCGCACGTGGCTGCGAAACCCTGCAACTCGATGTGACCGACGAAGCGTCCCGCACGGCGGCGGTTGCCGAGATCGAGCGCCGGCATGGAGCGATCGGGGTGCTCGTCAACAATGCCGGCTACGGGCAATACGGCCCGATGGAGGAAATCTCGCTGGACCTTCTGCGGCGCAACTTCGAAACCAATGTGTTCGGGCTGCTGCGCATGGCCCAGTTGGCGCTGCCCGGGATGCGCGCGGCCGGACGCGGCCGGATCGTCAGTATCTCCTCGCTCGCAGGCCGCGTCACCGCGCAGGGCGGCGGCTCCTATCACATGACGAAATATGCGGTGGAAGCGCTCGCGGATGCGCTTCGGCCGGAGGTCGCGCCGTTCGGCATCGAGGTCGTGAATGTTCTGCCGGGCCCGTTCGTCTCCGCCTATCGCGACAAGGTCATCGCCTCGATCCCGGACACCGGCCCGGAGTCTCCCTACCGCGACTACAAGCGCAATATCGGCCGCTACATGCTCCACTTCCTCGATCCGGCCCGCTTCGGAACGATGACGGCCGAGCAGGTTGCCCGCGTCGTCCTTGCCGCCGGCACGGCGGCGCGCCCGCGCACGCGCTACAATGTCGGCTTCTGGGCGAAATTCGGCCCGGTCGGCCGCTTCGTCGCCGGAGACCGGTTCACGGACATGTGGATGTCGCGGGAGATCCCGCACCGCCTGCGCTGAGCGACGGAACTGATCTCGTTCAGGTCGCCGGCGGACTCAGGATGGCGTCCGGCGCGAACCCGCAGAGGAACTTGTAGGAATAGCTGAGGACGGCCACGCCCACGGCGCCGGAGACGAGCGAAAACGCAAATCCCAGCACGATCATCGGGAAGGAAAAGGCGGCCTCGGCCGTCTCGACCGCCGCCCGCAGGGTCGCGCCGACGGGATCGTCGGATTGCGAGGCTTCGAACATGCCGCCGACGCCGGCCAAGCCGCCGAACAGACTGGCAAGAAGCATGAAGATCAAAAGCAGCGGTATGACCGCCACAAGCCAGGTTGCGAAAAGCCGCCAGAAGTTTCCGCGCGTCAGGGCCCAGGCCTGCCCGAAATCATAGCGGCCTTCGACGACCACGATCGGAAAGATCAGCGAGAGGCGCACCATTACGTAAAAGAATGCAAAGACAATGACTGCAAAGGCGGCCAGGACGAACGGCGACTCCTCGTCGGATTCGGCGGACAGGAACGACAATGCCAGAAAGATTGCGCCGATTGCGACAGGCAGCAGCACAAACAGCAACTCGACCCTGCCGAATCCAAGATAGTAGTATTGATTGTCCTTGCGGTCGCCGAACAGGATCACACGATGCAGCGCGACCGCCACGACGGCCGTTCCGACCACGCCGAAAATCCCGCTGACGGCCTCCCACATCCGCGGACCGCTCGCCGCCGCCAGATTTCGCGCCTCGAGCGCGGCGACCATTTCCTCATATGTCGCCCGCGCCGCGAAATACTGGACGAGGGTAACCAGCAGAAGCGCCAGCCATGACAGGCGGACGATGGTGCCACACTCATTGACCAGAAAGGAATAGGCGCGACCGACCGTCGCAAAGACCGGCAACTTGTGCAAGATCGCCCCCGTGAACCTGCGGCATGCAAGCGATGTCACCCTAGCCGAGTCTGCGCGGCCCCCGCAATCAACCGGACCCCGTCGCCGACGAGCGGCGTCAGAACGGCATGATAGTATGCAGGCTGCGATGCGGTGTCGCCGCGTCGGAAAATGGAGACGATGATGCGCCTGAGTGACGAGCTTGCGGCAGAGCGTGCAAAATGGGCACCGCTGACTTTCTATCAGAAGTTCGAACACATCTGCATTCTCATTCTGACCGGGCTGATTGCCGTTGTTGTCATATTTTCGATCTGGCACCTGGCGCTCAAGATCCTGTTCAGCATCGTGGACAGCACTTTCGACCCAACCGACTATCAGGTCTTCCAGGCCGTTTTCGGCATGATCTTCACGGTGATCATCGCGCTCGAATTCAAGCGATCGCTGCTCGTCGTCTCCGAGCGACAGAATTCCGTTGTGCAGGCGCGTGCGGTCGTGCTGATTGCACTCCTCGCCGTGGTGCGCAAGCTCATCCTGCTGGACGTGAAGGATACGAATTCGCTCCAGTTGTTTGCACTTGCAGCGGCTATCCTCGCCCTTGGCGGCGTGTTCTGGCTTGTCCGCGACCAGGACAGACGCCATCGCGAGATGGCCGCGTCCCGCCAGGCTGAATGACCGGAGGACCGATGTCGCGCCTTCAACCGTTTCTTCATTGCCTGCTTTGGCTTTCCGTTCTGACCGCAACAGCGGCGTCGGGCCTCGCACAGGAGCAATCCCTGGATGCGACGCTAGAGCCGGTCCGCTCCCAGTTCGGGCTGCCGGCCTTGGGCGCCGCAGTCGCGAGGGACGGGCGCATCGTCGCGGCCGGCGTCGTCGGCACGCGCATTCTTGGCCGCAACCTGCCGGCCGCGCTCGATGATCGCTTTCATCTCGGCTCGGATACCAAGGCCATGACCGCAACGCTCGCGGGCATGATGGTCGACGAGGGCAAGCTGCGCTGGGACTCGACCATCGGAGCGGTGCTGGGCGCCGATATTCCAAACCTCAATCCCAAATTCGCGACGATCACGCTCGAGCAATTGCTGTCGCATTCGTCCGGCATTCCTTCCGACAATGACGAGATCGCGGCGCTCTATTTCGCCAATCCCGACGCCTACGACTACGACCTCACGGCCCTGCGCAGGCGCATCATCGGCGATTGGGGATCCAGGCATGAGCCCAAGGTGCCGGAAGGATCGCCCTTTCAGTATTCCAATCTCGGCTACATCGTCGTCGGCGCCATGATCGAGAAGGTGTCGGGCGAGCCTTGGGACAACCTGATGCAGCGCCGCATCTTCGCGCCGCTCGGCCTGAACACGGCGGGCCTCGGCCCGCAGGCGACATTCGGTCTCTATGACGCGCCCGTCGGCCACAAGGTCGACGGCGACAAGGCGACGCCGATGCCGTGGGGACCGGCCTCCGATGCGCCGGCCGTCGTCGGGCCCGCTGGCATCGCCCACATGTCGGTGCGCGACTTCGCGCGCTGGGCGTCCTGGAACGCAGCCGGGGGCCGGCGCGGCCCGCAACTCGTCAAGCCGGAGACGCTGGAGCGCATTCATCGCGCGCATGTGAAGACGCCGGTCATCGCCAATCCGAAGCCCGGCACGCCGAAGACCGGCGAGTATGCGCTCGGCTGGGGGATCGTCACCTTTGACTGGACCGGCAAGCCGGTGCTCACGCATAACGGCTCAAACTCGATGAATCTCGCAACGGTCTTCATTCAGCCCGATATCGATCTCGCGATCGTCGCCGCGACCAATTTTCCAGGCGAGAAGGCCGACCTCGCGCTGCTGGAAATAATCGAGACGCTGTACAGGCAGTTCGCGCCGAAGCCGCGCTGACGGCCGCCCTGCCCTACGGACTGGCGGCGATCGTGTCGAGCAACGCCGCCAGCGCCTCCGGGCTGGTGATGTGCGGATTGTGGCTGGCGTCGATCTCGTAGACACCCCAGCCTTCCCGCTGGGCGCGTTCATAGAAGGGACGGAACCGATCGTCCGGCGGACGGCGCGTGCAATAGATGTAGTGGCGCGGCAGGGTCAGAGCGCCGTTCTTCAATTGCAGCTTCTGCGAGAAGGTCCTGGCAGGCTGCGGCACGCGCCGCGGCTCCGCCCAGGCGCGATCGGCCTCCGGCGTGTCCGTCGGCATCGGTCCGGGCGGGATGCGCCAACCGTCGCCGTCGGTGGCGCCGGCCTGGCGCTGGTCGCGCGTCGCCGCCGGCAGGATATCGAACACGCTTTCGCCGTCGCGCGGCGCGAACGCGTCCAGATAGACAAGCGAGGCTATGCGGTCGCGCGCGCGATCGGCCACGCCCGTTGCGACCATGCCTCCGTAGGAATGTCCGATCAGGATCACGTCACGGAGATCTTCCCAGAACAGCACACCGAGAATGTCTGCGATATGCGTTTCCAGATCGATGTCCGGATTGCTCAAATGCGCGCGCTCGCCAAGACCCGTATGCGTGGGAGTCACCAGCCGGTGACCGCGCGCCCCCATCAGCGGATGCATCTTCTTCCAGGCCCACCCGGCCGACCACGCGCCGTGAGCCACAACAAATGTCGCCATGTGCGGATTTCACCCCTGCTTGCGGTTTGCCTGCATCACGCCGCGATCTCGCAGACCTCGGTCACCCGCTGAGGCTGGTCATGGCCGGACACGATGTCGTATCCGACGAGACGCATGACGCCTTTGGCGGGACACATCTCGGCCGCGATCCGCGTGCAGCGGTTGAGCACCGGCTCCGCGACCCAGTCGAAGGCCCCGCCCGCGATGCTGCCGCTGAAATTCGCGAGCAGATCGCGCCGCGCACGGCTGCGCGCGCCCGCCTCGAGATAGCTGACCTTGAGAATCAGCTCGCTCGCGACGCGCCCTTCCCAGGGCTCGAGCGGATTTTCCCAGTCGTTGGCGACGACCGTGTCGTGCTCGCGCGTCACGAAGGCGTCCTCGCGCCGCTCGATCACGCAGCGCTCGCCCGCCTTGCACCCGACAATCGTGAAAATCACGGGCCTCGCGATCGGCGTCGTCTCCAGCATGAACCGCGCTTCCGCATAGCCCTTGCAGGTCTCGAACACCTTTCGCAGCAACTGGTCGGGCGGAATGTGATCGATCGCCCAGGTTGCGACAGCATTCGCGACGAGATCGTAGGGGCGCAGCCAGCGATGCCGCGTGCGGCGGTAGAGCGGCGCCTGATTGATCGAGGCCGCGAAGCGGCCGGGCGCCATCGCCGTCAGCGCGCCGACATAGCCGGGCCAGGTCACGCTGTAGAACTCGCCGGCGGGCCCTGCCTTGCGCGCGACCTCGACGTGTCGGCCGAGTCCGGGAAACGGCCAGTCGAGCGTTCGCGCGAGCCAGGGCGCGCCGTCCTCCTCGCGCGCGAGCGCGGTGCAACCCCATTGATACGATCCGTTCAGGAACCATACGCCGGAAAAGCCGAGCATTGCCGCGATCGCCGACACTTCGCCGACATAGGGCGATTGCGACCGCGACAGCCAGCTCTTGGCCACGCGGTCGAAAAGCGGCAGGAGCGGCCTGGCGGCGCCCGGAAAGAAGCTCAGGCAATCGTCGCGCAGCGCGCGCGCGCTTTCGGTGCGCTCTTCGGCATGGCGCAGCGGGCCGCCTTCGCGCACGTCGACAATGGCAATGGTCTTCAAGTCAGTCGCTGACATCGCTCCACCCCGACCCGTCATAAAACTATCATACTTTGCCGGGGCCGTTAGTCGTTTGTTGCATTAAATCGGGTTCAGATTGCCGCGAGATTGTCGCGATGGCAGCGCGCGAGACTTGAACGCCGGGAACAGCGCGTCGGCGGGAACGGCGCCGCCGCGCGGATTTCGATCCGCAAACAGTGACGCTTCGCGGTCGAAAGGAAGGCAGCGATGCGGCGTTAACTCCTTCGAAACCATGTCATGAATCCCGACATATTTCGACAAAGCTGCGTTGCGGGCTTTACCGGGTCTGCATGGGGAAGTTCTAGCCTCGCGCAGTCAGGAAGTGTCATGCGTATTCGAAGCTTGAACCTGTTTCGGCCTGAGGCGCGCCACGCCCTGCTGGCCTGCGGCGCGCTCGCACTGCTCGTTGCCGGCACATTGTCGGTCACGACGATCATGTCGCGGGTGTCCGCTCCGTCGGCGGCCGCCCTGACGGCGCGTGGCAAAGCTCCGGTTCTGTTCGTGCCGGATCGCGGAAATTTGTGCCGGCAACGTCTGCTCGACAATTCCAACTGGACCATCCAGGACGCCGGCCATGTTGTTTGCGACGACGAAGTCTCCTGGAATGTCGGCAATCCTGCGGCCAGATATTCGGCCGAATCCCGCATCGACGCCGTGCGCAGCGGTTTCAGCAGGAAATAGGTCACTGCTCGAAATCGTGATGTGCGTCAGCGCCCGGCCGCGCTAGAATGAAAATATCGCGGGCCCAAGGCAGCCGGCGGCCATTGTTGACGCAGACCGTCGGTGCACGGCCCCTGAACAGAAGCGGTCAGGGAGCAAGCTCATGGCGCGGTATCACGTCATCGCCGGCGCGACTGAAGGCGTCGAATATCCGAAGATCAGAACCATTGCACTGGGCGACGTCAGGGACGCGCTGGTGCGTGGCATCGACGATTTCAAGGCGATGCCCAGCCACGTGATCTTTCTCTGCCTGATCTACCCGATCGTGGGCTTCTTTCTCGCCGGCCTGACGCTCGGCTATGGCGTGCTGCCGCTGTTTTTTCCGCTGGCCGCCGGCTTTGCGCTGATCGGTCCGGTCGCCGCGCTCGGCCTGTACGAACTCAGCCGCCGGCGCGAGCAAGGGCTTCCCGCCGACTGGTCGCATGCCTTCGACGTCGTCCGCTCACCGTCCTTCGGCGCGATCGCGGCGCTCGCGGCGCTGCTGATGATCCTGTTTCTGAGCTGGCTCGCTATCGCGCAGTCGCTCTATCAGTCCCTGTTCGGATATCTGCCGCCCGAGTCCATCGACGGCTTCCTGAGGCAGATCCTCACGACGCCCGAGGGCTGGACGCTGATCCTGTGGGGCAATGCCGCCGGCGCATTGTGCGCGGCCATTGCCTTCGTGATCGGCGTCATATCCTTCCCCCTCCTGCTCGATCGCGATGTCGGCGCGGCCGTCGCGCTGATGACGTCGGTGCGCGCCGTGGCGAAGAATCCCGTTCCGATGGCGGCCTGGGGCCTGATCGTCGCGGGAATGCTGTTCATCGGCGCGTTGCCGCTGTTTGTCGGACTTGCGGTCGTGATGCCGATCCTGGGACACGCCACCTGGCACCTCTATCGCAAGGTGATCGTCTAGCCGATCGCCGCTCCGGCGCGCCTTTGCCCCTTTGAGGGAATCGCGGGCGGGGCTCCGGCATGTTGGCTTGCCGCGTTGTCCTCGTGCGTCCCCGCTTGGCTCAAGGCGCTGCAAGCAGGAGAAGCCCCGGCGC
>JACAEG010000023.1 GCA_013388965.1 Pseudorhodoplanes sp. | reverse complement strand
GGTCCGGGCCGCGTTCGGCGAGACAGGCGAGCGCTTCCTCGCCGCTCACCGGCCGGTCGAGCGGCAGTGCGCCGAAATCGGCCTCGCTCGCGATCGCGTGCTCGAGCAGGCGCTGATATTGCCGTCGCGGGATTTCGATCGCGCCGAACGAGCGCAGGTGATCCGTCACGAACTGCGTGTCGAGCAGCGTGAAGCCGCCCGCCCGCAGGCGCGCGACGAGATGCACGAGCGCGATCTTGGAGGCGTCCCGGGCGCGGTGGAACATGCTCTCGCCGAAGAATGCGCGACCGAGCCGCACGCCGTAGAGCCCGCCGACCAGCGCCTCGCCGTCATAGACCTCGATGGTGTGGCATTGGCCGGCCTCGTGCAGCCCGCCATAGAGGGTGCGGATGCGGCTGTTGATCCAGGTGCGGCCGCGGCCCGCGGCCGGCGCCGCGCAGGCGTCGATCACCGCCTCGAAATCGCGGTCGACATGGACGGTGAAAGGGGTGGTGCGGACCGTGCGGGCGAGCCGCCGCGTCACGTGGAACCGGTGCAGCGGGATGATGCCGCGCTCGTCCGGCTCGATCCAGTAGAGCGAGGGGTCCTCCGCGCTCTCGGCCATCGGGAAAATGCCGCAGGCATAGGCCTTCAGCAGCACCTGGGGGGTGATGGCGAGCAGTCCGCTTTCTCGCATGTTGTCGCGGCGGGTCATCCTGGAAACTTAACACCCCCTTATCCTTGATCGCCCTATTTTTCGACAGATTGCGAACAAAGCCGCGCGCTCCGGATTGAAGCCTCGCCCGTCCCGGACGGACGCCAGCGAGTGACTGAGAAAGCCTGCTCATTATGTCCGATTTTCGTGTTCCCGTTGTGCTCGTGGTGGAAGACGAATTCCTGATCGGGGAAATGGTTGCCGACGCGCTCAATGAGCGCGGTTTCGGCGTGCATCTGGTTTCCGAGGCCGACCAAGCCCTCGCCTATCTGGCCTCCGGCGGGCCGGTCGATGTCCTGTTCACCGACATCAATCTCCCCGGCAGCATGGACGGGGCTGCCCTGGCGGCACAGGCGCGGGCGGCCCGCCCGGATTTGCCCGTGATCTACGCCTCCGGCCGCTGGAACCTGCTGGAAAACCTCCGGGGGGAACCGCATTCGATGGTCCTTCCCAAGCCCTACAGCCCGGTCCGCGCGTGCCTTGCGGTCGAGCGCCTGCTGCCGCCCGCGCATGGCGCGTGCGCCGACTGATCATCCCTTCAGCTTGTCGAGCAGGTTCATCGGCACCGGGAAGATGATGGTGCGCGCGCGCTCGCCGGCCACGTTCTGCAGCGCATTGAAGTAGCGAAGCTGCATCGCCTCCGGTGCCTGCGACAGGATGCGGCCGGCTTCCGCGAGTCTCTCGGCCGCCTGCAATTCGCCCTCGGCGTCGATGATCTTGGCACGCCGCACGCGCTCCGCCTCGGCCTGCTTGGCGATGGCGCGGATCATCGATTCGTTGATATCGATATGCTTGAGCTCGACATTGGCGACCTTGATGCCCCAGGCGTCGGTCTGCTCGTCGAGAATTTGCTGGGTATCGTGATTGAGCCTGCCGCGCTCCGCCAGCATGGCGTCGAGCTCGTGCTGGCCGAGCACGGAGCGCAACGTGGTCTGGGCGAGCTGGCTCGTCGCCTCGTTGAAATCCTCGACCTGCACGATTGCCTTTTCCGGATCGATGACCCGGAAATAGATCACGGCGTTGATGCTGACCGACACGTTGTCGCGCGAGATCACGTCCTGCGGCGGCACGTCGAGCACGCGGGTGCGCAGATCGACGCGCACCATTTGCTGCAGGCCGGGAATGACGATCACGAGGCCCGGACCCTTCACCTTCCACAGCCGCCCGAGCATGAACACCACGCCGCGCTCGTATTCGCGCAGGATGCGGAAGGAATAGAGGAGGACGACGGCCGCCAGCACGATCGGGATGAAGGTGCCGAGGGCGCTCGAAAGGTCGAAATACATGCAGTCCTCCTGCGTTATTGCGGCTCGACAGTGAGAACGAGGCCTTCGCGCGCCGCTACGCGCACGATATCGCCATCGGTTGCGCGGACCGCGCCGCGCGCCGACCAGACCTCGCCGTGGACCCGGACCAGGCCGCGGTCGCCCGACCATTCGATGACGGTGGCGCGGCTGCCGATCAGCTCGGCGTCGCCGGTGACCGGCGGCCTGCTGCGCGCGCGCAAGGCGGCGCCGAGCACGAAGAAGCTCACTCCGGCACAGGCAATGGCCGCGCCCGCAATGACTCCGAGCGAGACGCGCCGGTCGATGCCGGGGCCGCCGCTCTCGAACAGGAACAGGGCGCCCACGACGAAGGCGACGAGCCCGAACACGCCGAGCGCGCCGACGCCCGGCGTCAAGGCTTCGCCAGCCATCAGGCCGATGCCGAGCAGGAGCAAGGCCAGCGCGCCGTAATGCACCGGCAGGGCCGAGAAGGCGATGAAGGCGAGGATCAGGCAGATGGTGCCGACAAGGCCCGGGAGAATGGCTCCAGGGCTCAGCAGTTCGAACAGGATGCCGTAAATGCCGACGATCAGCAGAATGATTGCGACGTTGGGATCGGCAAGGAAGGCAACGATCGAAGATGCAACCTGCATGGCGCGCTCCGTGCCGCTCGTGCACGATATAGGAGCGCTCGCCGGCCGCGCCAATGCGCGATTGCGGCGCGGCTGCGCTATTCCGTGCCGCCGTCGGCGAGAAAATTCTCGAGCCAGTGGATGTGGTAGTCGCCGTTGACGATGTCCGGGTTGCGGACCAGCGTGCGGAACAGCGGCAGGGTCGTCTCGATGCCGTCCACCACGAATTCGTCGAGTGCGCGCTTGAGCCGCATCAGGCATTCCGCGCGCGTCTTGCCGTGCACGATCAGCTTGCCGACGAGCGAGTCGTAGAAGGGCGGGATCGTGTATCCGGCATAGACCGCGGAATCGACGCGCACGCCGAGCCCGCCCGGCGGGTGATAGTGCCGGATGCGGCCGGGCGAAGGCAGGAAGGTGAGCGGGTTTTCGGCGTTCACCCGGCACTCGATGGCATGTCCCTGGAACGTGATGTCATCCTGGGTCAGGCCGAGCTCGGCGCCGGCGGCGACGCGGATCTGCTCGAGGATCAGGTCGATGCCGGTGACCATCTCGGTCACCGGGTGCTCGACCTGGATGCGGGTGTTCATCTCGATGAAATAGAACTCCCCGTTCTCGTAAAGGAATTCGACCGTCCCCGCGCCGAGATAGCTGAGCTTGCGCATCGCATTCGCGACCGTCTCGCCGATCCCGTTGCGCGCGGCGACATTGAGGGCGGGCGAGGGGCTTTCCTCCCATACCTTCTGATGGCGGCGTTGCAGCGAGCAGTCGCGCTCGCCGAGATGGATCGCGTTGCCGCGCCCGTCGCCCAGCACCTGAATCTCGATGTGACGGGGAATCTGCAGATATTTCTCGAGATACACGGCGTCGTCGCCGAACGCGGCCTTGGCTTCGGAGCGCGCCGTGGCGAGCGCGGTCGACAGGTCATGCTCGGAAAAGGCGACCTTCATGCCGCGTCCGCCGCCGCCGGCGGCGGCCTTCACCAGCACCGGGAAACCGATCTCCTTTGCGATCTTCAGCGCCTCAGCGTCGTCCGTTACGCCGCCTTCGGAGCCCGGCACGACCGGGATTCCGAGCCGCTTGGCGGTGCGCTTGGCCTCGATCTTGTCGCCCATGATGCGGATATGTTCGGGCTTGGGGCCGATGAAGCCGATATTGTGCTCCTGCAGAATTTCCGCGAAGCGCGCATTCTCGGACAGGAAACCGTAGCCGGGATGCACGGCGTCCGCTCCGGTGATCTCGCAGGCCGCAAGCAGGGACGGAATGTTCAGATAGCTGTCGCGCGCGGGAGGCGGCCCGATGCACACGCTCTCGTCGGCGAGCTTGACATGCATCGCCTCCGCGTCGGCGGTGGAATGCACGGCAACCGTGGGAATGCCGAGCTCCTTGCAGGCGCGCAGGATGCGGAGCGCGATCTCTCCGCGGTTGGCGATGAGGATCTTGTCGAACATGCGTCAGGCGCGAACAGCGAAGGGGGAATGGCGTATCGGGACAAGACGTCCAGCCGATGTCCGGGTGCTGCCCACCGCTCGCCATTCGCCATTCGCCATTCGCATTACTCCACAATCACCAGCGGTTCGCCGAACTCGACCGGCTGTCCGTCCTCGATCAGGATCTGCACGACCGTGCCCGCGCGCGGGGCGGGGATCTGATTCATCGTCTTCATCGCCTCGACGATCAGCAGGGTATCGCCCGCGCTCACCTTGCTGCCGATGTCGACAAAAGGCTTGGCGCCGGGTGAGGGCGCGAGATAGGCGGTGCCGACCATCGGCGAGGTCACAGTGCCCGGATGCTTCGAGGGCTCGGGCTGGAGGCCGGGATTGGCGGCGGCAGGCGGCGACACCACGACGGCCGGCGCGGCTGCGGCCTTCGGCGCGCGGCCGACGCGCACGCGCATGCCGTCCTGCTCGATCTCGATATCGGTCAGGTTGGTTTCGTCGAGCAATTTGGCCAGCTCGCGGATCGCGTCCTGGTCGATGTCGAGTTTCTTCTTGTCCATATCGTCCGTGTTGATTGACTTCGTCCGAATGTCACTTCGGCGGATTTGCGTGCAGGGCCGCGAGCCCGTCGATGGCGAGCGCGTAGCCTGAAATTCCGAATCCGCAAATCACCGCTTTCGCCCCTTTCGAGATATACGAGTGGTGCCGGAATTCCTCGCGCGCATGGATATTGGTGATGTGGATTTCGATCGTCGGAATTTTGGCGGCGAGAATCGCATCCAGGATCGCGACCGAGGTGGTCGTGTAGCCTGCCGGATTGATGACGATGCCGACGGCGCCGGCGGCCGCCGCCTCCTGGATCCAGGTGACGATTTCCCCTTCGATATTCGACTGGCGGAACACGATCTCGAAGCCGTGCTTCCTTGCCGTCGTCTCGCACAGCGCCTGCACATCCTTCAGGGTCGCGGCGCCGTAGATGTGCGGCTCGCGCGTTCCCAGCAGATTGAGGTTGGGGCCGTTCAGGACAAAGAGGGTCTTCGCCATGACCTGCGCTTTATGAATAATCGTGTAAAATCAATAGGGTGTCTGGAGAGGCCCGGCACCCGGCGCACCGTTATAGGTGGCCGGGCGGCGTGTGTCATCACCCGCGCGGCGGGCTCGCTGGCGGCCCGACTTGACGCCGCCCCGGGCAGGCGGCTTTCAGCAGGTCGCCTTGCCGCAGCGGGCCGTATTGATCTTTTCCTTGAGGCCTGCGAGGCCGACGGCGCCGATCACCACCTCCTCGCCGATCACGTAGCTTGGCGTCCCGTTCAAGCCGAGCGGCTCGGCAAGCTTCAGGCTCTCTTCCAGAGTCGCCTTCACTTCAGGGCTCGCAAGGTCCTTCTCGAGCCGCGCCATGTCGGCGCCGGCTTCCTTCGCCGCCGCAAGCGCGCGCGCCTTGTCGACCTGTCCGCGGCCGGTGAGCAGCTTCTGGTGGAAGTCGAGATATTTCTTGCCGGTCTTGTCC
>JACAEG010000097.1 GCA_013388965.1 Pseudorhodoplanes sp. | reverse complement strand
TCGCGGCGGGCCGCCGCTATCGCGGCGGTCGCAGCCTTCACGGTATCGGCATCATGCGCGGCGTATTCGGCCAGGAGATCGCCCGCCGCGAAGGTGAAGTTGCCGGAATTCCAGAGATAGCCCTCGTCGACATAGCCGCGCGCCGTCTCCTCGTCCGGCTTCTCGACGAAGCGCTCGACCGCGAACACGCCCTCGCCCAGGTCCTCGCCCGGGCAGATATAGCCGTATTCGGTGGCCGGCCGGTCCGGCCTCACCCCGAAGGTCACGATGCGGCCGCGGCGCGCCGCGCGCGCGGCCTGGCGGCAGGCATCCACAAAGGCGCGGTCGTCGCCCACGACATGATCGGCGGCGAGCGCCGCCACGACCGGGTCTGCGTCGCGCCGGGCGGCAAAGACGGCGCCCGCGGCAATGGCGGGGCCGGAATCGCGCCGCATCGGCTCCAGCAGGATGTCGGCCTCGACGCCGATCTCGGCGAGCTGCTCCTGGACGATGAAGCGATATTGCTTGTTGGTGATGACGATCGGCCGCGCGAAGGTCGCGGGACCGGACACGCGCAGCATGGTCTGCTGGAAGGTCGAGCGGCTGCCCAGAAGCGGCAGAAACTGCTTCGGACGCCCCTCCCGCGATGCCGGCCAGAGGCGCGTGCCGGCTCCTCCGCACATGATCAGAGGCACAATGAGTTCGGAGGGCGTCGGCTGGGTCATGAATGTCCGAACGCTATCACCGCCGGCAGGCTTGTCACAGGCGCCACAATTCGATGCCGGCGGGCATGGCCTCCCGTTTCAGCACGGACTTGACGTCGAACACCGCGCCGACTCGATCGCGCAGCAAGTCCTGGATCAGCGGCCAGCCGCCCGCGACAAATTCGTCGTGCGACACGGCGAGGATGACCGCATCGCTCGGCTTCAGTTCGCTGCGGCTGCGCAGCGTGATGCCGTATTCGTGCATGGCGCCCTCCGCCGAGGCGAGCGGATCGTGCACCTGCACCTCGACGCCCGCCGATTCGAGTTCGCGCACGATATCGGCGACCTTCGAATTGCGGGTGTCGGGCACGTTCTCCTTGAAGGTGATGCCGAGCACGGTGACCACCGCATCGTGCCGCTTGCGGCGGAACAGGTTGCGGATGCAGGCGAGCGCGACCCGCTGGCCGACATTGTCGTTGATCCGCCGCCCGGCCAGGATGACTTCCGGGTGGTAGCCGGCGCGCTCGGCGCGATGCGTCAGGTAATAGGGATCGACCCCGATGCAGTGGCCGCCGACAAGGCCCGGATAGAAACGCTGGAAATTCCATTTCGTGCCGGCGGCGGTCAGCACATCGCCAGTATCGATGCCGAGGCGGTGGCAGATCGCCGACAATTCGTTCATGAAGGCGATGTTGATGTCGCGCTGGGTGTTCTCGATCACCTTGGCGGCCTCCGCGACCTTGATCGATGGTGCGCGGTGGATGCCCGCCGTCACCACCGATCCGTAGACGTCGGCGACGATGTCGAGCGTCGCCTGATCCTGGCCCGACACGACCTTGGTGATGGTCTCGAAGCGGTGCATCTTGTCGCCCGGATTGATGCGCTCGGGCGAATAGCCGACCGTGAAATCGCGCCCCGCCTTCAATCCCGAGGCGCGCTCCAGCACTGGCACGCAATCCTCCTCGATGCAACCGGGATAAACCGTCGATTCATAGACGACGATGGCGCCCTTCTTCATCGCCCTGGCGACCGTCTGCGACGCCCCGAACAGGGCCGACAGATCGGGGCGATTGGCGCTGTCGATCGGCGTCGGCACGGTGACGATGAAGAAGTCACAGCCCACCAGATGCGCCGGGTCACTGACGAAGTTCAGCTCCTTCGCGGCAAGCTCGTGCGGCTCCACTTCGCGCGTGCGGTCGTCGCCTGCGCGCAATTGCGCGATCCGGCGCTCGTCGATGTCGAAGCCGACGACCGGCGTGCCGGCGCGCGCGAAGGCGACGGCCACCGGCAGGCCGACATAGCCAAGTCCGATCACGGCGATTTTTCGATGATGCGAAGCGGCGGGCGTGTTCATCAGCGGGACGTTCTCTCACTCGATACCGTGGCGGCCGGCAGGTGCCGGCTGTTCATCAGAAGACGGTCGTAAAGCGCGACGATCTGGCGACCGATTCGCTCGCTCGAAAGCTCGTCCTCCACCAGCCTGCGGCCCGCGGCGCCTAGCCTGTGCCGCAAAGGCGCATCCTGTGCAAGGGCTCCCAGGGCGTCGGCGAGGGCATCCGTGTCATCCGGCGGCACCAGCAGCGCGTTGACGTTCTGTCTCGCGATTTCCCGGCAGCCCGGCACGTCGGTCGCAACAATCGGGCGGCCGAAGGCCGCCGCCTCCAGCAGGCTCTTTGGCAGCCCTTCCCGGCGCGACGGCAGCACGGCGATGTGCGCGCGCGCCCAGAGGGCGCGGATATCCTTCACATGCCCGAGGATTTCGACATCCGGCAGCGCCTTCCAGCTTTCGATTTCGGCGGGCGGGATCGATGCGGGATTGGCCGGGTCGTCGCTCCCGGCGACGAGCAGCCGGAGCGGGACGCCGCGGCCGGTGACCTGCTTGTGCGCGGCGATGAGGCTGCGAATTCCCTTGTCGGCCAAAAGCCGTCCGACAAAGGCGGCGGTCACCGGTCCCTCCGGTTCCGGCAACGGCGACAATTCATCCGTGTCGACACCGGAGCCTGGAATGAGCTCGATCCGCGCCGCCGGCACACCGATGGAACGCAGCGCGTCGCGATCGTCGGGGTTTTGCACCAGCGCGATGGCGCCGGGTCGCCTGAGCAGGACCGAGAGCAAGGTCGAAAGCACGGCGCGCAGCATGCGGGCCCGGATGCCGCCCGAGGTGAATGCGAAGCCGAGTCCGGTCAGCGCATTGAGCCGCGCCATCGGCAGGCCGAGCGCGGCGAGCGAGCCGACGATCGACGGCTGTAGCGCCACATGATGCGCGATATCGGGCCTGAGGCTGCGGTAAAGCGCCCGCACCTCGCGGATGACGGCGATTGTATCGACGGGATTGGTGCTGCCACGCTGCCAATGCACCGGATGCAGCACGAAGCCGTGCCGCTCGATCTCGGCCGCGCCCGACGTGACCCGCGTCGCCACATGCACCCGATAGCCGGCATCGCGCGCCGCGAACGCCATCGGAAGCCGGTGGGAGAGAAAATACCAGTCCTCGGAGACCAGATAGACGATGGTCCGGCCGGCTCTGTCGGCGGCCTTGCCTCGCACGGAATCGGCTACGCCACCGGACACGGGAACACCCTCGGTTCGCAGCGCGCTCTAGCGGGCAACCGGCTCGGCCGGGATCATGAATCGCCAGCCCCGCCATTGCAGCGGCTCGGCGACGACGAGCGGTTCAAGCTGCTCGGTGTAAAGGCGCACGATTTCGGACGCTCTCTCGCCGTCCTCGTTCGCGGAGCTTTCCAGAGGCCTGCCGAGAATGAAATCGAAGCTGCCATCCTCGCGGCGCAAGGTATAGGTCGGCACCAGCGGCACATCCCAGCGCTTGGCGAGCGCGACCACGCCGGTAGCCAGTTCGAGCTGCGCGCCGAAGAGCGGCGCGCAGGCGCGCTTCTTGCCGCGATTGCCGGTCTTGATGGACACCGAGCCGCCCGCCGCGATGTGCTGCTTGAGCACGTCCATCGCACCGGAAATGTTCTCCTCGCCGCTCACGCGCGCCGCCAGGTACCTGCACTCGATCGAGGTGCGCACGGGGTTGAGCACGCGAATGCCGAACCGCGTGTTCGAGAGGCCATGCACCGGGCGGGTATAATGATAGACGTCGAAGCCAAGACGGTGCAGCGCGATCTTCGCGATCAGGTCGTTGAATGCGAACGAGCTTCCCCAGAACAATATCCCGCGATGCGCGGACTTTGCCGCCTCGACATGCTCCGCGCCATAGACCCGAATCTCGGGCTCCCATCCGCCCGGCCGGTGCGCGCGCAGATATTCGAGCCGCTCCTCGATCTGGCCCGCCAGGATTCCCTGCTCGATCTCCCGCGCGCCGGGAAGTCCCGATGCGCCGGCCAATAGCTTTTCAAGACGCGCCACATGCTCGGCCGTGCGCTTCGGATGCAGCGCCGCTTCGAGCGAGCCCCAGCGCGACGCGATCGCCGGCCAGACCCTGGGGGGCATGGTCCAGCCGATCGCGCCCTGCACGACAAACAGCCGCCAGAGCTCCCAGACGTCACGGCCCTTGACGGCGACCGGCGCCTGCCAGGTCTTGCCGTCCTTCAGATCGCAATCGATCGTGATCCCCTGCCGCCTCGGGCGGATCTCGGGCACAAAAACAGGCCCGGTCTGACCCGCCGGAGATGTGTGGCCGTCCGGCCGCGGAACTAGCAACCCCCGCTCCTTCGTCGCTTTCGCCGCATGCCCCCTGAACTCGCCGGCTGCGCGGAATCTGGCCTTGCGCTCTTTTCTTGGGGCCTTGATCTTCCTACAAGCGCGCTAATATCACGGCACCCCATCCTAGCCAACCGCCGGAACATGGCGCCGATGGGTGCTCTCGGCATACCGGCCCAGCGAGTCCATGACGACCCCGAACTGGCTGATCATCCCGGTCGAAACGAAGGTCCGGGAGCTTTACGGCAAGTCTCTGCTGGCCGCCTGCGCGGCGGATGCCGGCATGCAGGTGATCCTCGGCGATCAGCGCGTGATCGCCCAATCGCTGCATCAGGTGCCCAGCGGCGTCTATATCGACAAGAGCGTGTCGCGGACCAAGACCGCGCATTTCCAGAGTCTGCGCCGGATGGGATTTCAGATTGCCGCCTGGTGCGAGGAAGGCCTGACCTACCGCGACAAGGCCGCCTACCAGTTCGAGCGAATATTTCCGGATTCGATGAAAGAGACCTCGGCGTTCTTCGCCTGGGGCCATTCGCAAAGCCGCGATGTCCTCGAAGTCGTTCCCGAGGCGGCGGACAAGATCCACATCCACGGAAATCCGCGCTTCGACTTTCTGGGGCCCTCGATGCGCGCGGTTTTCAACGACGATGCGCGGGAGATCGGGTCGGCCCACGGTCCCTATATTCTCGTGAACACCAACTTCTCCCGCTACAACCGTTTCGAGGGACGCGACGACGTCGTCGACGTTCTGCGGAAGCGCAATATCCTCACATCGAGCGATCGGGAGGATCATTACCGGAATTCGGTCGAACATCTCGGGCAGGTGTTCGGGGCGTTCTCGGCGGCCATCGCGCAGCTCGCAGCCGCCTTCCCCGATATCAGGATCGTCGTCCGGCCGCACCCCTCCGAAAATCACGACCGCTGGCGCCAGGAGGTCGCGGGCCTGCCCAATGTCGAGGTCCATCCCGAGGGCAATGCGATCCCCTGGATGATGGGCGCGCAGGCCGTGATCCACAATGCCTGCACGACCGGCGTGGAGTCGTTCATGCTGGAGCGGCCGACCATCGCCTATGTCCCGGTGCAGCACCCGATCTTCAACCGGCTGAGCTATTTTCCGAACGCCATCAGCGCGATTGCGACCGATATGAACGCGCTGATCGCGCTGGTGCGGCGGGCGCTCTCGCAACAGCAGCCGTTCGATCCCGATATCGCCGCGAAGAAGGACGAGGTCGCCCGTCACGTGGCGAATGCGTCCGGCGAACTGGCGGCGGAGCGGATCGTCCGCACGATCGCAGAATTGCAGCGAAGCCGCACCGGGCGGCCGAGCGTCTGGCAGGAGACCTATGCGCGGGCGTTTGCGATGGCCCGGCTGAAAGCCGCGCGCGCGCGAAGAATGCTGCGCCGGAACGCGGCGCTGCACGCCTATATGGACCAGAAGTTTCCGGAGCTGACGCTTGACGAGATGAGGTCCGTCCTCCAGCGGATTGCAAATGTTCGCGGCCGGGGTCCGGCGCCCGAGGTGTCCGCGCATCCGCGGCTGGCATCCTGCTTTGTGATCCGTGCGCGCGACGCGCGCGCGGAAGGAGCGGCTTCGGCCGCTGCCTGACCTCAGCGCGTCTCGACCGCAGCGCTCGCAGCCTCGGCGTCGTTGGTGTTGACCCGGCAGAGCCGCCGACGGTCCTGCGTGCCGTCGTTCCATGTCCCGAGCAGGGTGAGGCCGAGCCGGAAGCCGAATTCCGAAAACAGCCGATCCAGCGCGTCGTCCGACGGGATCGCATCCTTGCGGCCGTAAGGGTACGACACCCAGCGCGGAGGCCGGCCGCTCGCCTGCGCCAGAAAGTCGTGATTGATGCGCACCTCCCGAAAGAGTTCATCGCCGAGCCGCGAGAACGGCTCATGCGTGTGGCCATGCACGCCCAGCACATGGCCGCGATCCACGAGGCCGCGCAAGGCGCCCTCGCCCATATAGGTCATGCGGCAGAAGTCGCGCTCGTCGATGCCGCGCGCCGCCATCATCGCCGAAGTGATGTCGTCCACGAGCGCGCTCGGCAGCACGAAGTTGAGCGCGTATTTGAGCTGAGCAACCTCTTCGGTATCGTAGACATAGGCTCCCCGCGCCCTTTGCAGCCACGGCGCGTCGGCGCGCGGACGCAGGTCATCGGGCACATGGGAGAAGAATTCCGCGGCGAAGGCTTTCGGCTCGGTATGCGACCGAAGCCAATGCACCTTGTGAACCGAGAGGATCCGCCCCTCCACCCCGGGACGCGAGCAGACGAAGAAGCCCGCGCGGATGCCGAGCGGATCGAGCACCTCGCGCGTCGCCTCCCAATGATCCACGAGACCGTCGTCAAAGGTGATGAACACGCTCGGGCGGGCGAGCGGCTTGCCATCGAGCGCGAAGCCCTCGACCTCTTCCGGCGTGGCGAAGTGAAACCGCGCGCCGAGCCATTCCACCTGCGCGCGGAAATCGCCCATCGACAGCGAATGAATGCCGGGGAAGGCATAGGCGCTCGGATCGCGGATATAGTGATAGTTGACGAACAGGAGCCGCGAAGGATTGGCGTCGGTCATCGCCCGCGTCGCCTCAATGCGACCCGGCGCGCGCTTCGCGCTGGAGCAGAAACTCGGCCAGTTCCAGATCGAACATGTCGTCGATGTTGACGATATGGCGGTCGATCACGTTGGCCGCGCAACGGTCGCCGAGAATCACCCTGTCCTCGACCAGAGTCTTGCGGCGGACTGCATAGCAGATGCCGTTGCGGAAATAATAGGTCGGGATGGTCTGCCGGATGCTGTGCTGGGCGCCGGCCTGATGATAGAAGCCGATGAGCCCATCGTTCACCGTCAGGCATTTGTGCGGCGTGAAATGCGCCGGCGCCGGGCTGACGGTTGCGGCCGCCTTGTAGTCGCCGCTCAGGAGCAATTCCACGGTCCCGGTGACGTCCTCGGCGCGCCGCAGCGGGCTCGTCGGCTCCAGCAGCACGGACACGTCGAAGCGCTTGCCATAGTGCTTTTCCGATTCCAGCCAGGCATGCCGCCACATGTCGATCGAATTGGCGAGGTCGCCGGACAATTCGTCGGGCCGCATGAACGGGACATAGAGCCCGTGCGCCCGGCCCTCGTCGGCGATTTCCCTGTCGTCGGTGGAGAGGACACGCGCGTCGATCCAGGGCAGCGCGCGCGCGACCTCGCCCGCCCGTCCGACCAGCGAGATGCCGCCGACCTGACACAGATTCTTGCGCGGAATGGCTTTCGAGCCCCCGCGGGCGGGAACGACGGCGAGAACGGTCTGTCCCTGCAGCGCCATTCGCTAGTCCCCGATCGCCGCCGCGCGATTCTCGCTGCTGGCGGCGCGCGCGGCCTCGATCACCCTGAGCACGTTCACGCCGTCGTCGAGATTGCAGGTCTTCACCGGCGCGCCATCGATCGCGGCCAGAAACTCCTTCGCGACCGCGACGAACATGTCGTTGCGCTCGCATCGATAGGCCGTCTTGTCCCACTCCGCCGCAGCCGTGCGGCCGACCGACAGCTGGTTCGGATCCGCCGACCAGAAGATCGTGCCGTCGGCGCCGACGAAGCGGATGAACTTCTCGTGCGGACGGCCGTAGAGATCGAGATGCATGGTCACGCGCGGGCCATCCTCGTAGGTGAATAGCAGGTCGACATTGTCGTCGCTCGTGATCTCGAGCGTGCTGATCTTGTCGATCTTGCCGCTCACCTCCTTCGGCATGCCGAACAGCCACAGCATCAGGTCGATCCAGTGGCTTTCGTCGAGCAGCGCGCCACCGCCCTGTTCGCGCTGCGCCATGAAGAAATCCTGGTAGCGCTCCCAGGGATGCCAGTCGGCGAGATGGGCCGACATGTGAAACTGGACGTGGTGGATCGCACCCACGGCCTTTTCATCGAGCAGGCGGCGCACGTCGGCCAGCGGCGGCCACCAGCGCCACGTATAGCCCATCAGCAGCGGGGCCTTGGTGCGCTTCGCAGCCTCCTGCAGCGCGCGTGCGCCTTTCAGGTCGGGGCAGACCGGCTTTTCCAGCAGCACGGGACAGCCCGCCTCGAGCGCCTGGACGGTCTGGCGCACATGCACATGCGGCGGCGAGGCAATCACGACCCCATCGTATTTCGCGGCCGCATAGGCCTCCTGCTCGCTCGCGAAGGCGGCGACGAGCTTCACTTCCGACGCCATCTCCTCGCGGCGATCCGCGCGCGGGTCCATGCCGGAAATGCGGCAGCCGAGCGCGGCCAGGTTGCGGGCGTGGCGCTTGCCGACGCTGCCGCTGCCGACGATGAGGATGTGTTTGCCGTCCATCTGCGTGCCTCAGCGTATGCCCTTGACCATCGCCTCGTAGGGATCGGGATCGAACGCGACCTCGATGAAGGCCGGCCCGTCCTTCGGCCGCCACGCGCCCAGGGCCCTGGCGAAGGCATCTTCGCTGTCGACATTCGCGGCGGGCATGCCGAACGCCTCGAACACGCGCGCCCAGGACGGCTGGCCGATGGTCACCGGCTTCTGTGTCAGCTTGTCGTTCAGCGCGCGGGTTCGGATGGACGAGAGATAGCCGTCGCTCAGCAGGCAGAACAGCAGCGGCAGCTTCCGTTCGACGGCGAGCCGCGCCTCGCCGACGAAGGGGCCGATGCCGCCGTCGCCGAGAAAGGCGACCGTCGGCACGGATTGATCGTGGATGGCTGCGCCGAGCGCCATCGGAATGCCGGTGCCCATGTAGCGGCCCTGCCCCGACATCAGGCACAGCGCGGCGTCGCGCGGGCGCCAGGCATGTTCGGCAATGGTGCAGAAATAGCCGGTATCGAACACGCCGCGGACCGTGCCGGCAAAATGCGCCTGCGCGGCCTCGAACACATGCGCCGGCAGGAAATGGTTGGAGAGCATGGCACGGCGGATTCCGTCCTGCGCCTTTGCGACGAGATCGGCGCCCCAGTCCTTGCCGGCGAGTTCGTCCAGAACCTCGCCGGCGCTGTCCGCCCCCGCGACCGCGGCGAAGGCGAAGGCCTCGGCGCCGGGCTCGGACACCGCAGCGATGTTGACGGCCGGCGGCCCGAACGGCCTGGTCGCCAGCATCTCGTTCGGCCGCATGCCGAAGCACACGACGAGATCGGCGTCCTTGATGAGATGCTGCTCCGGGCTGAGCTCGAGGCCGACGCCGGTGAAGACGCCCGCCGACATCGGCTGCGTCTCGTCCATGACCCCCTTCGCCGCCGCCGTGCTGAAGACCGGAATCGCGAGCGCAGCGAGCCGCCGCGACAGGCCCTGCCGGATGGCGAGCGTGCCGGCGATGACCAGCGGACGCGACGATTTTCGGACGAGATCGAGAACGGCACGCGGGTGGCCGGGCTTGCTCGCGGGCAGCTGGGGAAGCGGCGCCGGCTGTGCCGGCTCGGGCTGCGCGAGCTCGAGCACGACCGGACCGGGCGTCTCGGCCTGCGCCAGCGCCGCCACCTCGGCAAAGCCGGACGAGGCCTTGGTCCATTGCGTGATGCCCTTGGAGACGGTCGAGGTCAGCGCGCTCTGGTCGATCCGCTTGTGCGCGCGCGCGGCCGGCGTGCCGGCACCATAGGCCTCAGAGATCGCCACCAGCGGAAATGCCTCGAAGGACGCAACCGCCAGCCCCGGCATCATGTTGGTGACGCCCGGACCCTTGATCGACAGGCACAGCCCCGCCTTCCCGCTCAGCCGGCCGACGGTGCCGGCCATCATGGCGGCCGCGCCCTCGAATTGCGCAAGCACGAAATCGCGGCCCTTGCGCTCCAGCTCGTCGATCAGCGAGAGCGTCGCGCCGCTGCCGGGCACGCCGAAGACCGGCCCCTCGTTGATTTCCGCGATCTCGCCCGCCAGCCGCGCAAACTGGCTCATGATGCCGCGCCCTGCAGATGATCGCGGATTTTTTCGGCGGCGCGCCGGCACACGACCCGCACCGCGTCCGGGCTGAAGCCGCCGCAATGCGGCGTGATCAGCAGATTGTCATGACGCTCGGCATAGAGCCGCAGCGGATGCCTCGCCACATCCGGCTCGCCCTCGAGCACGTCGAGGCCCGCCGCGGAGACACGGCCGGATTCCAGGGCGGCGAGCAGCGCCGCCTCGTCCGCCACGGCGCCGCGCGACGTATTCAGAAAGATCGCGCCAGGCTTGATGCGCTTGAACAGATCGGCCGAGACCAGGCCCCGCGTCTTGTCGCTCAGATGCACATGCACGGTCACGGCGTCCGAAGTCTCGACGAGTTCCTCCAGTTCTACCGGCGCGATGTCCGGGGGGAAGGCCGTCAGGAACGGATCGTAGCCGACCACGTCCATGCCGAAGGCGCGGGCGTAGCGCGCCATCCAGCCGCCGATGCGGCCGCAGCCGATGACCCCCAGCCGCCGCCCGTTGAGCATCAGGCCCGGGAAATCCTCGCGCACCCATTCGCCGCGCTTGACGGCGTTCAGCGCCGCCGGCAGCCGCCTCGCGCAGGCCAGCAGGAGAGCGAATGTCAATTCGGCCGCCGGCGTGATGTTGCGCAACAGCTCGCCATCCTCGCGCAGCGTGCGCACAGGGATGCCGCGGCCGGACAGCACGTCGCGCGCAATGTGATCCGAACCGGTCGTCGCGCAGCTGATGATACGCAACTTCGGTGATTCGGAAATCATCCGGTCGTCGATCGGCACTTTCATCGAGGCATCGAGGAGCGCATCGGCGCCCCGCAAGGCATCCGCCACGGCGCCTGGCGTATGCTCGGGATGCCGGACCTCGAAACCGTCCGCCAGAACGCCGCGCGCGGCCTCGGCGCCTTCGGGAGCGCCCAGATAGACAACCGAAAAACGCCCCGACGCCATACCCAACCCTCACAGGCACCGTTCACGGGCGCCGGTCTTCAACCTTGCCGCCCGGCGCAGTTCACACCGGGTTTATTGATAATGCAGTCGCTTCTGAATTCGAAGCTCGGCTTCGCCCAGGATTTTGGCGATGCGTTCGCCCGCCTTGCCGTCGCCGAACATCTCCGAGCGCTCGTAGCGCCCATGCGCGATCTGCTTGCGGATCGCGGCTTCGATCGCAACCCGGTCGTAGGGCGCGTGCACGACATTGGGGCCGTGCTCGCGGCCCTGCTGTCGCGTGCCGATATTGACCGCCGGCACGCCCAGGAACGCACCCTCGCGCAGGGCCGAGCTTGAATTTCCGACGAGACATTTCGCGTTGTTGATCAGCCGCGCATAATCCTCAACCGCGAAGTTGATGTAGAAATGAATCTTCTTCGGCTGATGCAGCTCGCGGAAGCGGCGGATGCCCTTCGACACGTCGTCGGAGCCGGCATCGACGTTCGGCCACAGCCACGCCGTCTGCATGCCGATGCGGTGCACGGCATTCAGCGTCTCTTCGATCTGCTGCAATCCCTGCCCGTATTCGGTGGTCACCGGATGCTGCAGCACGACGATATACGGCTCGTCCGGATTGAGCTCGGCACCGACGCCGCGATAGCGCTTGAAGATATCGCCCGGCGAGGACAGGTCGAGCGAGGCGATTGCGTCGATCGACGGACAGCCCGTGAAGTGAACCGTGCTCGGATCCTCTCCCATCCTGATGACATATTCACACGCAAGCTTCGTCGCCGGAAAGTGCAGATGCGACAGCTTGGTCACGGCATGGCGCACGCTTTCGTCGATCGAGCCGGTCACCTCGCCGCCCTGCGTATGGGCGACGGCGATATTCATGTAGCCCGCAGCGATCGCGGTTGCGATGGTCTCGAACCGATCGGCGACCGTGATCACGACATCCGGCTTCAGATTCTCGAACTGGGTCGCCAGTTCCATGATGGCGAGGCCGGTCGACTTGGCCATCGTGGTCGGCGTCTCGCCTTCGACGATGCTGTAGACGGTTGCATTCGGCTCGAACCCGTCCTTGCGCATCACGTCGACGACGCTGCCGAAGCGCTGCAGCAGGCCGGAGGCGCCGACAATCAGCTGCAGCTCGAGCTTCGGGTTCTCGCGGATGGCCAGCAATACCGACTTGATCCGTCCATAGTTCGCGCGGCTGTTGACGGCCACGCAAACCTTCCGACGGCTACTCGCCTTGCTCATCAAGATCGCTCCAGTTCAGAACCCGGTCGGGAAGGACGTCGCGAGACAGCCTGCGGCCGACGACGCGCTCGAGCTCCCCCGCCGGGATGCCGGTGGCGGGCTTTTTTGTCGTTAGCATGTCGCGCGTCAATAGGGTTCCGGCGGAAAGCGCACGTTTCGGGGCCACCGACTTCTGAAACAGGTCGCGCATGCCCGTCATGGCCTCGGCCATGCGGTCCTTGTCGACCGGATGGGCGTCGATCTCCGCGATGGCGTCCCGGGTCCGCCCAAGCAGCGCAAACTCCTCCACCGTCAGCGACGACGACGTATCCGGCCCGAACATGCGCCGATCGAGCGTGATGTGCGCCTCGATGATGCTGGCGCCCCGCGCCATCGCGATCAGCGCCGGGTAAACCTGCCCCGAATGATCGGACAGGCCGACCGGGCATCCGAAGCGGCGGCGCAGTTCATCGATGACGTTGAGGCCGACTTCCTGCAACGGCGTCGGATAGCGGCTGGTGCATTGCAGGATCGCCACGGGGGCGCCCGCATCCCGCAGCGACCTGAACGCAGTCTCGATCTCGGCATAGGGGCTCATGCCCGTGCTCAGCAGCACCGGCTTGCCGGTTTTCGCGAGGCGCTGAAGGAAGCCGGGCGAGAGCACCTCGCCGGAGGCCACCTTCCAGGTCGGCATGCCGAGCCGTTCCAGAAGCTCGACCGCCCGCGCCGAGAAGGCGGAGCTGATGAAATGCAGTTTTTTCTCGCGCGCGTGATCGGCAAGCCCGGCCCATTGTTCGTCGGTGAATTCCATCCGCTTCCAGTAATCGAAGCGAGAGGCGTCCTGCCTGGAGAACTTGATGCGGAACTGCTCGTCGCGCGTCGATTCCTCGTCCGCAAAATGGGTCTGGAACTTGATGGCATCGGCGCGCGCCTCGGCGGCGGCATCGATGAAGGCGTGGGCAAAGCCGAGCGAGCCGTCATGCGCCTGCGCCACTTCGGCAATCAGATAGGCAGGCTGGCCCGGGCCCACCAGCCGTCCCTCGATCGCAAAGGTGCCTGCGCTCGCAGGCACGTCCGGGGAAGCCGACGCGACAGACTTTGCCATCTTACGCCGCGATCTCTTCGAAGCGGCGGGTGACCACTTTTCCGCCGGGCAGAAGCTCGTAAATCAGATCGGCATGCTTCAATGTGGCGATCCGGTGCGCGATCACAATGACGGTCGCATCGCCCGCGAGCGTCTGAATTGATCTCTGCACGGCCGCCTCGGTCTTCTGGTCGAGCGCACTGGTCCCCTCGTCGAACACGAAAACATCCGGCTTCCGCACGATCGCGCGCGCAATGGCCAGTCGCTGCCGCTCGCCGCCGGACAGGGTCGAGCCCTGATCGTGTACGGGGGTGTCATAGCCGTTCGGAAGCGACAGGATGAAATCGTGAAGCTCGGCGGCCTTTGCCGCCCTCTCGACATCCTCGCGCGATGCGCCGGGCGCGCCGAGCGCGATATTCTCGGCGACCGTGCCGTTGAATATGGCGGGGTTCTGCTCGACATAGCCAAGGCGGCGGCGCAGCGACTGAATCGAGAAATCGCGGATGTCGCGGCCGTTGACGAAGATCGCGCCGCTTCGCGGGTCGTAGAGCCGGCCGATCAGATAGCCGATGGTCGACTTACCCACGCCCGTCTCGCCCACGATGCCGATCATCTTGCCCTTCGGGAAGGTGAGCGACAGATTCGTCAGCACCTCCTTGTCGGGGGTGTAGGAAAAACTGACATTGCGGAATTCGATATCGCCCTGAATGCTGCCCAGCGTTTCTCCGCGCTTGACGACATCGGCGTTCTCGTCGCTGCGAACGAGCCGTTCGACAAGCGGCAATGTCGGCGCGATGGTGGCCAGATTGAGCCGCATGTTGAAGAGGCTGCTCAACACATTGAGCAAACGCGAGCAGACGATCGCGAAGGCGCCGATGAGCGGCGCCGTATCCTGGTAGGGAACTCCAAACCCGCGCGCCATCACGATGAAGATGATCGCCACGACGGCGACGACGATGAACTCGACAAAGAAATCCGGCGCCTTCGTGAAAAGCGCCATCAAGACATTGACCCTCGTCTGCTTGCGTTGCGGCCGCTTCAGGCTTTCCAGCACGTCGTTCTCGACGCCGAGCAGCTTGATGGTGCTGGCTGCAAAGATAGGCTCCGCCGTGACCGCCATCATCGCCTGTTTCGAGGTCAGGCGCTTGCGGCCAAGCCGCTGCATGAAGCCGAGAGCCCGCGAGCGAATGATCAGGACGACCAGCGCGACCACAAGCAGCAAGGCGGCGGTCATCTTCCAGTTCAGCACGAACAACGTGCCGATCAGCACGACCGCGAACACGCTCTTGGTTACAAGGATCAGAAGCTGTTCCACCCCCTTCGAAGCGGTGCCCGTTTCGCCGAGAATATTCTGAATGATCTTGCCGCGACGTTCGCCCACGATCTCCCGGTAGGGCCCGTACAGATAATGGCTCAGCGCCGCGAGACGCCAGTCCTCCTGCAGCCGGTTGATCCACAAGGAGGTGGCGACGACGTTCATGGCCAGCAGGACGGCCTTCAGGCCGAAGACAATAATCGCGAGATAGAGCAGCCCCTCGGTCGGGGACGTGCCGGAAATCGAGACCGCGATATTGCGCAGCCAGTCCCACACGCCGCCTTGCAGCTTTCCGCTGCCGACCACGCTGTCGAGCATCGGATAGATGATCGCGAGCCCGACGCCTTCGGAGAGCGCCGCCGCGAAGCTGAGGGCGACAACCGCCACAAGGAGACGCGGGCGCTGATGAATCAGCGTCCGGTAGATCGCAAAAAAAGTGGCAAGCTTGTCGACGTCTTTCGGGGCAGCGTGCTTCACAGTGGATCCGCAGGTTCGGAGAATGCGGCGCATTCGCCAAGGCTTGCAGCGGGAAGGCTTGCAGCGGGGAACAGAGCATCGCCCCGGTCAGGACCACCAAAGCTGGCGGCACCCGAACCCAGCCATCGAGCGCCAGAATTAGGCTTTGGGGGCGCGAAAAGTCAACCCCGTACAGGGTGATCGGCGGCCATCGAACCGCCGCGTCATCCGTCCGGGCGCGCGGTTGCGCTCCATGTCGCCTTCGCCTAAGCACAGCCGGGGAATTCAGACGCTCGGACCGCGGAGCCTCTGTCCGGGCACGATGAGACACCCATGTTTGTACATTCGATCCTGTATTTTCTTTTCCGGCAATTCGCCCGGTGGCGGCAGCCGCGGCTGGCCGCCTGGCTGCTCTACCTGATCTCCCGAAGGCTGCCGGTCGGGGCCGCGCAAACCCGCAAGGCGCGCTACCGGGCGCTCGTCATGTCGCGCGCCGGATTCTTCGAGGACATCGAGGAGAGTTTTCGCGAGGCGGAGGATTTCGAGGTTGTCGTTTGGCCGAGCTTTGCGCTGAAGGCCTTCTCGTCCGCCATCCTGTCGCCGTCGCTCGATCACAATTTCTATCTGACGTCCGACCCGAAGATCGAGGCCACCAAACGCGCGTATCGGGATTTTCTGGCGCAGGTCTGGACCCATCTGTCGCGGTTGATGCCGATCGACATCGTGCTGACCGGCAATTTCAGCTATTGCGCGGAACGCGAATTCGCGGCCGTTCTTGAGGCGGCGGGCACACCCTTCGTCGCCATTCACAAGGAGAATGTCCGGCCGCCGAACCGGGTCGGCTATTGGCATCGTCTCTACAAGGAACGCCGCGGCCCCTTCACCGGCAGGACCGTGCTCGTCTACAACGATATCGAGCGCAACCTGCAGATCGAGAGCGTCGTCGCGGAACCGGAGCGAATCGTGATCACCGGCATGCCGCGGCTCGATCGCGTGCATCGCTGGCGCCGGCAGCATGCGGGCCCCTCGCGCGAGCGAACCTCGCCCCAGGTCCTGTTCTTCGCCTTTGCGCGCCACGAGAAACTGACCGGCATCCAGCGCAAGGCCTATGCCGGAATCGAAGGCAATATGGAGGCGATGGACGGCGACTGGGGCAAGCTCGGCTGGAACGATCTCGGGCAAGGCTCGCATCGCGCCATGGTCGAACTCGCGCGCCGCCGGCCGGACATCACCGTCGTGATCAAGACCAAGGGTCAGCACCGCAAGAAGGACGATATCCTGCTGATGCTGAAATCGGCGGCGGAAACGCTGCCGGAAAACGTCAAGGTGGTCGCCGGTGGGGATCCCTTCCCGCTGATGACCCAGAGCCGGGCTGTGATTGGCTTCAACACGACCGGGCTGCTCGAGGCGATCGCGGCCGGCAAGCCGGTGATCGTCCCCTGGTTCGGCGAGGCGCAGGACAGCGCCATGCGCGGTCATATTATCGATCTCGGAGATGCAGTGACCTACGCGCAGTCGGAGGAGGAGCTCATCCGGCTCGTCACCGATCTTGTCGACAACCCGCGCGACGTTCCGAGCGAACTCACCGGGTCGGTGTCGCGGGTATTGCGATACTGGGTCGGCAACGACGATTGCGCCGCCGGCCAGCGCGTTCACAACGCGATCAGGGATGCGGTTGCGCCGAACCTCGCTCGCGCCGTCTAGCCGATGACCTATCTCCGGCCCAAGACCTGGCTCAAATGGATCCTGCGAATTGCGGCGCGATTGAACATGCCGCGCCTGGCGGCATGGCTGCTGGCGCGCAACCTGTCGCCGCTGCCTGGCCTTCCCGCTCCCGCTTCCCCCGCCTGCCGAATCATGGTCCTCAACCTGAACAAGCCCGGATTCCCGGCGGATGTGGCGGCGAGCTTCGGCGACGCGCATGATGTCGCGCTCGTGAGCTGGCCCACCTATGCCCTGACATCGTTCTCGGCCGCCCTGCTCGCTCCCGAACTCAGCAACAAGCGATATGCCACCGACGATCCCGCGATCGAGGCCACGAAACAGCGCTACCGCCGGTTTCTCCTTGAGGTCTGGCAGGCGCTCACCCGGTCCTGCCCGATCGACGCCGTCCTCACCGCCAATTACGGCTATTACAATCAGCGGGAATTCGCCGCGGCGTTGCAGGAAGCGGGCACGCCTTTCATCGCCCTGCACAAGGAAAACGTGAAGAGCCCGGGGCGGCTGAAATACTGGGAGCCGATCTATCGTGCGCGCGGCCGTTTCGAGGGCAGCAAGATTCTCGTCTATAGCGAGACCGAACGCGCGCTGCAGATCGCGGGGGGCGTCGCCGACGCGAATGCGATCGTGGTCACCGGCATGCCGCGGCTGGATCGCGTGCACCGGTGGCGGCGGGAGCATGGCGGAACGGCGGCTGCCAATCCGCGGCAGGTCCTGTTCTTTGCATTCTGGGCGCGAGAAAAGCTGACCGCCTACGAGCGCGTGACCGATGCCCGCCTGCGCGTCGACAGCAACGAGGAATGGAGCAGGCGCAACTGGAATGTCCTGTGCGAGGGCACCTACCGCGCCGTCATCGAACTGGCGCGCGCCCGTCCCGATATCCGGGTCGTGCTGAAGACGAAGCCGCAATCCATAAGGCTCGACGAGGTGCTCAGGAGCCTCGGCGAATATGGTGGCGAGCTGCCGCCGAATTTCAGCATCGTGAAGGGTGGCGATCCGGTCGAGCTGATCGCCGAGAGCAAGGTCGTGATCGGCTTCAACAGCACGGCCCTCCTGGAGGCGCTGGCCGCCGGGAAGACGGTCATCGTCCCGGATTTCGGCGAAGCGCGCGATCCCGCCATGAGCGAGCTTGTCATCGATCTCGGCGATGCGGTGCAGAAGGCGCATTCACCGGACGATCTGAAGCGCCTCGTCTGCCTCGAGCTCGACAGCCCCGCCACCGTTCCCGAACAGCTCGACCCCACGGCGGCAAGGACCTTGCGGGAATGGGTCGGCAACGACGACGGCGGCGCCGGCCGGCGGGTGCTGGATAGCGTCAGGCGCGAGATCGGGCGGACCCGGGATCGCCGGACCGCGGCGAAGCCGCGCCGGAAGGCGCCGGCCCTCTTCTCTGTCCCCGCATGCCAGAACTGAACGGCCTGGAGCGGCCCGATGGCACGAATTGCACGAGCAGCTCGATGATTCAGCGCCTTGACGACTACCGGAACAAGGCTCACGCCATCCTGGTGCACAAAGACACCCGGCGAAAGATCCTGTCGTTCGCGGCGCGGTGGAATTTGCCGTGGGTAGCGGCGCGCATGCTTGCGACCCTTTCTCAACCCATCGTCAAGGACGATGGCACACCCAAGACCGGGCCAAGTCGGATTCTCGTCCTGAATTCCGGAAAGGACGAGTTTCTCAGAGATATTCTCGAGGTCTTCAGCGGCGACGACCGGTTCGAACTGGTGCAGTGGCCGCAATATGCTCTGCCCGCCATCGCCGATACCATTCTCTATCCCGGCCTACGGCACGACACCTATGTCACCAACAATCCGGAGGTCGAGGCGACCAAGCCCCGATACCGGCGATTTGCCCTTGCGATGTGGCGACATCTGCAGCGCATCCAGCCATTCGCGGCCGTCATCTCCCCGAATTTCGGCTATCGCGTACAGCGCGAACTTGCCTTCGCGCTTGAGCAATACGGGACGCCCTTCGTGGTGCTCCAGAAGGAAAATCTCAACGCCGCAACAGAGCATCGCCGCGAATTCTGGCGCGGGATCTATCGGGAGAGACGCGGCAAGTTCGGCGGTCGCAAAATTCTAGTCTACAACCAGATGGAATGTGACCTCGAGTTGTCGAGCGGCATCGTTACGCCATCGCAAGTGGAGGTAGTCGGCATGGCTCGGCTCGACCGCTTCCATCGCTGGCGGCGCGAGCATGCGGGGCCGGCGCCCGCCGGCCGCGCCGCGAAGGTGACGTTTTTCTCGTTCTCTCGCTCGGACAAGATCCCGGTCGAGGCAGGATTGTCGAATGGATGGGGCGGCTTCTGCACGGATACCCACCGCGCGATGGTCGACCTGGCGCGCGCAAGGCCGGACATTCATGTTTACGCCAAGACCAAAGGCCTGACTCGACAGGACGAGGAATTGCTCGCCATCGTCAACGCGGGCGAGGAAGCTCCGCCCGCCAATTTCCATATCACCTCGGGGGGCGACGCCTTTGAATTGATGGCCGAGAGCCGGGTCGTCGTCGGATTCAACACGACCGGCGTCCTGGAAGCGCTCGCGCTCGGCAAGCCGGTCATCGTTCCCCGTTTCGGCGAGGCGGTCGATCCCGTCCTGCGCAAGTTCGTGATCGATGTAGGTGATGCCGCGGATTACGCCGACTCTCCCGCCCAGCTTCGGGAGCTCGTTCTGGCTCGTGCGATCCAGCCCCTCAATACCCCGCTGGAGCTGCCGGAAAGGGTGAAGAAGATCCTGCAATATTGGCTGGGCAACGAGGACGGCCTTGCCGGGCGCCGCGCCTATGAGGCAATCTGCAGGGAAATAAAGCCTGCGTGATGTCGTCCGGCGGGGACCATGCGCCTTAAATTCATCCTCTATCCGGCGCTGAGCCTGCTCGCGCGGCTGCGCCTGCCGCGAATTGCGGCACGCGTGCTGGCCTTGAGCGTGAGACCGTTTCCGGAGCACCTTCCATCGAGGCGCGGCGAACCGGCGAGCTACCGCGTGCTCGTGCTCAATCTGAACAAGCCGGGCTTCCCGGGCGATATCGAGGAGAGCCTGCTTGCCGATTCCGCGTTCGAGGTCGTGAGCTGGCCGAATTACGCGCTGAAGGCGATGGCATCGGCGATCCTCGCCCCACAGCTCAGCAACCGGCGCTATGCCAGCGACGATCCCGCCGTGGAGGCGAGCAAGCTGCAATTTCGCGAGTTTCTGCTTGCGCTTTGGCAGCGCTTCCGCGAATTGCGGCCGATCGATGCCGTGGTCACGGCCAATTTCGGCTACTTCGCGCAGCGCGAGTTCGGCGCCGCATTGAAGCAGGCGGGAACACCGCTCGTGGTTCTGCACAAGGAAAACGTCAAGAGTCCCGAGCGCGTCGAATACTGGCGCGCGATCTACCGGACCAGGGGCGCCTTCGAAGGCAGCAAGATCCTCGTCTACAGCGATACCGAGAAGGAGTTGCAGGCAGAAACCGGCGTGGCCGCTCGCGAGCAGATCGCCGTCACGGGCATGCCGCGGATGGATCGCATTCACAGGTGGCGAAAGAACCATGCCGCCGACCAGTCCGGGAACGCCCCACAGGTCCTTTTCTTTTCCTTCTGGCGCAAGGAGAAGCTGACCGACATGGAGCGCGTGACCGACGCACGGGTCCGCATCGACGTCACCGATGGCGAATGGGCCAACCTCTCCTGGACGGAACTCTGCGAAGGGACCCACAAGGCGATTATCGAACTGGCGAGACGCAATCCGCAGGCGCGGGTCGTGGTCAAGACCAAGGCTCAATCGAGGCGCGTGGACGACAGCCTGAATCTCCTGCGTCAGTTCGCCGGAGAGCTGCCACCCAACCTGTCCGTTGTTTCCGGCGGCGATCCCTTCCCGTTGATCGTCGCGAGCAGCGTCGTCATCGGTTTCAATACCACTGCGCTTTTGGAAGCGCTCGCGGCCGGCAAGCCCGTGATCGTGCCGCAATTCGGCGAGGCCGACGATCCCCGCATGCGCCCCCTGGTGATCGACGTCGGGGACGCGGTGGAACGGGCGCGTTCGCCGGATGAAATCGTCGAGCGCGCAAGCGCCCATCTGAATGCGCCCTCGCCCCGCGCGTCCGACCTTCGTCCCGCAGCCGCGGAGGCGCTCACCTTCTGGGTCGGCAACGACGATGGAATGGCGGGCCAGCGCGTCCGCGAGGCCGTTCGCGACGAAATTCTGCGCACCCGTCACGGCAAGGCGGCGACCACCGGCATCGCGGCCTGAAGCACGGCGCGGTCCGTGTCAGTGATTGCTTGCTGCGGCGCTCGGGCGGGCGAGGATGTCCGTCAACATTCCCTGGAGGCGCGACGCCCCCACGATCGAGAGGTGATTGTCATCGCGATAGAGCGGCTGGTCGGCCGAAGTGCTGCCGCAGAAGCTCTTGTCGCACAGGAGATCGCCAAGTGCGATTACCTTGACGTTCGGAAGCTTCTCGATTTCTCTGAGAACCGGACGGAAGGCATCGAGTTGCTCCTGGTATTCCTGCCGCGCGATGCCGACCGACGGCTGCTTTCCGAAATGAATGGCCCGGGCCGCCGTGCCCGGAGAAAGCTGCGGGGCACTCGGGTTGTCCTCGATGACGAACAGACGAATATTCGGATCGGAACGGGCGAGCGTCGTCAGGCTGTGTGCCAGGACAAGCGCGGCCGACCGGCGGTGGCCGTTGGCGTCGAGATATTCATTCTTCATCGCGGACGACCAGTAGGCCATGATGAATATGTCCCGAATGCCGCTTCTCTCGATCAGTTCCCGCAGATTCGCGTCGAGTTTTCTGATGCGCATCTCATCGCCGACGCGATCGAAACCGTAGGCTGGACGATATCCGCCCTCCGTGAACTGGTAGCCGGCGCGGCCCGCTGCCGCCGCCGCCGCAAACAGGCCCGGGCTGAGGGCGTCGGCGTGGCTGTCGCCGACCAGAATGAAATCCGGTGCGACGCCTGAAGCTCCGCGGATGCAGAGGTCGGACAATTGCTTGTTTGAGACACCGTTGCAGTCTCGGCGATCATGCATGAACTGCTTTTCGTCGGCGAGCGCGAGCACGACCGGGCTGATCCGGTGAGGCCAACCTTGCGCCGCGATCCCCCACATGCCGAAGACCAGGAAGGCGGCGACACAAGCGCCGATGCCAGCAGCCAGCTCCCGGCGCGTGGGCAAGCGCAGCTTCGCGCGGATCGGCCCTTCGAGCCACTTCCAGGACAGATACGACAGGACGACGGATGCCAGCACCATCCCCGCCAGAATCGTTGGCGTCGGCGGCATGACGAGCCAGTATTTGCCAAACACGACAATCGGCCAGTGCCAGAGATAGAGCGAATAGGAAATAAGCCCGATAAAGACGACCGGCCGCCAGGTCATCGCCCGCCCGACCAGTGTTTCGGTACTGAGGCCCCCGGCATAAATCAGCAAGGCGGCGCCAAGGCATGGATAAACGGCCGCGCGTCCGGGAAATACCATCGAAGTCCGATAGGTAAAGACGGCGTAGGCGATCAGGGCGACGCCGGCGAGCGAGAGCACCTCCGCAAGCCGTCTCCCGCCCACTTTGGGGGCGAAGCCGCTCGCGAGCATGGCACCGAGCAAAAGCTCCCAGGCACGATAGGGAAGAAGATAGAAGGCCGCCGCCGGCATCCGGCGCACGGCCCATATGCTCGCCAAGTAACTGACGACCATCAGCATCATGATCACTACCGGCCAGGCGTTCTTCCAGCGGCGGACCACAAGCAACAGCAGCAGCGGGTAGAGCAGATAGAACTGCTCCTCCACGGCCAGCGACCACGTATGCAGGAGCGGTTTCAGCTCTGCGGGCGCATCGAAATAATCGACCTGCCACCAGAAATAGAAGTTTGAACCGAAGAAGGACGTGGCGATCAGACTCTCGGAAAAGCCGAGCAACGGAGGGGGCAGAAACAGCAGATAGGCAGCAACCGCCGAGGCCGCCATGACCGCAAACAGAGGAGGAAGAATGCGGCGAGCGCGGCGCTCATAGAAATCGAGCAGCGAAAAGCGATCGTTCCGGATGTCCTCGACGATCAGCGACGTGATGAGGAAGCCGGAGATCACGAAGAAGACGTCGACGCCGACAAAACCGCCGGTGAATGGTCCCGCCCCGACATGATAAAGCACAACGGGCATGACCGCGACCGCGAGCAGCCCGTCGATATCGGCGCGATATTTCATCCTCGTCCGGCCAGGCTCCGCTTCGGATCGCGCAAGGTTGCGCGGTCAATGATCGATGATGAGCGTGCGTCCGCGCGGATTGTCGGATTCGATCGCGAGGCTGGGGCGCCGCGTAAGCTGGAACATGATGACGAGGCGATAGCCCTCGCGGCAGCGGCTGCCGAAATGCAGGCAGCGCGACGAATCTACCAGCACACCGTGACCGGGTCCGCCCGTGATCGAGACGACATCCTCGGGGCTGCAGTTTTTCGTGACGTCCTCGTCGGAAAGCCGAGGCCCCCGCCACCCGTGCTTCAGCTTTCGGCGCAGGGCGTCGCTCGCGTCGGCGGTGATGAAGGTGAACGGGCCGTTGTTCGGACCGATGTCGTTGCAATTGACGAAGCACTTCACCTGCGTCGTGTCGACGTCGTCGGTGTGATATTGCTGGCTCTTCTCCAGGCTCTGGTTGGCCGGGCTGAGGAATACGCCGATGCCGCTGAGTTCGGGGACGGTTCCGAGATAGGCCGCAGCCGCCTCCAGTACAGGCCGGCTCCTCGCCAGGGCGAGCAATTCCGGATTGTTGTCGAGATCGGCCGGTTCGAGCAGATTGACGAAGAAGGGCTTCTTGAATTTCCCGTCCAGCGTCTTCGACTCCCGGATGCGGTTTGCCGCCGCGACCGCATCCATGATGCCCGGAAAATCGTTCGGCCCGAAGCGGCCGTAACCCTTCGTCTTGTCGATGACATTGGCATAGGGCGAGGTCGCCGCAATCCTCTGCGCCTCCGAACGACGCTTCAGGAATTCGGTCGGCTCACCCAGAATCCGCCGGAAACGCAAGGCCTGCGCGACGGTGCTGCTCGGAATGCCGTAATCCAACGCCTTCTTGATGAGCTGCTTTTCGTTCACAACCGGCGCCCCTGCCCCACATTTGCATTGAATGAAGGTATCAAATAACAAACCGGTCTATCAAGCGCAGGGTGCCGGCCGGTTCCCCGCGCGCATTAGAACCTTCACCCGATGCGAACCGACCACGTCTTCATCATGTCGCCGCCGCGCTCGGGCACCCGAATGCTGACGCGCGCGCTCGGACGTTCGCCCGACACCTACCTCATCACCGAGCACAAGAAGAAAAGCGTCTATATCCCCGAGGAGCGCAACCAGATTCCGGATCGAGAATTCTGGCTCCAGACCTTCGGCCTTCCCAAACTTCCGGTCGAGGAGATCGATTTCGATGCCAGCGCCTTCGCGCGGCTGAACGCACTTTGGAGCGCCGATGCCGGCGACAAGCGGCTGGTCATCAAGAATCCGAACAACATCGTGCGCGCGCGCGAAATCCGCCGCGCTTTCCCGGACGCTCCATTCCTCTGGCTGGTGCGCAACCCATGGGCCGTGATCCAGTCCATGATGGGTGGCAACGAGGCCGGCAAAAAGAACCCGATGTTCCTCGGAGCGCGAGAAATCCTCCGGCACGAGGATCCGGTCCTGCGCGCGGCGGCAAGCTGGGCCTATTCGGTCGCCATGATGAACGAGCTGATGCAGCCCGCCGATCTCGTCACGCGCTACGAGGACCTCGTCGCCAATCCGCGCGCGGAAATCGCGCGCATCACCCGGCATCTTTCCATCCAGATCAACGACGATGCCTCCGCGGTTCCCGAGCGCCGCAAGGAAGACTTCCGGCTCGCCCGCTATCTCCTGCGGCGGTCGCCGGTGCGCGATCGCATCCTTCAGACAATCGCCCCGGCCGCCCGTCAGCTCGGATACCCGCTGACACCGCCAGGCTTTCCGGGGGACGACCGCATTCTTGCCGCAAGCTATTTTTTCGCCTGGCTGAAGGAGCCGAACCGCCGACCGGTCTACGGCTATCCGACGTTGCAGCGGTTCAGCAAGGCGGTTCGCGGAAAATAGGCTGAGCCGAGCCGGCGCCGGCATGGCAAGGTTTGCCCCGCCGGCCTTTCGGCCGTCACCGTGATCTTCCCATGCGCCAAACCGGCCCCAGCCAGATCAACGATACCTCGCTCCTGCCTCCGGGGAGGCGGACGATCGTCTATGTCACAATGTCCCTCGATACCGGAGGGACGGAAAAGCATCTTTCGCTTGTCGTCCCCCGCCTGCGCGACCACGGCTGGACTCCGATTGTGTATTGCCTCTGGCGCCGCGGGGCGTTCGCAGCCGTGCTGGAACAGGCGGGAATTGAGGTGATCGGCCGCGACGCACCCGATCGCGCCGCGCGGGACTGGAAGCGTGACGGCCTGCATCTCGCTCGGGCCTGGCTGCGGCTGGCGCGCCTCGTCGCCCGGCGCAAGCCCCAGATCATGCATTTCTTCCTGCCCCTCGCCTACATGCTTGGCGCGCCGCTCGCGATCCTGTTGCGGGTGCCGGTGAAGGTCATGAGCCGCAGGAGCCTCAACATCTATCAGGGAGGGCAATCGGCGGTTCATCGCGTCGAATGCTGGCTGCACGCGCGCATGAATGCAGTCGTTGCGAATTCAAGGCGCGTCGCGCGCGATCTGATCGACAGCGAAGGCTGTCCGCCCGACAAGGTCGGGCTGATCTATAACGGAACCGATCTTTCCGCTGTGAGCGCTGTCGCGCCGGCGGATGGCCCGGGCGAAAGCAAGGCCGCGCCGTCGCTCACCCTGATCATCGTCGCCAACCTCATTCCCTACAAGGGTCACGCGGACCTGCTGACGGCGCTCGGCGGCATCGCATCGCAATTGCCGCAAGGCTGGCGGCTCCTCTGTGCCGGCCGGGACGAAGGCTGCGGCCAGCAGCTCATCGAGCAGGCCGGGCAGCTTGGCATCGGCGCGAATGTGCATTTCCTGGGCGAGCGCAGCGATGTCCCCCGGCTCCTCAGGACCGCGGACATCGGCATCCTCTGCTCGCATCAGGAAGGCTTTTCGAATGCGGTGATCGAAGGCCTCGCGGCCGGACTACCGATGGTCGTGACCGACGTCGGCGGCAATGCAGAGGCGGTCGCGGACGGCGAGACGGGGCTTGTCGTTCCTCCCCGCGATCCGGCGGCGCTGGGACGGGCGATCCTCGCGCTCGCGGCGGAGCCGGACCGACGACGGAGCATGGGGCGCGCGGCGCGCGAGGACGCCGTTCGCCGCTTCTCGATCGAAAGCTGTGTCGATCGTTACGACCGGCTGTACCGGGGGCTCATGGATCACAAGCTGCCCGGGGAGATCGAGGGCCTCCGCGTGACCCTCAGCCGAGCCGAAGCCTAAGGCTTGCGGCCCACATAGTTGTAGTGGCTGAACAGCGGGGCCGCCCGCCGCGGCACCCATTTCTCCAGCGGGAGAAATGCATCGGCGGCCCTCACATTCGGCAGCACGCGAAAATAGCGGACGGATTGCTGCTCGATCCCCGCGTCGGCGAAACCGCGCGCCAGAACGGCCGGGATCGTGATCCGCTCATTGCCGTACAAGATGTGCTCACCCTGCTCGGTCGTCCGCTCGACGATGGTCCGAAAGCCTCGCCGCCGGAACAGCACGAGCTGCAGGAGCGGGTTCCAGGCATTGGCTTCGGAGATGACGACATGGCCCTCGCGCTTCAGAAGCCCGGCAATCGTGCCGTAAACCTGCGCGCGCGGCTCGACGTGATGGAAGGCCTGCTCCATCCAAACCAGGTCGAATGACGGCTCCGGCGGGAGATCGAACAGCGAGCAGAACCGGAATTCGAGATCCAGCGGCCGTCCGATGCCCCGCTCCACGATTCTCTGCCGTGCGCGGGCGACCGCCAGCCGCTCGTTGTTGACATCGACCGCAAGCACACGCGCCCCCCGCAAGGCAAACCACAAGGCCTCGGTGCCGCATCCTCCGCCAACCTCGAGCAGCGACGGCTTGCTCCTTTCCGCGATCAGGCGGCCGATCTCCTCGGTCTGACCGCGGTAATGATGGCGAAGATAGGGGCCGAATTTCGAGCGATATCCGGCATAATAGCCGTTGAATACCGAGGCATGAGGTTCGTCGAGCACGTCGTTCTCGAGCCACCAGGCAAGAAAGGCGTCGATCGAGGAAAAATCGCGCGCGAAGTCGGGCAAGCCTCGTCTTGCCGGTGCCGGCCGTTCGCCCAGTGCGTCTGTGCTGTCCTTCACGTCGTCCGCTGTCAGACCGTTTCGACGATTTCGTCAAGCGCGCGCTTGTAAAGCGGCATGCAATGCGCGTTCAGATAGTCGCGCTCCGCGTCGCTGAGGAGGGATTCGCGCTGCGCCGGAGCGGCCGTCACGACTCCCGGTTCCGTCTGCCCGAACACGGAATTCGACCCGATCGGCTCCTGGTTGAATGTCGGGCTGACCAGCGACGGATGAAAATCGAGGCCGATGCGGCGGCAGACGAGGCGCATCGCCGCTTCGGTATTCTTCACCACGTCATCGAAGCGGAGCACGATCGTTCGATCCTTGCGGCGCGCGCGCTCGCGGATCGTCCCCTCGGTCGACGAATTCCAGCGCGCAGCGACGGTCTCCACGGTTCCGCCCTTGAGCTTGACGAAGGACGGATACCAGCTGAGCGGCGAACGGATCACGGAGATCAGATAACCGTCCGGATAGACGGACCAGAACTGGTCCATGTTCGACTCGTCCGCCGCCATCATCGGGACGAAGCCGGTGATGAGCTTTGCGTCCTCGATGCGATTGCGCAGGTTGAGCCAGGCATTGAAGTAGGACGTGAAATACGCATCCAGCACATCGCGGCCGGTCCGCTTTTCCCTGCCGGCCAGCTCCGCCTCGAAAATCGCGCGCTGAAGCTGCGGCATCAGAAAGAAATTAATCCGCTGCGGGTTGTGTTTACCCTTGAAATAGCCCTCTTCGAAGAAATTGATGGTGTTGAGCTCGAACAGGACACGAAACTGCTCATCGATGTTTGCGATATCCGTTGGAGGCCAAATCCTCTTATCGGGATAGCCGATTTTGAGTTCGTGCGGATGCGCCAGGATTTGCGGATGCCCATCGAAGAGCTGCGCCATCATCGAGCCACCCGATCGCTCGACCTGCGAAATCATCACAAGCGGCAGATCGATCTTGCGATAGCTGCTCGCTACTCTCTTCAGCAGCGCTTCGACATTGGCCGCACGTCCCTTGACGGCCGCGAAATACCGACGATATCGGTAGCGATCATTGACCTGAACTTTCAACGGCCGCCACAGACCCTGCGGCAACAGACGGAATACCTGCTGTGTAACATGTCGGACCAAGCTCATCATTCACCGCTAGTGACGCAAAATATCGCTCTCAACACGTTGTTACTGTGTGCGTCTCATTCAGACAAGTCTGCGAATATTCGCGCCTCCACGCCTCGAACATCAGCACATTCCACAGCGCGTGCTGCCAGTCGCGCGATCCGGATTGATGCTCGGCCCAGGCCTGTTTGATCGGCGCGGGATCGAACAGCCCGTCCTTGCCGGCGCCGGAATCGAGCAAATCCTCAGCCCAGCCGCGCAGCGGCCCTCGCAACCAGGCCCCGATCGGTACCCCGAAACCAGTCTTGGGGCGATCGATCAAGGCTTGCGGGACGTAACGATGCAGGAGCTGCCGGAGCAGCCATTTGGTCTGGCCATTCCGAAACTTGAAGCGGCTCGGCAGCGACCAGGCGAATTCGACAACCCTGTGGTCGAGAATGGGAACGCGCGCCTCCAAGGCGACCGCCATGCTGGCCCGGTCGACCTTGGTCAGGATATCGTCGGGCAGATAGGTCGCCGCATCCATGAACTGCATCCAGGCGCGGGCCTCGGGAATCGCCTGGCGACTTTCGAGCGCCAGCGGACCGAGCGTCGGCTCGGCAGCACCCGGCAACGCGCGCCAAATGTCCCCGCCCGGCGACGCCAATCGTTCGTAGTAGCCCTGCATGTCCTCGGGCAGCACGGCGGCCAGCTTGTGCAATTTCTCACCGACATGGCGCGGACGCAGCGACGCCGGCATCCAGGACAGCGCGCCGTCCCATTGCGCCGGAGATATCCCCGACATTGCGCGCCCCAGCGAACCCCGCAGCGGGCCCGGGAGGCGATGCAGGGCAGAAAAGACCCGGTAGCCGATCCCATACCGATTATAGCCGCCGAACAATTCATCGCCGCCGTCTCCGGACAGCGCGACCGTGACATACCGCCTCGTCAGTTCGGACACGAGAAAAGTCGGGATCTGCGAGGAGTCGGCAAAGGGCTCGTCAAAAATCCTCGGCAGCCTCTCAATGACGCCGCGCGCATCCTCCGGCGTGACGACGAATTCCGTATGCTCGGTCCCGAGCCGGCGCGCCACGGCAGCCGCATGGGCGGACTCGTCGTGCTCAGCTTCGCGAAACCCGATCGAGAAGGTCTTGACCGGGCGGTCACTCGCCTTCTGCATGAGCGCGACGACTGCAGAGGAATCGACGCCGCCTGAGAGGAACGCGCCGAGCGGGACGTCCGCCACGAGGCGACGTGCGACGGCGTCGCCGAGAATGGAATCGAGCGCTTCGATCGCCTCCTCGTCGTTGAAGCGGCGACTCTCGCTCTCGCCGCGGGCCGCGACATCCGCCAGCGACCAATAGACTTTCTGGCGAAGCTCGCCGTCAGGCAGAACCTCCAGAACGGTGCCTGGCTTCAGCTTGTTGATGTTGCGGAAGATGCTGTGGGGCGCCGGGACATAGCTGAAGCGCAGATAGGCGGCGAGCGACTCGATGTCGAGTTCGCCGCGCCAGCCGGGAATGCATTGCAACGCCTTCAGTTCGGACCCGAAGACCAGGCGCCCGTCGCAACGACCCCAATAGACCGGCTTGATGCCGAGCCGGTCGCGCACGAGAGAGAGCGTGCGGTCTTTTCGATCCCAGGCCGCAAAGGCGAACATGCCGATCAGACGCCGGACGGTGCGCTCGACGCCCCACACTGCGCAGCCTTCCGCCAGCACCTCGGTATCGGAATGCCCGCGAAACTGCCGGCCCGCAGCCTCAAGCTCGGATCGCAGTTCCTGCGCATTATAGATCTCGCCATTGTAGGACAGCACAAAGCGCCCGCAGCTCGACGGCATCGGCTGCGCTCCGGCCGGGCTGAGGTCCACGATCGCAAGGCGCGTATGGGCAAGAAAGAGCCCGGCCTCGGCATCGATCCAGGAACCTGAGTCGTCCGGCCCGCGATGATGCAGCTGCCGCGTCATGCAGGCCGCGACGGCCCGCAAATCGTCGGCCGTGCTACGGCGCCGGAAATCGACAAATCCCGCAATCCCGCACATCTGATTTCGGGTATCTCCTGAAAGCGGCCGTTCGGGCCGCTGGCACCGCCCGCGCCGACCTCATAGCACGCGCCTTTGTCCCCCATGCAAGAAATGTCCCGGGCGCGGCCAAACGTGCGATTTCTTGGAGGAGCGCTCACGATTTGCTACCCAGATGCGATCTGGAATATGGGGCATGCCGCCCCCGGGAAAAAGCTGGAAGACGCCACGTTTAAGGTCTAGTAGCGGCCGTGATGGCCGGGCGATTGGAGAACCTTTTGGGACGCGCTCAGGAAGAAGCAGACCGCGAGACCGCGCGACGAGCGACCCTTGTCGACTCGGCCATACGGACGCTCGAGACCGAAGCCGGCGGCATCGCCGCACTTTCAGCGGCGTTGCGCGACCGGCTCGGCGGGGCGCTGATCGCCGCCATTGAGGCGATCGGCGGATCGCAAGGCCGGCTCATTGTCACCGGCCTCGGCAAGTCGGGCCATATCGCGCGCAAGATGGCTGCGACATTCGCGTCGACCGGCACGCCGGCCTTCTTCGTCCATCCGAGCGAGGCAAGCCACGGCGACCTCGGCATGATCACGCCCGAGGATGTCGTGCTCGCTCTTTCCTGGTCCGGCGAAACCGCGGAGCTGAAGAACCTGATCGACTACGCCAAGCGGTTTCGCATCAAGCTGATCGCGATCACGGCCCATGCGGAGAGCACGCTCGGCAAGGCCGCCGACATCGCGCTCGTGCTTCCGCAAGCGCGCGAAGCCTGCCCGCACAATCTTGCGCCGACGACGTCGTCCCTGATGCAGCTTGCGCTGGGCGATGCGCTTGCGATCTCCCTGCTCGAAAGCCGCGGCTTCAGCGAACGTGACTTCCATATTCTGCATCCGGGCGGCCGGCTCGGCGCGATGCTGAAATTCGTGCGCGATGTGATGCGGACGGGCGAAGCGATGCCGCTGTGCTCTTCCCGCCAGCTCATGTCGGAGGCGATCATCGAAATGTCGGCCAAGGGGCTCGGCTGCGTCGGGATCGTCGACGATGGCGGAAAGCTGATCGGCATCGTCACCGACGGCGACGTGCGGCGGCACATGAAGCCGACCCTGATGGAGACGCCGGTCGGCGACGTGATGACGCGCGCGCCCAAGCAATGCCGGCCGGACCAGCTTGTGAGCGAAATCATCGAAGCGCTGAATTCGCACAAGATCACGGCAATGTTCGTTGTCGAGGGCACGCAGCCGGTCGGCGTCGTGCATCTGCACGATCTGCTTCGGGTCGGCGCGATCTAGCGCGCATGGCGATCGGGTCCTTGCTGCGATAGCCGCATGAAGAACGGCGCCGCCGGGTGGTGAATGTGCAATCGACAAGTTTGATCCTGGGCGTGCTGGCCGTCTGCGGCGCGGCGGCTCTGTCCGCCGCGCTGATTATCGTTCTGCGCCCCTGGATGGTGCGCTATGCGCTCGCGCGGCCCAATGCGCGCTCCTCGCACACGGAGCCGACGCCTCAAGGCGGCGGTGCGGCGGTCGTTGCAGCGACGATCGTCGTCAGCCTCTTCGCTGCGGCCGCCATATCGGCGTTTTTCGCGCCCTACAATCTCGGCATTGTGCTGACGGCGGCAGTCCTGATGGCGATCCTCGGGGCCGCGGACGACATCCGGGCCATTGCCGTCATCCCGCGGCTGCTGCTGCAGGCCGCGGCCGTCGCCATCGTGATCGCCTTCCTGCCGCAAGACCTTAGAATCGTTGCGGAATTGCCGTGGTGGCTGGAGCGCGCCCTGCTCCTGATCGGCGGGCTCTGGTTCGTCAACCTGGTGAATTTAATGGACGGGCTCGACTGGATGACCGTCGCGGAGGTCGTTCCCGTGACCGGCGGTCTGGTTCTGCTCGGCCTGTTCGGCGCCCTGCCCGCCCAGAGCACAGTCGTCGCTCTGGCTTTGCTCGGCGCAACGCTCGGCTTCGCCCCGTTCAACCGGCCGGTGGCGCGGCTTTTCCTCGGCGATGTCGGCAGCCTGCCGATCGGCCTGCTGCTCGGCTGGCTGTTGCTCATGCTCGCGGGCAGCGGCCATCTCGCCGCCGCCATCCTGCTGCCGCTCTATTATCTCGCGGACGCCACCGCGACGCTGATCCGCAGGATCGCGCGGCGCGAACAATTCTGGCAGGCGCACCGCACGCATTTTTATCAGCGCGCGACCGACAACGGCTACAGCGTCATGGAGATCGTGACGCGCGTCCTTGTGGTCAACGTCGCGCTGGTCGCGCTCGCGCTCGCCGCTACCCTGATCCAGACGCGCTTTGCCGCCTTCGCCGCGCTCGCCCTCGGCGTGCTGAGCGTGACCTGGCTGCTCGTCGCCTTCAGCCGCCCGCGCCCATGACCCGCATCCTCGTCACCGGCGCGACGGGCTTCGTCGGCCGCTCGCTGGCGCTGGCGCTGGCGGAAGCCGGGGGTCAGGTGCGTGCGGCCGCACGCGACACCGCACAAGTGCCGCATGCGCCGGGCATCGAGCCGGTCCGGCTTCCCGATCTCGCAACGCCGTTCGACTGGAAGCCGCTGCTCGCCGGCGTGGACATTGTCGTCCATCTCGCCGGCATCGCACATGCGGATCGCGCGACCGCGCTGGAGCGCTACGATCGCGTCAATCATCAGGCCACCGCGGAACTGGCGCAGGCTGCGGCGGCGTCCGGGATTTCCCGCCTGATCTTCATGTCGTCGATCCGCGCGCAGGCCGGCGCTTCGTCACCCGATGTTCTGCGCGAGGACGCCGCGCCGAGGCCGACGGATGCCTATGGCCGCTCCAAGCTTGCAGCGGAGGAGGCCGTTCGTCTCTCCGGCGTACCGTTCACGATCCTGCGCCCGGTCGTGATCTACGGGCCCGGCCTGAAGGGCAATCTCGCAAGCCTGCTGCGGATCGCGGCGCTGCCCGTGCCGCTGCCGTTTCGCAAGTTCGATAACCTGCGGTCGCTGCTCGCGATCGACAATCTGATCGCGGCGATCCGTTTCGTTGCGGTCGAGCCGACGACGGCGGGCGAGACCTATGTCGTCGCGGACGTCGCGCCCGTCACCTTCGCCGACATCGTCGGCGCCCTGCGCAAGGGCCTGGGGCGGCCCCCGGAGCTCTTTTCCGTGTCACCGGCCTGGTTCGAACTCGCGCTCAGAGTATCGGGATGCGGCGCGCTGTGGGATCGGCTGGGGGGCACGCAGATCGCGGATGCCACGAAGCTGCGCCGCGCCGGCTGGCGGCCGCAGGTGGACACGCTGGCCGGGCTTGCCGCGATGGCTCAGGCCGCCTCGCCGCGAAAATCGGGCACGGCATCGCGCAGCACGCGATAGATCGCGGTGCGGTCGTCGCGCGCGAGCCCCTGCTCAAGTGTGGCGAGCCAGGCCCGCATGGCGTCGATCGAGGGACTGACCGGCCGCGCCGCTACGATGCCCGGAATGCCGATCTCCGCCGTCGGCTCCTCGCGCGCAAACAGAATCTCGTGCAGGCGCTCGCCGGGCCTGATGCCGGTGAAGGTGATGTCGATATCGCGGCCGGGCTCGAGGCCGGACAGGCGGATGATGCGCTCGGCAAGCTCGACGATCTTGACCGGCTGACCCATGTTCAGAACGTAGACCGCGACATCGCTGCGCTGCGCCGATTGCGCGTGGCTCCCGGCGGTGACCACGAGATCGCAGGCTTCGCGGATCGTCATGAAATAGCGCACCATGTCGGGATGGGTCACGGTCACGGGACCGCCCGCCTCGATCTGCGCCTTGAATTTCGGCACCACCGAGCCGTTCGAGGCCAGCACGTTGCCGAACCGCACAGCGATCAGGCGCATCGGGCGATCGCCGCCGGCGCGGCTCGCGAAATGCGCGTCGAGCGCCTGGCAATACATTTCGGCGAAGCGCTTGGTGGCGCCGAGCACCGACACCGGCTCGATCGCCTTGTCGGTGGAGATCATCACCATCGCCGACGCGCCGGCCGCAACGGCGGCATCCGCGACATTGACCGAGCCGAAGACATTTGTCTTCACGCCCTCGCCCCAGTCCCGCTCCAGCAGCGGGACATGCTTCAGCGCGGCGGCATGAAACACGATGTCGGGCCGGAATTCGGCGATCAGGCGGAAAATGCGGTCGCGGTCGCGGATATCGGCAAGCCGGCCGGTGATCTGTGCGGCGCTCTGGCGCGCGGAAAGACTTTCCAGCACCGCATGCAGGGCCGGTTCGGAATTCTCGATCACCAGCACGCGCGCGGCGCCGAAGGTGACGATGCGGTCGCAGATTTCGGCGCCGATCGACCCGCCGCCGCCGGTCACCACGATCGAGCGGCCCTTCACGAAATTCTCCAGCCGGCCGTAGTCGATCTTCACGCTGGGCCGCAACAGCAAATCCTCCACCTGCACGGGCGCGAGCTGCAGCGCATCGGGCCCGGCATCGAGCGACGGCATGCGGCTGGTCGCGAGCCCGAGCCGGCGCGCCTGCATCAGCAGCGTTTCGGGCTTGGCGGACGGCTCGAAAGCCGACGGGGTCAGGATCACGCGGGCAACCGTGATGCCGCGCGCATTCACCCGCGCGACAGCCGCTTCCAGATCGTCGAAGCCGCCGAGCACGGCAATGCCGCGGATCGACTGGCCCTGATCGGCGCGCGACGGAGAGAGAATGCCGGCAGGCAGGATTTTCTTGACGGCGCCGCTCTCGATCGCGCGCAGGAGCACATCGGCGTCCGCCGTGCGGCCGAGAATCAGGGTCGGCGCGGCGTCGGCGGCCCGCACATGCTGCTGCGTCCGCGAATAGCGGAAATAGCGGTAAGCCATGCGCGGCCCGCCGAGGAAGGCCATCTGCAGGAACCAGTAGATGATGATGGTCGCCTTGCCGAAGAAGAAGGTGCCGTAAATGTTCGGGGCGACCAGGATGTAGTCGATTACCAGCAGCGACAGCGCCAGCACCGAGGCGGACCGAAAGATGTTGTAGAGGTCCGGCAGCGACGCGAACCGCCACTTGGCGTCGTCGAGGTGGAAGAACGAATAGACGAACCCGGCATAGATGACGATCCCCGGCAGCAGATAGGCAAGCATCGGCAGCCGCTCTGCGAGCCCGTCCGCACCCTCGAAACGCAGGTAGAAGGCGGCAAGGATCGCCGCTGCGGTCGCAACGAGATCGTGCGCCACAATCAAGGCCTTGCGCGAAGTCATGTCCGCAATCGCATCGTCCGTCCCGGTCCGTCCCCAGTGAATACCGGCCTTTGCCGCCGCGCGCCACCCTGCCTGGCATGCAAGGCTCAGGCCGCGGCAAGGGCCTCGTCCATAACCGCAACCACTTGATCCGGCAGCATTTCGTCAAGGCAGCGGCTGTAGCTGTCCAGCCGCCGGAGGCAGCCTTCGTGCTGGCAGGGCATGCAGGGCAGCGGGTTCTGCACGAGCCAGACATTGCCGCGGCGCTGGACGGCTTCGGCCGTGTTCCAGGGGGCGCTCAGTCCGGCTGCCGGCCACGGCCCCCACAGGCGCGGGTCGGTCGGCCCGTACAGGGCCAGCGTGGGACAGCCCGAGGCTGAGGCGAGATGGGTCACGGAGGTATCCGGCCCCGCATAGGCCTTGGCCCCCCGCAGCAGCGCGGTGAGTTCCCCCCAGCGCAGCCTGCCATCGAGCCGCAACACATCGGCGCCGTCCCAGACGGTATCGAGGTATAGTCGCTCTCTCTCGCCCGGTCCGCCGGTTGCGACCACCGCGAGGCCCCGTCCGGCGAGATGCTGCGCGAGCGCGCGCCACCCCTGCGCATGCCATTGCTTGTAGGTGAATTGCGGCGCGGCGTGGATCACGGCATAGGGCTTGCCGGGAAAGAGGTCGGGCCGCGGCACCGCGCGCGGGCAGACGACCTCCGCAGCCGGCTCGATCCCGATCGCCCGCGCGAGCGAGAGAATTTCCTCGACGCGATGCGTCTCCCTGCCCATCGGCACCGCACGATTCAGAAATGCGCGCTTGATCCGCCCGATCAGCCGATCCTCGACCATCCCGCAGCGCGTGCGCCCCGCCGCGATCGCGAGAAAGCTCGGCCGGTCTCCGGCCTGGGTAGTGATCGCGAGGTCGTAGCGCTGCCACAGGCGCCGAAGGAGCGCGATCTGATCGGCGAAGCTCGCAGATGCCGCGACCTCGATCACGCGCGACAAATCGGGATTGCCCTCGAGGATCGCCGCCGTGTCCGAAAACACGAGCATGTCGATCTCGGCACGGGGCCGGGCGCGCCGCAGGCTGCGGATCAGCGGCGTCGTCAGCAACACGTCGCCGAGCCGGCGCAACGCGACGACGAGAATTTTCGGGTCTTCCGGCAGATCGAGCCGCTCGCTCACGGGCGTGCCACATCCGCAGCCTGCGAGGACGCCGACGCTTCGGAGGCGCCCACGCCCTTCAGCATCACGCCTCCGGCGACACCGACGCCGACCACATAGAGCCAGCCATGCGTGAAGTCGAACAGATGCGAATTCAACAGCGACCCGAAAATGTTTTGCACCACGACCAGCGCGCCGATCGCGGCCGCGAGGCTCGGCCCTCGAAACAGCATCAGGTGGGCGATCCACATTGCGCACAGCAATGCCATGCCGGCGAAGCCGAGCTGGATGCCGACCGCGAGCGTCTGGTTGTGCGGGTTGTCCGCTATCAGCCCCGATGCGCCCTCGCCGGTCGCAACGCGCGCGAACTGACTTCGAATCGAGCCCGTGCCATGCCCGATCAGGGGCGCCTCGGCGATGAAACCGACCGACTTCCTCCAGAATTCCAGCCGCGCGCCCGCGGAGGTGTTGGCATTGGTCTCCTGGTAGGTTTCGACTTCGCTCCAGGCCCTGGCGATCTTGTCGCGCACGGTCTCGCTCGACAATCCGACGGCTCCGACAACGACCAGTCCCGCAACCGCCGTTGCGGCAGCGCGCCTGAAGGCGAAGGATTTGACGGCGACGGCCACGAGCAGCACCGGCACGCTCGCGAGTCCCGTCCGGCTGCCGACGAGAAGGCCGATATCGGCAAAGAACGCAACGGCAAGCAGGGCAAGTCCTGTCGCTTGCGCCCTTGCATTCGCCCGCCATCGCCTGATTGCAAGGATCAGGCAGAAGGAGCCGGCGAGCGCGAACTCGGCGCTCTGCGCGATCGTGTCCTTGACCGGCACGCCCGGCTTCTTGCCGATCTCGAACCAGCCATAGCTGAACGAGGCGAACGAGACGAATGCGAGCACGAGCAGCACGGCGCAGGAGGCGACGAACGCATAGAGCACGCCGACCGCATTCTCCGACCTTCGAAAGTGAATGAATAGCAACGGCAGGGCGAGCAGCTTCAGATAGGAATCGAAGCCGCGAAACCGCTCCTTGAACGGCGCATCCGCCCACAGCATGCCGACTGCGCCGAATGCGATCAGCGCCAGCACCAGCCAGGCGGCGGGCGACGCCAGCATTGCCCGCACGTCATCCTTTTCGATCGTCGGCAGGAGCGCGACGAGCCACAGCCCGGCAATGACGAGCGTCGCCGACGTCGACCAGGGCAGCGATGCCGCGAGCGCCATCGCGAGCCAATCCGCCGCGCGGCGCCATTGCACCAGGTCGATACGTGCGGCGGCGACCGATTTGGTCATCGTCATGTCCCCGCCGCACTTGCTAGGACCGAGAGCCCCTGCCGCGCCTTCACCCTGCGCTCGCCGATCGCGCGCGCGAGCTTCTCGTCGTTGGCGGCGAGGAAGCTTCGCTCGGCCGCCGGGTGCCACAGATGCAGCACGCCGGTTGCGAATGTCCCGTCCTTGCGCCGGACACCGGAATGCAGCAGGCGCACCAGCAAATCCGAATCCTCCCGCCCCCAGCCATTATAGTCGCAATCGAAGCCGTCGACGGCTTCGAAGTCCGGGCGCCAGATGGCGAGATTGCAGGAGCGCGCGTCCCGCCACGCATGCGGCCGCCATTTGCGCAGGGGTCCGAGCGGCAGCGACAGCAGGGGCGGCAGACGGTTGATGCCGCGCCGGCGCCACTGCCGGACCCAATCGCCGAGACCCCAGCTCTCGGGCTCGCGCTGCTCGCTCAGGATTCGTCGCGTGAGGTCTTCGGACATCAGGATGCGGTTGCCGGTGACGAACCACCCGCGCTCCGCCAGCGCGCGATGGGTCGCCACGAAATCGGGGCGCGCGATGCAATCGCCGTCGAGAAAGATCAGATAGCTGCCGGTGCTCGCCAGCACCGCGCGATTGCGGATTTCGCCCGCGCGGAACCCCTTGTGTTCGTGCCAGACATGCCTGAGCGGATGCCCGAAATGCGGCGTCCAGGCGGCAACGAGGGCGGCGGTCGCCGGCCCCGAACCGTCATCGGCGACGATCGTCTCGAAATTCCGATCGCTCTGGCGCGAGAGCGAGCGCAGGACCGCATCGAGCGCGTCTTCCCGCGCATGCGTCGTCACGATCACCGAAACCGTCTCAGCCACGCTTGCGCCCCGCGAGCCATGCCTTCATGTAGCGGTAATAGGTGCCCTCCGCATTCGCCACGGCGAGCAGAAAGCCCTCGCGCCCGTCGAGAAATCCCGCGCGCAGGATATAGGTGCGGAAGAACGACCAGAAGCCGCGCAGGATGCCGGTCATGAAGCCGACGCGGCGCCCGCTCGCCACCAGCATGCCCGCGCCCGCTGTGGAATAGCGGTCCATGCGCGAGAGCGCGTCTTCCAGCCGGTGAACGGGATGATGAACGAGGGGTTCGGTGAGCCGGCCGACAGGGCCGTCGCAAATCACGCGCTCATGCACGGCATCGTTCGAGAACCGGCCGGCGCTCCTGCGGAACAGCCGCAGCACATAATCGGGATACCAGCCGGAATGGCGCATTTCCCGGCCGCAAAAGGTGGACAGGCGCGGCATCTCGTAGCCGGCCTTGTCGCCCGCTTCCATAGCCGCGGCGCTGGCGCGGGCGCGCGCCGGCGCCACGCGCGCGTCGGCATCGCG
>JACAEG010000156.1 GCA_013388965.1 Pseudorhodoplanes sp. | reverse complement strand
GTGAAGCCGAACGCTGCCTTCGCTAGATCGGAGGCACCCGCGTTGGTGGTCATGATCAGGATGACGTTGCGGAAATCGACCTGCTTGCCGTTGTGGTCGGTGAGCTTGCCGTGATCCATGATCTGCAGCAGCACGTTGAACAGGTCCGGATGCGCCTTCTCGATTTCGTCGAGCAGCAGCACGCAATGCGGATGCTGGTCGACGCCGTCGGTCAGCAGGCCGCCCTGGTCGAACCCGACATAGCCGGGAGGCGCGCCGATCAGGCGCGAAACCGTATGCCGCTCCATGTATTCCGACATGTCGAAGCGGATCAGCTCGACGCCCAGCGACGACGCGAGCTGCTTTGCGACCTCGGTCTTGCCGACACCGGTCGGCCCGGAGAACAGGTAGCAGCCGATCGGCTTTTCCGGCTCGCGCAGGCCCGCGCGCGCAAGCTTGATCGCCGACGCAAGCGCCTCGATCGGCTTGTCCTGTCCGTAGACCGAGTTCTTCAGCGTCGATTCCAGATGCTGCAGCACCTCGGCATCGTCCTTCGACACGGTCTTCGGCGGAATGCGGGCCATCGTCGAGATCGTGGTCTCGATCTCCTTCGTGCCGATGGTCTTCTTGCGCCGGCTCTCGGGCAGGAGCATCTGCGCCGCGCCGGATTCGTCGATCACGTCGATCGCCTTGTCCGGCAGCTTGCGGTCGTGGATGTAGCGGGCCGACAGCTCGACCGCCGCCTTGATGGCCTCGTTGGTGTATTTGAGCTTGTGATAGTCCTCGAAATAGGGCTTCAGCCCCTTCATGATCTCGATCGCGTCCGGGATCGACGGCTCGTTGACGTCGATCTTCTGGAAACGGCGCACCAGCGCGCGGTCCTTCTCGAAATACTGCCTGTATTCCTTGTAGGTGGTCGAGCCGATGCAGCGGACCGTGCCGGACGCCAGCGCCGGCTTCAGCAGGTTCGATGCATCCATCGCCCCGCCCGAGGTCGCGCCCGCGCCGATCACGGTATGGATCTCGTCGATGAACATGATCGCGCCCGGATAGGCCTCGATCTCCTTGATGACCTGCTTCAGCCGCTCCTCGAAATCGCCGCGATAGCGCGTGCCCGCGAGGAGCGTGCCCATGTCGAGCGCGAACACGGTGGCGTTCTTGAGAACGTCGGGCACCTCGCCGTGGATGATGCGGCGCGCGAGCCCTTCCGCGATCGCGGTCTTGCCCACGCCGGGATCGCCCACGAAAAGCGGATTGTTCTTCTGGCGCCGGCAAAGCACCTGGATGGTCCGGCTGATCTCGGAGTCGCGCCCGATCAGGGGGTCGATCTTGCCTTCCTTCGCCTTCTTGTTCAGGTTGACGCAATAGGCATCCAGCGCGTCGCCCTTCTTCTTGGTCTCCTCCCCGGTCTTCGTGTCCGTATCCTCGTCGACGCCCCGCACGGGCCGCGATTCCGACATGCCCGGGCGCTTGGCGATGCCGTGGCTGATATAATTGACGGCGTCGTAGCGCGTCATGTCCTGCTCCTGCAGGAAATACGCGGCATGACTTTCGCGTTCGGCAAAGATCGCGACCAGCACGTTCGCGCCGGTGACCTCTTCGCGCCCGGACGACTGCACGTGAATGACCGCGCGCTGAATGACGCGCTGGAAACCCGCCGTCGGCTTGGAATCGTCGGTGCCTTCGGTGACGAGGTTCTCGAGTTCAGCTTCCAGATAGCCCAGGAGGCTCCGGCGCAGCTTGTCGAGATCGACATTGCAGGCCCGCATCACGGCGGCCGCATCCGAGTCGTCGATCAGCGCAAGAAGAAGATGTTCCAGCGTCGCATACTCGTGATGCCGCTCGTTGGCGAGCGCAAGCGCGCGATGGAGCGACTGTTCGAGACTGCGCGAGAAATTTGGCATGCGATGTCCTACCTGTCCCTAACCGAGCCGGCCCCTACTTTTTCTCCATGACGCACTGCAAAGGATGGTTGTGTTTGCGGGCAAAGTCCATCACCTGCGTCACTTTTGTTTCTGCGACTTCGTACGTATAGATGCCACATTCCCCGATCCCGTGATGGTGGACGTGCAGCATGATCGTGGTCGCCGCCTCCCGGTCCTTGTTGAAGAACCTCTCAAGCACGTGCACCACGAATTCCATCGGCGTGTAGTCGTCGTTGAGCAACAGGACCCGATAGAGACTTGGCCGCTTGGTCTGCGGCTTCGTCTTCGTGATGACGGATGTACCCGGCAGTCCCGGATCGCCGCGGCGCTTGCGGTCTTCGTCGGACATTTCGGGCGCCCCCGGCGTCCCGCGGAGGCCGGCAAATGGATCAGGTCGGAACTTCATGGCGTCGTCGGACATCGTTAACTAATGGGGATCCGCCGGACCGCAACCCCGAGCCGCCCGGCGAGCGGCCACATCATAGGGTCGGTGCAAGCGTCATACCAGATCGGCATGTTCCGCCTGTCCGGACTGGCCTGGAAATTCTCCCGTCAGCCACAGGCGATTGACCGACCCAATTGGGGATAATTGACGGCGGCGGCGGTAAAATCTGGAAAGGCTCTCGACTGCCCGGTCGCAGGCCAGCGCCCCCGCCACCCGCAGGCGGCCAATATGACGGCTGCATGGCGGTTCACGTGCGACCGCTGCGCAGGCATCCGACGCAAAGCCCAGGCCGGCTCCCGTCCCCTCCGGCCCCTTCAATTCGCTCCTGCGGGTGGAATCCATTCATTGCCGCGCAGAGGCAAGGCCGAGAACTTTGCTGGCTCAACCCAACACCCGCCAAGGGCCATGCCGGGCGCGTCGCAGCGCCCCAGCGCATGGGCATCGTTAAGGCCGTATTTGGGTCAGGGATGAAAAACGCCTGCGTTTTGCATGCCCCCCTTCAGTATTCCTTTCGAGATTGCAATCGGTTGACGCATCGTAACCTTCTTTGCGGCATTCGATTTACGCCGCTTTCATGCGTGCAGCCGCAAACTCGTAAAAGTCTAACCAATATCGGGTTTTGCTGCCATGTCGATCCTGCGGGGGCTGCGAAGGGCTCTGCGCGATTTCCGGTGCGATCGCTCCGGCAACGTGGCGATCACGTTTGCAATCGCGATCGTCCCGATCATCATCGCCATCGGCGCCGCTGTCGATTACAGCCGCGGCAACAGCGTGCGCTCCTCCATGCAGGCAGCCCTCGACGCCGCCGCCCTGTCGCTGTCCAAGGAAGCGAACGGCCTGACCAGCGCACAACTGAACGCCAAGGCGCTCGCCTATTTCCAGGCCAATTTCAATCGCGCGGAAGCCAAGAACATCGTCGTTACGCCCACTTTCACCGATCTCGGAAACGGAAAATACAAGCTCAACCTTGCCGGCAAGGCTGTGCTGCCGACAACCTTCATGAGTTCGCTGCTGACGCAGCTCGACATCGGGACCGAGTCGCAGGTCATCTGGGGTTACAAGAAGCTCGAGCTCGCGCTGGCGCTGGACAACACCGGGTCGATGTCATCGAACAACAAGATGACCAACCTCAAGACGGCGGCCAAGAATCTGATCAACACGCTCAAGGCCGCCTCCAAGAAGGACGGCGATATCAAGATCGCGATCATCCCCTTTGACACGACCGTCAATCTGGGAACCAGTTACAAGGACAACGACTGGTTCGACTACGATTCGCTCGACTGCAACGGATCCCAACAGGGGAAGGGCTGCAACAGCAACAACTGGAAGAATCACTGGGAAGGCTGCGTCAAGGACCGCACCTATCCCTATGATACGACTGACAATCCGCCGAATCCCGCCACCCCGGCGTCGCTCTTTCCGGTCGCCGATTGCGGCTCGCTTGTGACGCTGATGCCGCTCACGTCGAACTGGACGAACCTCACCAACAAGATCGACTCGATGTCGCCGAACGGCAACACCAACGTCACCATCGGCCTCGCCTGGGCCTGGCATGCGCTGACGCCGCCGGTCCCGCTTACACAGGCTGCCGCCCCCGATCCCGAACTCGACAAGGCGATTGTTCTGCTGACGGACGGAAACAACACCGAGTCGTGGAAGAACTCAAACAATACAAAGGTGACGGATTCCGACGACATCGACGCGCGGACGCAACTCGTCTGTACCAACGTGAAGGCCGCGCAAATCAAGCTCTACACGATCCGCGTCATCAACGGCAACGCAACGCTGCTGCGCAACTGCGCCACCAATACAAGCATGTATTTCGACGTGCAGCAGGCAAGCCAGCTCGACGGAGTCTTCAAGGCGATCGCGCAAAGCCTGGCGCAACTGCGTTTGTCGGAATAGAAGACGCGGCAGGAAAGCAAAAGCCCGGCGACAAGGCCGGGCTTTCTTCATCTGCAGTTTCGCGGCGATTACTTCGCGGTCGCCTTCGCCGTGAAGGACTCGAACGGCTTGTAGGTCTCGCGCGCGATGTCGGTATAGAGCTCGCCGATCTTCGTCGCCTTGGAGACGAAGCCTTCATACGCGCCCTTCAGATAGGCCTGCTGAACCTCGATCGCCTTTTCGGGCGACTTGGCGCTGAACATCTGCTCGAGGGCCTGCGTGCCCTCCTCGAAGGACTTCTTCGAATAGTCGACGACTTCCGCCGCGATGGCTTGGAAGCCCTTCGAGGCCGCATCAAGCGACTTCATCGTCGTGTCGATGCCCTGTTTCCCGTACTGCTGAATCTCGTCCAAGTTCCTGATCATCTCAATCTCTCCCGGCCTCTAGGCCTTTGGCTTGCCCGTACAAGAAAGAACATATGCTGCACTGCACAATATGACAAGGGATTTTTTTGCGATGCAGCATAACAATCTATCTATCGAATTTTATTAAGATTTTAGAAACCGGCCTCACTTAGCCTCATTCTCGCGCAAGCACTCCGGCCGCGCGACGGCCGGGGGTCTGGGGACCGGGGGTATCGGGCTGTGGTCTCGTTTTTGGCCGCAGACGCTTCGATTTCCTGCCTCAATGCGACGCGAAGATCGGGTGCTCACCACAGCGCCCCAGCAATGAGGACGCACCGAGTTCATGTATCGCGTACCGGCCGGCGCCTTGTTCGGGCTTCGCTGCAGCGTGTTGGCGCTGCTCGGCGCGTCCCTGATTCTCTCGCTGACCGCGGATCGCGCGGACGCGCGCTGGCGCAAGAAGTCCGCGCCTAGCACGACGTGGCTCCAGTCCGAGCGCTATGCCGATATCGTGGTCGACGGCAATTCGGGCGCGGTGCTTCGCTCCACCAATCCCGACAGCCTGCGGCACCCGGCCTCGCTCACCAAGATCATGACGCTTTACCTGCTGTTCGAACAGCTGGAGAGCGGCAAGTTCAAGCTTGAGACCCCGCTTCCTGTCTCCGCCTACGCGACCTCGCAGGCCCCGACCAAGCTCGGCACCAAGGCGGGGGAGACAATCAGCGTCGAGGACGCCATCAAGGCCCTCGTCACCAAATCGGCGAATGACATCGCGGTCGTGATCGCGGAGGCGATCGGCGGCAGCGAGGACGAATTTGCCAGGCTCATGACGCGCAAGGCGCGCGCGCTGGGCATGACCCGCACCGTGTACAAGAACGCATCCGGCCTGCCGGACGAGGACCAGGTGACCACCGCGCGCGACCAGGCCCTGCTGGGTCTCGCGATACAGGACCGGTTTCCGAACTACTATCGCTATTTCTCCACCACCGCTTTCAAGTACCGCGGCCGCACGATCGCCAATCACAATCGTTTGCTTGGCCGCGTCGAAGGCGTCGACGGGATCAAGACCGGCTACACCCGGGCATCAGGTTTCAACCTCGTCACCTCGATGCGGCGCGGACCGCGCTTCGTCGTGGCGGTGGTTCTCGGCGGCACCAGCGGCGCCCAGCGCGACGCGCGCATGCGCGAGCTGGTGGAAGCACATGTGATGGAAGCCTCGGTCAGGCGCACGGCGCCCAAAATCGTCGAAATGGCAGATTCCGCATCGGCGCGCCCTGCGCGCGTCAAGGTGGCCGACGCCTCGGCATCGCCTGCCCCCGCGGCGCCCGCCAAGGAGGCCCCGCCGAAGGTCTCCGCACCCCAGAAGATCGCGGCGAAGGAGGTCTCGTCCAGGCCCGAGACCCTTGCTGCGGCCGATCGGCCAGCCCCCGGTTCCACCGATCCCATCAAGCCCAATGTGGTGAAGACCATCTCGGTCAAGGCCGGGGCATCGCAGATCGCGGCGATCGCACCTCTGACCTTGCTCTCGCCGCAACCCGTCACCTCGCAGGCCCATGCCAGGCTGGCATCCGCCGAGACCGATTTCCCGCCACCGCCTCCCGGCGCGAAGCCCGGCACGCTCGGCGTGTTGCGCGTCGCGTCCGCAACGGCCGCCCAGGGCATGGCCCCGGAGATTCGCCCCGTGCCGCCGGCACCGGCCGCAACGCCTGCAAAATCCGAGCCCGCGCCCTTCACGACGGCATCCGTGCCGGCCGCCAAGCCGGCGTCGGACGTTCCGAGCGAACCGCGAATGCGCACCGGCTGGATCATCCAGGTCGGCGCTTTCGAGGACCTCGCGGAAGCCAAGGAGAAGCTGTCGGCCGTCAAGTCAAAGGCCGCCAAGATTCTCGATCGGGTCGATCCCTTTACCGAGCCGGTCGTCAAGGGCGACAAGACATTCTACCGCGCGCGTTTCGCGGTCGTGAGCCAGGAGCAGGCGGAGGCCGCCTGCCGTCACCTGAAACGAAGCGACATCGCGTGTTTCGCGACGAGGATGTGAGCGGTCGCGCAGAGGCCTGCGCGATCAATCGTGAACGTTGTGTGCTGGAGTGATCAACGATGGCGGCGAAGAAGAAGATCCTTGGCTTCATTGACGCGGGCCGCGAGGTACGTCGAGCCCCCCTGGTCGGGATGCAGTTTCTTCATGAGCAGACGATGGGCGCGCCCAATCTCCTGCGCGCTCGCCCCCGCCTCCACGCCAAGGATCTGATAAGCCTCCTGCTCGGTCATTTTGGAGCTTCGCGGCGCGCTCTCCCCCGTTGCAGGGTCGGCATCCGTGTTCTCACGCCAGCCGGGCGACCGGCGGTCAAGATACGCTACCAGTAAGGCGCGGCTCTCCTCGTCGATCTCCTGCGCGAGCGCAGCAAGCGTCGGAACGTCGAGCGCTTCCAGGGTCACGCCCTCGTATCTTCCCGCAAGAATCCGCCCGCGCATCACGCCGGTGTCGTGATCGAGTTCCATCTCGATCGCGGCGCTGCGTACCCGCGATGTCTGCCCCGTGCTCTTGCTGGCCCGCTTCGAGAAGCTGGCTGCACCGGGGAGCCAGCCAAGCAGGCTCAGCCCTGCAAAGCCGAGCAGCAGGGCCAAGCCGATCTGTCCGCGGGCGGCCAGAAACGCTGCGCCTCCGAGCGCCCCAAATCCTCCGGCCTTGCGGATTACCGGCGCCAGCCGACGAGGATCGGCCCAGGCAAACGCATTGAGCGCCCACAAGACGAAGATGAGGATTACGATCCCGAACAGGACTGCGGGCATCATCGGCTCATCTGCTGGAGAAGTCTGGTGGCGCCGCTGTTGCGTGCCGACAAGGCGGCCAGCGCCTTGCGGCCGCCAGCGGCATAGGCCGCCGCGGCTCGCAGCAATTCCGCCAGTTCGTGCGCCGCGTTCGCTGAAAAGCGACAATAGGCGCCGCGCGACAGGCGCGCAATCTCGCGAAAGGCCTGCTCGCAGATCGGATCGTCGCCTTCCTGGAACATGAAGGCCGGTATCCCGAGAATCCCGAGTTCGCCGGCCGCCGCGCACAGATCGTCGAGCGATTCCTCCATCGCATCGCCGACAAAGACCAGCGCCTGGACCTTCCCGTTCGCGTTCTCCTTGCGCGTGTGCGCCAGCACCTTCCCGATCTGGGTGTGCCCGCCGCGGCATTCGATGCGCGTCATGACCGAACCGAGCCTGGACGTGTCGGAAATCCAGCTGGAGGCGCGGCACTCGCCGAGGCCGCGGTAATAGACGAGCTGGATATCCAACCCGCCAATAGAGGCCGCCTCCCGGAACATGTCGGCCTGCAGACGGCAGGCGGCGTCCCAGGTCGGCTGCCGGCTCATGGTCGCGTCGAGGGAAAAGATCAGCCGCCCGCGCCCGCCGGCCGCCACCGACGGCGCCAAGCCTCGCACCTGCGCAAGGAAGGCATCGATCTCCCGACGGCTCGACGAGCCGGTCGGCGCTTTTCGCGCCTCCGCGGGGGTCGGCGGTTTCGGATGCTGGTCGCTCATGCCTCGCCTTCGAGCCGCAAACAGAGGACTCATCAAGGTCTTAGGTTGGCACGCCGGGCGTCCCGCGCAATGGCCGAAACGCCGCGCCCGGGCCCCAGTCTAACCGCGCGTCAATCCAGGATATCGTGGATTTCGACCGGCCGGTCGAGCGACGCGAACCATTCCGAGCGCGCCGCGGCCCGCCGACGCCCCTTTTCGTCGATCGGCAGGCGGAGGGCCGCCAAAAGCGCATTCACCTCCTGCCGCGCCGTGATGTGGGACAGGTTGGGGCGCGTTCCCAGGGTCGACTCGTCGATGTCGTCGAGCGCGGTCAGGCCGCGCGGAAAGAATTCGCGGTAGATCACACGCTCGGCGAAACCTTCGGCACAGCGGAACCCGAGTTGCAGGCCGAGATCGTTCAGTCCCTCCGCGATCAGGCGCTTGTTGCGCGAACCGAGTGTCGACAGGCGGTTCCGCACCACGATCCAGTCGGTGGACTCGTGATCGACGCTGCGACGCTGACGGCGCGCATCGCGAACCATTTCCGCATAATGGCTCACGCCGGTCAGGGTATAGGTCGCCGGGTCGACCGTTCCGAGCACGTCGAAATCGACAAAACTGTCGTTGAGCGGCGTGATCAAGGTGTCGGCCATCGCATGCGCGAGCCGCATCAGATAGCTGTCGGTTCCGGGGGTGTCGATGACAACGAAATCGTGGTTGTGCTCCACACTCGCGATCATTTGGGCGAATTCGCTGAATTCGGCACGCTCGTTCTCGTCCGCGCGAATGCCTTCGCGGCGCTCGACGACAAAATTGGCGGGGATTTCGAGGCTGAGACCCTTGCGCGTGGCCCAGGCGCGGCGGTTCTCGATATAGTGCGTCAGGCTCTTCTGGCGGGAGTCGAGATCGATGGTGGCGACGCGCTGGCCGGCTTTCAGGAGCGCAATCGCGACGTGAATGGCCGTCGTCGATTTTCCGGAGCCGCCCTTTTCGTTGCCGATGACGACAACGTAAGCGGACCGACGAGGCCCTTTGCCAGCTTGGACCAGCATGAACTCAACCCCTGCATCTGTATCCTTAATTTTGCGCGAGCAATGGTCAAGCCGTTACGACGAAATCACGGCTTCATCCTTAATCACGTGGTACCTCTGCAACGCCTTTGATAGGGTCCGGACGAATCCGTAGACTGCCGGGACGCAACTTCATGTCTGATCAATTGTCCGTCGTGCGCACGGTTGCCGGCTTGCGCAAGGCGGTCGAACGCCTTCGGGCCAAAGGCGAAAGTGTTGCGCTCGTGCCAACCATGGGCGCGCTTCATGACGGACATTTGTCGCTTGTCCGTCTGGCGCGCAAAAAAGCGCGCCGCGTGGTCGTGTCCATTTTCGTCAATCCTGCGCAATTTGCGCCGTCGGAGGATTTCGCCACCTACCCCCGCAACATCCGCGCCGACCTGCGGTTGCTGCGCAAGCTGAACACTGACCTGGTCTGGGCACCCTCCACGAGTGCGATGTATCCGGAAGGTTTTTCGACCTCAGTGCAGCCAGGCGGACCGGCCCATGCCGGCCTCGAGGATACGTATCGGCCGCATTTTTTCGGCGGGGTGGCGACCGTCGTGTCCAAACTATTCATTCAGGTCGGTGCGGATTTCGCGATTTTCGGCGAGAAGGACTACCAGCAATTGAAGGTCGTGACCCGGATGGCCAGGGACCTCGACCTTCCCGTCAAGATCATCGGCGCGCCAACCATGCGCGAACCCGACGGACTCGCCATGTCGTCCCGCAATGTCTATCTCTCGGCCTCCGAACGCGCCGCGGCGCCCGCGCTCTATCGCGCGCTCAAGGACGCCGCCGCGCAGATCAAGGCCGGCAAGCCGATCAGCACTGCGCTGTTCTCGGCCCGCGAGCGGATCGTCGGCGCCGGCTTTGCGATCGATTATCTGGAAGCGCGCCATGCCGAGACCCTCGGGCCGATCAATGCGCGCAAGGACGGCCCGATCAGATTGCTCGTGGCGGCCCGCATAGGCCGGACCCGCCTGATCGACAATATCGGCGTCTAAAGCCGTTCAGGCCTTGATGGCATCGAAGCCGCGGTTCCAGCCCTTTGCCTTGATGCGCTTGTTTCCGCGAACCGGTTGCCGCTTCGCTCGAATGCGCTCGGCCTACTGAATCGGTGCGCGCGGCAGCTTCGCCTCGCCCGGCTCCATCACGAACGTATAGTCCAGCGAGTACCACGGCGGCTGCACGTCCGGGGCCGGCCCGTCCTCGTCGTGGCGCACAAAGTTGCCGATCAGCGCTCGTGTCACGCCGAACTGGACGTCGGTCTCCAGCCGCTCGTCGTCGCTGGCATAGACCTGCGAAATCAGGGTCTTGTAGCCCGGCTTGTAGATCAGGAAATGCAGATGCGCGGGCCGGAAGTGATGCGGCCGCCGCACCGCCCGCACAAGCTCCCCGACCGGCCCGTCGACCGGAATGGGATATCCGGCCGGCTTGACGCTGCGGAAAGCAAAGCATCCCGCGGCATCGGTGGTGAACTTGCCGCGCAGATTCATGTCGGCCTGGGATTCCTGCTGGTTCTCGTAGAAGCCTTCGGGCGAGGAATGCCAGACGTCGACTTCCGCGCCGGCAATCGGACGGCCCTCGCCATCGCGCACCCGCGCCTTCACGAACAATTCCGGTCCGGGCGTCGGCGAGCGCACGATCGAACCGCCGTTCTCGGTTCGCGGAGAATTGAGTCGCCAGAACGGTCCGAGCATCGAGGCGGATGTCTCGGTCTGGCCCTTGTTGCCATTGTTGAGAAGGCAAATCAGCGAGGACAGCCCGAGCGAGCCGGCCATCAGCACAACCTCGTTGTGGGAGGGCGTCGAGTGCTGCCCGAGCCGCATCACGTAATTGCAGGCCTGATGAAATTCCTCCTCGGTCAGCCTCACCTCGCGCGCAAAGCCATGCAGGTGCCGGACCAGCGCCGTCAGGATTTCGCGCAGGCGCGGATCGGGCGTTCTTGAGAATGCGTCGAGCACCGCCTCGGTGAGATCGTTCTGGTCGCCGATGATCATGCGCGATCCCTCCAAAGACGCCGTCGCGGCCGGCTAGAGCAGGCCGAGTTCCCGCAATTCGCGACGCAGCGGCTCGGGCATTGCCGCAACTCCCGGCGCGGCGCGCGCAAGATCGCGCGGCGCGTCCTTGTGCGCGTAATAGCGCCAGCCCTGAAAGGCGCGGAATGGACGCGGTTCGACCAGGACGAGCTTGCCGTCCATGACCAGGCGGCAGCGCGTGATCCCCTCGCGGTCGACGAAGGGGCGGATATCGATCAGCCGCTCGCGGCACATCACCTCGCCCCGGATCACCCAGAACAGCGAACCGCCATCGAGCAGTTCCTCGGTCCGCTTCGGCGTCATGCGCGTGGTGTGAATGTGTTCGGCCTTCTGACCGCGCTTCTTCCTTTCCTTCATCTTGCTTCCGATCCACTCCTCGAGATCGGCCACCGAGTCGCATCCGACGCAAAGCTTGATGAGATGAAGCGGCATTAGTCTTTCTTTTCCTCTGGCGCGGTGACCGCCATGATCTTCGCGCCCTCGGCAATCTGGCTCCCGGCCGTCACGGAAAGCTCCGACACCGTGCCGTCATGTGGAGCAGTCAGTGCATGTTCCATCTTCATGGCCTCGATTACGGCGAGACGCTGGCCTTTCGTGACTTTGCTTCCGTTTTCAACGAGCAAAGCCAGAATTTTCCCGTGCATCGGGGCGCGGATCGCGCCATCCCCATCCGCCTCGGCGCCCTCCGCGGATTCGAAGTCTCGCAGCGCGACGACGGTCTGGCGGCCCCCCCGCAGCACGTGCACCGAACCCGGCGTCTCGATCGCAATCGCCGCGGGCTCCGCCGCGACACCATCGATCAGAACCACGGCGCCCTGCGGGCGATATGCGACATGCGCCATCGCAGGCTTGCCGTCGACGAGGAGCGGCATGGTGGTGTCCCGGGCGCCGGAGACCTGGAAGGCGTCCGCGATGTCCCAAGGCGAAGGCGGGCCGGCATGGCGCCGCGCGATGCGCGCGGCCTCGCGCGCCAGCAGCACCTCGGCGCCACGCGCGGCGGCGGCGCGATCGGGCTCCTGTGCGACCGCCCCGAGCTGGACGAGATTGCGGTCGATGAATCCGGTGTCGAAGTCTCCCGCCCGGAAATCCGGTGCGCGGCACAAGGCGGCGAGGAAAGTCAGGTTGGTTTTCGGTCCCGCGACGATCGTGCGTTCCAGCGCTTCGGCGAGCCGCGCGAGCGCGGCCTCGCGCGCGGGCGCATGCACGATGACCTTCGCGATCATCGGATCGTAATAGGGGCTGACCTCCGCTCCGGCTTCCACGCCGGTATCGATGCGAACGCCATCCCCCTTGCCGAAATCGAGCGCCAGCAGCTTGCCGGTCGACGGCAGAAAGCCGTGCTCGGGATCCTCGGCATAGAGACGCGCCTCGACCGCGTGACCACGCGGCGCGACCTCGCTCTGCGACTTCGGCAATTTCTCTCCCGCCGCCACGCGGAACTGCCATTCGACCAGATCGAGCCCGGTAATCATCTCGGTGACCGGATGCTCGACCTGCAGGCGCGTATTCATTTCCATGAACCAGAAACCGTCCGGGCGCAGCCCGTTCGCGCCATCGGCGATGAACTCGACCGTGCCGGCGCCGACATAGCCGACCGCTTTCGCCGCTGCGACCGCCGCCATGCCCATCGTGTCGCGCAAGTCCGCGCTCATGCCTGGCGCCGGCGCTTCCTCGATCACCTTCTGGTGGCGGCGCTGCAGCGAGCAGTCGCGCTCGTTCAGATGGATGACGTTGCCGTGCGAATCCCCGAACACCTGGATTTCGACGTGGCGCGGCGCCGAGACATATTTCTCGATCAGCACGCGACTGTCGCCGAAGGCGGAGCCGGCTTCGCGCATGGCGGATTCGAGCGCCTCGTCGAAATCGGCATGCCTCTCGACGCGCCGCATGCCCTTGCCGCCGCCGCCGGCGACCGCCTTGATCAGCACCGGGTAGCCGATCTCGTAGGCCTTGCGCTTGAGGAATTTCGGCTCCTGCTGGTCTCCGTGATAGCCCGGCACCACCGGCACGCCGGCCTTTTCCATCAGCGCCTTGGCGCGGTCCTTCAATCCCATCGCGCGAATGGCATCGGCCGGCGGACCGACGAAGGCGATACCGGCGTCAACGCATGCCTCCGCGAAGTCCGGCTTCTCGGACAGAAAGCCGTATCCCGGATGAATGCAATCCGCCTTGCTGGCGAGCGCGGTCTCGATGATGCGCTCGATCAGGAGGTAGCTCTCGGTCGCGGGGGGCGGCCCGATCCGATAGGCCTCGTCGCAGAGCTTGACATGCAAAGCCTGCGCATCGGCATCGGAATAGACCGCAATCGTGCGCATCCCGAGTCGCTTCGCGGTGCGCGCGATGCGGCAGGCGATTTCCCCACGATTGGCGATAAGTACGGATGAGAACATGTGCTGTCCGGCGCGGCGATATTAGCTTTCGCTTCGCCGCTTGCCAGCGGTCCGGCGACGCTTATCCCTGCTCAATTTGGGGGCTGGCGCGGGACTGGCGGTGCAGACGCGGCGCTTTCCGCCGAAGCCCCCGTATTCGCGGGCCGCAGCGATGTGGGAGGCCCGGGCGGGGCCGCGCGCCTTGCCGACTGCGACCTGGAATCATCCATGCCGGTCTGGCCCTTCATGCCGGGCTCGTTGTTCATGATGCTCACCGGCGGGATGGAGGCAGCGGACGGAAAGTCGATATTGGGCAGCGCGGACGGCTGGCGCGGCGGTGGCGGACCTGCCCCCCCGACCAGCGCTGGGAGCGCCGGCGCCTTCGAAGACCAGGCCACGGCATGACGCCCGACATAGGCGTCAAACGTCTTCTCGCGCAGATTGGCGATAACCCTGGCCGGATCGCGAAACAGGGACAGCGCGTCGCAACGATCCTCGGTGCACAGATCGCGCGTCGCGAGCGCCTGTGCCGTGAATCCGAAACGGTCGATTTCGAGCGAGCGCCGCAATCCCACCATGGCCAGTTCGTAGCTGCCGTCGCCGCGATTGGCGAAGTCCATCGCGTCCGCCAGCAGCGACAGCCGGGCGCTCGAATACGACACGGCCGCGGCCACGATTTCGGGGCTCGCGAACAGCGCGCGTTCGCAGGCATCCTCGACGGTGTCGCCCGCGGTCGCGTCGAGGCAAGCCAGCGGAGTGCCCGGCGCCAGGGCGCGCGCCATCAGCTCGGTCATGCGCGCTTCCAGCGCCCGCCGCTCGTCGGCACGATCGCGCCACGTCACGCGCTCGAACCAGGTCCAGGCCAGCAGCAGCGCGAGCGCAAAGAAGGAATAATTCAGCACCGCCATGACAGTGCGGCGCGTGCCGCCGCGCATGGTCGCGACCACGCACAGACCCGCCACCAGCGCAGCCAGCATGAATGCGACCCAGATGGGGATCGCGAGTGTGTCACTGGCCGAATTGAGCCCTGCCATCGATTACCTTTCACAGGCGGCCAATGCACTGCGTAAAGCGGGCGTAATCACGGCACAAGGGGCCTGCATGGGCCTGCTGGTGGCCTCAGGTCCCCCCTGCCGACCGGAAAGACGGCACGAGATCGCTCGCGGCGGCAAAGGCGCCCTTGGCCTCGACGGACGTCATCGCGAGCGTGGTCCGCAAGCCCGTCACGCCCCCTCCGCTTCCCGCCGCCAGCAGCACCGCGGCCATCTGCGTTTCGCTCGGCGCTTCGGCAATGACCAGGAAGTCGAATTCCCCGAAGGTCAGATAATAGTTGATCAGCCGGCCGCCGGCTTTGGAGAGCAGCCGCGAGACCGCGTCGGCGCGGTCTTCCGGCTTGACGATCATGCCCTTGATGGCTTCGCGCGTATAGCGGCCCTGGGTGATGTAGATCGGCATGACTTTCTCCCCTGACGGTGAGCGGCGACCCGCATGATAGCGCCCGAGCGACGCGCGGCGATTCAAAAACTCAGGAGCGTGGGAACCAAAGCCGGTCGCACACGTTTGCTTGCCGGCGAAAAAGGAAGCATTTCAATGCGGGTGTTGGTCGGAATGATACTCGGTTCCGTTCTGACGGTGGGCATCGCCTATCTCGTCGATTCGGCCCCCACGTCGCAGGTCGCTGCCGGCCCGTCCGCTGCCGCGCACCGCTCATTGGTGAACTGGGACGTCGTCGAGGCGAACTGGGCCACGCTCAAGTCGCGCGCAAGGGAAGGCTGGAGCGAGCTGCGCTCCCGCGTCGATCGGTCCTGAAGGAGAGAGCCGGCCCGGATCAGCGGTGACGGTCGAGCTGGCTTTCCTTCGCCACTCGTTCGAAAGCCTCGTCGATGCTCTTGATCCGATACTGGTGCTCGTCCCCCTCAAGCGGCAACAGCCGGACAATCTTGAAGGTTCCGTTCGCCGTGACCCGGCTCAGCGGTCCGGCGATATAGCGGACCGTCTGGCCAATTGTGTATTTGTGAGATTTCAACACGATTACTCTCCACTCAACCAACCCGGGCTGAGCCGGGCCGCGCCGCCCCTGCAAATCTTTTTATTTAAGTCATTATAGCACCGCCTTCCCCGAATGGGGAAAAAATTGCAGCGGGAACGATCCAAAAAATCCATTAAATATCATAGCCTTAAAGGGGTTTCCCGCAACGCGAGAGGCTTGCAGGACCATGTCGGGATTGCGGCCGCGCTATGGCGGCTTCCATCAATGCGGCGGGCATCGGAAGCGACGCCGCAGATGACGAAGGCGCCGATGGTCGCAGCGGGCAGGACCACCGCAAACTTCCGCGAGCGGTCACCTGCTCCGCTATCGAGCCGGCGATTGCTGCGCCGATCGGCAGCATCGCACACCGCCCGACACCGGGATTGCCTGGAAGACTGCGTCTCATCCATGACCCATTTGCCTCCATCGCTGAGGCAGATGGATCGGATGGCAGGTTTGCAAGATCGCACCGGCTTTGGCATGGACAGTGTTCGGAACGATGACATCGGAGACCGGGATGCGCGCCGCCTTTTATGAGAAGAACGGTCCGGCACGCGATGTGCTGCATGTGGGCGACGTCGAGACGCCGAAGCCCGGTCCCGGCGAAGTGCGCGTGCGGCTTGCGACCTCCGGCGTCAATCCCTCCGACGTCAAGAGCCGCATGGGCCTCGCGCGCAAGATCGCCTTTCCGCGCGTGATTCCGCACAGCGACGGGGCGGGCGAAATCGACCTTGTCGGAGAGGGCGTCGCCGCTGGCCGCGTCGGCGAGCGCGTGTGGCTGTGGAACGGACAATGGAAACGCCCGTTCGGCACGGCAGCCGAATACATCGTCGTGCCGGCGCCGCAGGCGGTGCCACTGCCCAAGAGCGCGAGCTTCGCGGACGGCGCCTGTCTCGGCATTCCGGCGATGACGGCCTCGCATGCCGTCACATTGGCGCAGGCCGGACCCGGCAAGACCCTGCTGGTCGCCGGCGGCGCGGGTGCGGTCTCGCAATACGCCATCCAGTTCGCCAAGGCGCGCGGAGCGCGCGTCATCACGACCGTTTCGTCCGACGAGAAGGCCGCGCTGGTGGAGGGTCTCGGCGCGGACCATGCCATCAACTACCGCTCAGAGGATGTCGGCGAAAGGATCGCCGCGCTGACCGACAAGACGGGCGTCGATGCCGTGCTGGAAATAGACCTCACCGCCAACGCGAAACTCATTCCCGTCACGGTACGACCCAAGGGCCGCGTCGTCGTCTACGGCACCGGACCGCAGGCCGAACTGCCGTCCTCCTTCTGCCTCGTCAATTCGATCACGCTCGCCTTCATGCTGGTCTACGAATTGTCGGCGGCCGAGCGCGAGCGCACCATTGCGGAAATCAACACGATGCTGGCCGCCGGAAAACTCGTGAACAGCATCGCCGCGACGTTTCCGCTCGCCGATATCGTCGCGGCGCACGAGTCGGTCGAAAGCGGCAAGATGATCGGCAACGTGATTGTCAGGCTTCCCTGAGACGGAACCGATGAAGCTTCAGTTTCTCGGCTCCGGCGACGCCTTCGGCTCCGGCGGGCGGTTCAACACCTGCCTCCACCTGACCGGCGCACGCACCAACGTCCTCATCGATTGCGGCGCCTCCTCGCTCGTCGCGATGCGCCAGGCCGGCATCGACCGCGGGGCCATCGACCTCGTCCTGCTGACGCATTTCCATGCCGATCATTTCGGAGGCGTGCCGTTCTTCATCCTGGACGCACAATTCAACGTCAGGCGCACCCGCCCGCTGGTTGTTGCGGGACCGCCCGGATTGCCCGGCTGGTACGAGCGCGCCAGCGCGGTGGCGTTTCCGGGCGAGCGCACCCTGCCCTTCATGCTCGATCTCTTCGAGGTGGAGATCGGCCGAGCCAGCGAACTCGGCAACATGATCGTCACGCCGTTCCGCGTCCGCCACGACGACCGTGCCGGGCCGTGCCTCGCCTATCGCATCGAGGCGGAAGGCCGGACCTTCTGCTATTCCGGCGACACCGAATGGACCGACTCGCTGATCGAGGCAGCGCGCGGCGCGGACCTTTTCGTGTGCGAATGCTACACCTACGACAAGCCGCGCAAGTCGCATATGTCGCTCGCCACGCTGCGCGGCAAGCTGCCCGACATCGGCGCCAGGCGCGTGATCCTCACCCATATGAGCGACGACATGCTGGGCCGGCTTCAGGACGTGGAATTCGGGACGGCCGAGGACGGCAAGGTCGTCGAGTTCTGAGCGCTTGCCGATTCGGCATATCTGCGGCGCAAGATTTGACGTGAACGACCTCATCCGAAGTCTCAGCAGGGAAAGCTGAGCCCCGCTCAGAACCTCTCCACCCAGGGGCGGACTTCGATTTCCCAGGTCCAGGCGTTGCGCGGCTGCCGCAGGAGGTGGAGATAGGTTTCGGCGATCGCATCCGGATCGAGCAGCGAATCGGGCGCATCGGCGGGTTCCGCGCGGCGTGCGCTGCGGATGCCGCCGTCGATCACCACATGAGCCACGTGTATGCCCTGCGGAGACAATTCGCGTGCCATGCTTTGCGCGAGCCCGCGCAGCGCAAATTTTCCCATCGCGAAGGGCGCGGACTGGGCATAACCCTTCACGCTGGCCGAAGCGCCGGTGAGGAGGATCGCGCCGTGGCGCTCCGGCAGCATGCGCTTCGCCGCTTCCTGCGCGACCAGGAAGCCGCCATAGGCCGACACCTCGATCGCCTGCCGCACCTCGTCGGGGTCGAGCTCCACAAACGGCCCGCGGGCGCGGCGGCTCGCGTTGTAGATCACGGCGTCGGGCGTGACGCCTGCCCTGTCGATGTCCGCAAACAGCTTGGTCACCTGCGCGCGGTCGCTGGCGTCGCAGGCATGAACGGCAGCGCCTGTTTCCTCCGCCAGCGCCGCGAGATCGGATGGGTCGCGTGCGGCGAGCGAGATTTTCATTCCCTCGCGCGAAAGCAGCCGCGCGAGCGAGGCACTCAGCCCCGCGCCGGCGCCGACGATGAGCGCGTTACGATATGCGGGAGATGCCATGAGCTGCGCTCGCTGGAGAAACGATCGGATTGAGTGACTGGAGCGGACGTAGAGAGAACGGATTGTCCGCCGCACCATCGCGGCACGGCGGACAATCTGAAACGGATAGCCTCTCGATGGCTGGGGCGGACATGCTCGCTGCCGCGGTGATGCAGCGCCTTGGCCAGCTGGCGCTTGTCGATGCGGGTGCCGTCGTCGCCCTCTATCAGCAGGGCCGTGCGGCCGGTGTCCCTGATGTGATGCGCCCAGTTCAGCGCCTCGTCGAGGCTGTCGAACTGCTTGTGCAGGAATTTGCTCTTGTCCATCGGACCCATTGCGGCGCCCACAGGCCCGCTATAGACGCGGAACATGCTCTCCTCCTTTGCCGTGTTGCCCCGGCCCCGGTTGAAGGGTTGACCTCCATCTACATTAGATGGCGAGCACCGCGTCCCGCGCAATGGTCCCGACTTGCAGGATCTGGCTATTTCGGTGCCGTCTCTGCGACCGCCTTCAGTTGCGCAAGCCCCTGCTCCAGGTCGCCGCCCAGCACCCGATCCATGCTGACGAACAGGCAGATTGCCTTGCCGATGAAATTCTGCTCGCCATAGCTCGCCCAGGTCACGGCGGTCGCACTGCCCTGCGGGCGGAAGGCGAATTCCGAGATAGTCGAGCCCTCAAACGGCCGGGTGAACGCGACGTCGATCTTGATCAACCGCGCAGGTATGCTTTCGATCAGCGTCATGGTGCCGGCGCCGACCTGATCGTTGCCTGACCAGGAGAGTTTTGCACCCTGCCCCGACGCCGCGCCGTGAAAGCTTGTCTTCGCGTTGGGATCGCGCTTCGCCCAGGGCGACCACGCCTCCCATTTGTGGAAGTCGTTGACCTGCGCGAACACGGTCTCGACCGGCGCCGCGATCATCGTGCTGCGCTCGACGCGGTATTCGGAGGGCTGCAGCGCAACGACGGCGGCAAAGACAGCGAGCAGAATGACAAGCGCGCCGAGACCGATCAGGATTTTGCGGAGCATGGGCGAGCCTCGCGCGAATGGGACTGCGATGGCAGGTGGACAGGCATAACGTGCCCGACAAATCTTGCGACAATATGATCGAGGACATGGGCCTGATATTGCGGGGCGTAGCATGCGAGCACGGAACGGCACCGCCTAATGTGTCAAATCGCGACGCAGACGATCTCGGTCGGGCGGACGCGGTCCTCCATCAGGTTTCGCATCTGGTTTCTCGCCATCTCCGCGAAATCCTCGCCCATCAGGAGATGAAAGCCGAGGACCGGCTGCCCCTTCTCCGCGATGCGCGCGCTCACGGCCCTGAACCATTCCCGGCCGATCTCGCTGGAATCGATCCAGCTCGTGATTTCGAATCCCGCGCCGTGCAGGAATAGCCGCATCTCCTCCGGCGTCGCCAGAAAGCTGGTCGAGGCGTCGCGCGCCCACGGCACCGGAAAATGCACGGTCCCGCCCTCGCCCTGCAGCAGATCGTAGATGCCGAAGCGCCCGCCGGCTCTCAGCACGCGGCGGACTTCGCGATAGAGTCCCGCCTTGTCGGCGATGTTCATGGCGACATGCTGGGTCATTGCGGCATCGAAGGCCGCATCCCCGAACGGCATGGCGAGCGCGCTGCCCTGCCGGTAGCGGACACGACCCGCAAGCCCGAGCCGGCGCGCCAGTTCATTCGCGACCGCGCAATATTCGCCGGTGAGGTCGATGCCGGTCACGTCGCAGCCGTAAGTCACGGCAAGCTGGCGCGAGGGCCCGCCGAGCCCGCTGCCGACATCGAGCAGCTTGTCGCCGGCGCGCAGGTTCAGATGCGCGCCGAGTTCGGCCGTCGCCGCCCGCCCGCGGATATGGAATTCGTCGACCGGCGCGAGGTCCTCGGGCGACAGCTTTTGCGGGTCCTTGCCGGCTTTCACCAGCGCCGCGTCGATCGCTTCGATGAGTCTCGTGCGTCCGTAATGCGCGGCGACCTGCGTTTCGGTGGACATGGGCTGTCTTTCTTTGGGTGCTCGCGCATTTCCGCAAGGGCGGGCCAGGCTGGCAGAGCCGCATCAACGCCGCATTGCGGAAGGCGGCGAAGCTGCCGGAGAAAGCGCGAAGGAAGATATGAGTAAACCAAGACAACGCAAACCGTCCACTGATCCCAATGTGCTTCCAGATGATGTCCACCATGCACGAAACAATTGGCTGAATTGGCAAAGAGTATACGAAAACAAAGACCCAACCAAAAACGAGTTGCTTCAGAACCCGGATACCTCCTTCACATTCCTCGCCGCCTACTTTCTGATTCGCACGATCAAGAGCAACCAAAGTGACGCACTCCGGATACACTTGCTGAGATCATCATTTTTGCAAGCGCTGCAAGACGAATCTGGGCGGCAATTGGAGCAACAAGCCAAGCTCTTGAAGCGATTTGGAAGCCGTGAACACAAAATCACTTATCTCTGCGACTTCAAAGATTGCAGCATTTTTGGCGCCCACCAGATTCATAGCGTTGGACAGATTCGCACGCCGAGGCATCAAGGAAGTTCATCGTGGCCAGCGAGCGAGCGCGGAGATGTATAGCGACTATCTCCAACTTGTCAGGAGCGCGCTAAAGCAATTTGAAGGAAGAATCGAATCTGCATGCCGGGAACAATACCCATCGTCAACGGTGCAAAATGACAAGAGACTTAGGGAAGCATTCCACCTTCACGTATTTGACAATTATCTTATGCGACGCGGCGGCAGATGGGATAGTAACTAGGAAGGATGCCCCTCACATCCTGAACACCCCGAACCGCGTCTCCTCCACCTTCGCGTTCAGCGTCGCGGCGAAGGCGAGCCCCAGCACGCGCCGCGTCTCTGACGGCAAGATGATCCCGTCGTCCCACAGCCGCGCGGTCGCATAGTACGGGCTGCCCTCGCGCTCATAGGCGTCGAGGATCGGCTGCTTGAATTCCGCCTCCTCCACCTCCGACCAGGTCTTTCCCGCCGCCTCGATATTGTCGCGACGCACGGTCGCGAGCACGCTCGCCGCCTGCTCGCCGCCCATCACCGAGATGCGCGCATTCGGCCAGGTGAACAGGAAGCGGGGCGAATAAGCGCGCCCGCACATGCCGTAATTGCCTGCGCCATAGGAGCCACCGACGATCAGCGTGATCTTCGGCACGCGCGCGCAGGCGACCGCCGTCACCATCTTGGCGCCGTCCTTGGCGATGCCGCCGGCCTCGTAGTCGCGCCCGACCATGAAGCCGACGATGTTCTGCAGGAACAGCAGCGGAATGCGGCGCTGGCAGCACAGCTCGATGAAATGCGCGGCCTTGAGCGCGCTCTCCGAATAGAGAATGCCGTTGTTGCCGACGATGCCGACCGGCATGCCGTAGAGATGCGCGAAGCCGGTGACGATGGTCGGGCCGTAGAGCTTCTTGAACTCGTCGAATTCCGAGGCATCCACGATGCGCGCGATGATCTCGCGCACGTCGTATTGCTTCTTGAGGTCCACCGGCACGATGCCGGTGAGGTCGTCGGCGGAATATTTCGGCTCGCGCGGGTCGATCAGCTCGATATCGGGCGCCTTGCGGCGGTTCAGGTTGGCGACGATGCGGCGCACGATCGCGAGCGCATGATTGTCGTCCGACGCATAATGGTCGGCCACCCCCGACTTGCGCGCGTGAACGTCGGCGCCGCCCAAGTCCTCCGCCGACACCACCTCCCCGGTCGCCGCCTTCACCAGCGGCGGCCCGCCGAGGAAGATCGTGCCCTGGTTCTTCACGATGATGGTCTCGTCCGCCATCGCCGGAACGTACGCACCGCCCGCCGTGCAGGAGCCCATCACCGAGGCGATCTGCGGAATGCCCTGCGCCGACAGGGTGGCCTGGTTGTAAAAGATGCGGCCGAAATGATCGCGGTCGGGAAACACCTCCGGCCATTGCGGCAGGTTGGCGCCGCCGGAATCGACGAGATAAATGCAGGGCAGATTGTTCTCGCGCGCGATCTCCTGCGCGCGGACGTGCTTCTTGACCGTCATCGGATAATAGGTACCGCCCTTGATCGTCGCATCGTTGGCGACGATCACGCATTCGCGGCCCTCGACGCGGCCGATTCCGGTGATGATGCCGGCGGCGTGAATGGCGTCGTCATACATGCCATAGGCGGCGAGCGGCGACATTTCGAGAAAGGGCGAGCCGGGATCGATCAGCCGCATCACGCGCTCGCGCGGCAAGAGCTTGCCGCGCGCGGTGTGGCGCTTGCGCGAGGTCTCCGAGCCGCCGAGCGCGGCCTCCGCGCGGCGCGCCTTCAGCTCGTCGATCAGCAACTGCCATTGCGTGGCGTTGGCGCGGGCTTCCGCGGTCTGGGAATCGATCGTCGTTGCAAGCTGCGCCAAGGGCTCCTCCCTTCCCGATTCGAAACACTATGACGCCTGCGGGGGAACTTCGGAAGCGTCTTGTCCGTGCGCGATACGCGGAACGTTCGTCAACGGGCCACGTTGACGTCACATTCGAAAGCAGGAGAAGCAGATGAAGAAGCTTGTTCTCGCCACCGCTGTGCTGGCTGTGGCAGCCGGACCGGCGCTCGCGCAGACCAACAACATGGCGCCGCGCCCCGACCAGCCGTCGCCGCCCGTCACATCCGGCAAGACCAACTCGAGCGACAACATGAAGTCGACCACCGGCACCGGTCCTGCAAAGTCGGAAGCGGCCAAGGGCGCTACGTCGACCAATAACGACCCGGCTGCCGCCAAGCCCGGCAACCCGAGCAAGAATGTCGGGAACTGATCCCGCGCCGATCTCATCTTCAAGCGGGCGGGAGCGACTTCGCTCCCGCCTTGCGTTTTCCAACCTGAATGGACACTCAGAATTTTCGCACTGCACGCACCGCGAGTTCCCGGAACGCGCTTGCCTTGTCCACGTTTGTGAAAGGGGGCGCAAGAGCGCGGCGGGAACAGAGGAGAGCAACAATGAAATCGACATTACTCGCAACGGTAGCAGCAGCTGCTGCGCTGGTGGCCGCAAGCGGTCTCGCCAGCGCCCAGGGCCGCGATCCTTCACCTGCGGGTCCGCAGACGACACCGGCTCCGCAATCGGCGCCTGCGCCGCAGCGCAACGCTCCGGCCGAGAAGATCGCGCCTTCGCCGGGAACGACCGGCCAGAGCGTGGATGTGAAGGGCGGCGCGGACGCCAAGGCCGGCGCCGAGATCAAGTCCGACAGCAAGGCCAAGGGCGCCGAGGCTCCCGCGGACCGCACGACCGGACAGGTCGGCCGCGATGCAGACAAACCGCGCGCGGGCGCGGACGATAAGCCGGGCCCGAAGGCACGTTCGTCGGACAACCAGCGCGACGGCTCCGATACGAAGGCAAACCAGCGCAGCGGCGCCGACACAAAGTCGGACTCGAACCGGACCACCGGCCAGGGCGCGGCCGGTTCGCGCTCGCAGGTGAATCTCACCGGAGAGCAGAAGACCAGGATCACGACCACGATCAAGCAGCAGGCGAAGCCGGTCACCAACGTCAACTTCAATATCAGCGTCGGCACTCGCGTTCCGCGCGAGCAGATTGTGACCTATTGGCAACCGGTCCCGACAACGGTCGTCGAGGTCTATCCGCAATGGCGCGGCTATTACTTCATTCTGGTCGGTGGCCAGATCGTGATCATCGAGCCGTCGAGCTACGAGATCGTTTACGTGATGCCGGCCTGATCCTGCAGTCATGAGGAGGCAATGGGGGCGGCTTTCGGGCCGCCCTCATCTTTTCGTTAACAATTCCCGTCACGAGATAATCGGCTGCCTTTCCGGAACGAAGGCCGGAGTCACGTCGTTGTCATGTTGTCCTGATAGCTTCTTTCAGGCGCGACCGAGGACGGATGTACTCCCGGGCGCGCGAGACGGGAAGCCCGGCCAGACGGCCGGGTTTTCTTTTTGCGCTGGCGCCCGCCGCGATGCGGATGTCGCCCACCACCGGCAGGTGGTCCGAGACATGCCGCGCCTGACTGTCTGTCCAGGTCTGTTCGAGGAGAGCCTCCGGGCAGCAATAGATTCGGTCGAGCCGCAGGATCGGACACCAGGATGGAAAGGTCCGATGGCGAGAGCGGCCCGGCAGCGCGCGCGCGAGCACGGAACGCACCGAGCCCGGCCAGAACCAGTCATTGAAGTCGCCGAGGAGCACCGTCGCCCCCTCCTCCGCCACCATGCCGAGCAAGGCGCGCGTCTGGCTGCGGCGCTCGTGAATCGACAGTCCCAGATGGGTCGCGATCACGCGCAGATCCCCGTCCGGCGTCAAGACATTCGTCTCGATGGCGCAGCGCGGCTCGCATTCGCCATACGAGATGTCGTGCGTGCGGGTGCCGTGCATGGGCCAGCGGCTGACCAGGGTCTGCCCGTATTCGCCGTCCTCGGCAACGATCGACTTGGCGCCGACGCCGTGACTGCCGAGCTCCCGCTGCAGGATTTCGAAAGGGTCCTCGCCGGGCGGCGCGCGACGGGAATCCACTTCCTGCAGCGCAACGATGTCGGGGTCGGCGCGCAGGATCAGTTCGATCACCCGTTGAAGGTCGAAGCGCGGATTGCGCCCGACCGCGCCGTGGATATTCCAGGTCATGACCCGGATCGCCGCACGCCGGCCTGGCATCCGCATGTCAGGCGGCCCGGACGAACTTGGTGACAAGCCGCTGCAGGCCGAACGAAGCGGCCAGCCAGAGCGCTACGATTCCCGCCAATGCCGCGATTTCCGGGGCGCTCGGCTGGGTCAGCAGCCGCACCGCCTGCGATCCCAGGGCCGACAGGAGGATGAGACCCGGCGCCAGCCCCAGCAGAGTGCCCACAGCGAAATCGAACAGACGGATTTCAGCAGCGCCGGCGGCAAGATTGACCATTGTAAAGGGTGCGACCGGGATCAGCCGGGTGGCGGCGACGGCCAGGACACCTTGCCGTCGGATGCGATCGAGCATGCGAGCGGATCGCCCGCGCATGACGTGGCGCAACGAATCCCGCCCGAGCCAGATGCCGAGGCCGTAGGTCAAGAGCGCGCTGGCCATTGCGCCGAGCGCTGCATAGGCCAAGCCATAAACCGGTCCGAACGCGGCCGCGGTTGCTGCGATCATGATCGTGACTGGAAAGGCGATCAAGCCCCCGACCACAAACGCGCCGAGCACCAGCGCCGGCGCCGCCCAGGGATGATCGGAAAAGCCGGCGGCGATTCCGCGCACCGTTTCGATCCGGGCAAATTCGGAAAGCGGCGTCCAGGCCCATGCACAAGCGAGAAGCCCCGCAAGGCAGGCGACGCCGGCAAGGACCGCAACCCTCGTATCCACCATCACCGCAATGCGCGCGCGTGCCTTGTGCAGAAGCGTCTGACCGTTCAGCGGCCGGTAGGGGTCCGCAAGCTCCTCGACGATATCCTCCTGCGCCGCGTCGGGGGCGAGTTCTCCATCGTCGATGGCGCGCAGGCAATGGCCGTTGTTGCAGAGCGTGTCGGCGATCGCGACGAGCGACCCGCTGTCCTCCAGCAGTTCCGCGACATCCTGGGCCGACGAGCCGCAATGCTCTCCGAGCAGCTTGTCGCGGATGCGCCGGATCGCCGCTCGGTCCTTCTCGCGCCTTGCCTCGATCACGAGATCGCACTCGGTGTCTGCCCCCATCGAGCGATGATTGAGATTGGCGGAACCGACGCGCAAGAGGCGGTCGTCAATCACCATGACCTTCGAATGAATCATGGTGTCCGTCTTGTCATCGCCCTCCGCCACCTCGGGATAGACGAGGCGAAAGCGATCGGCCACACCGGCATCCCGGATGGCATTGCGGAAGCGGATGCGCCCGTTGCGCATGGTCTGCGATTCGATCCAGGATGAATGGGTCGACGGCGCGACGGCAACGGTTTCGAGCTTGCGCTTGCGCTTCATGCGGCGCGCGATCCGCTCCGCGATCAGCCGGACTGTCAGAAACTGGTTCTCGATGTAGATCGCATTCTCGGCCGCGTCGATCGAATCGTGAAACAGCTTCTCGACCTCGCGGATGTCCTTGCTGCCCTCGTAGCAGGGCAGCGTTCGGGCGATTCCGATATCGACGTCATGAAAATCTGGCACCACGCTTTGCGGCCAGGGATCGCTTCCGGGGCGCAAGGCGGGCGCCTCGGCGCAGGCCGCCTGCCGCCAGCGCTCACGCGCAAGCTCCGACAGCGCGCGGGCGGCATCGCCGTCCACCACGGCCTGCACGTCGTGAAACGGACGATAGGGCTCGCCCGCGTGATCGACCCGCAGGGGATTCTGCAGGCGATGCTCCGGCGTATCCCAGCGGCGAACGGTCAGGTCGAGCCCGCCGGAGAATGCAACGGCATCGTCCACGATGACGATTTTCTGATGATGCGAGCAGCCGAGCGGAGCCCGCTTGTCGAGACAGAAACGGACCTGGTCCGGCGTGCTCCAGTTGAGCGACATGTCCGGAAGGAATTCGCGTTCGAGCGCATAGAGCACCGAAAAGTCCCAGAGCAACAAATGCACAACGAGGTCAGGCTTCCGGGCCACCAGAGCCGACAGGAACTCGACCAGCGTGTCCGGCAGGCCGTCATCCGCCGTGCCGCTTTCGCCGACCAGTCGTGTCCGGCTGTGGATGTCCCAGCCAAGGATGAAGATCGAATGCTGAGCCTGCGCCATCGCCTCGCGCACTGCACGAAATGTCGCGGCCGCGTCGATCAGGACGGCGGCGCGCTGGACGCGCTCGATCCGCCAGACGTTGCGGCCCGGCTTCAAGATCGACGTTCGCTGCTGACGCTGGCGAATGGCGGAACCTCCCCGATGCAGGAACCTGAAGAGAACGCCCGATCCGGCGGCAGGTTCCCGCGGCGCACGCTCCGGGCTATGGAGACGGTCCCGGCTACGGACCACACAGGGAGATGCGAATGCTCGCCGTCCAGGCGATCGAATTCGGCAAGGCCGCATTCACCAATGTCAACCCGCTGCTCGCGCTTGGAGTGCTCGCCTCGACCGCGGCGACCGACGCCGCCTATGTCTTCTTCAACGCGGCGGTCGGGGCTCGCCAACGCATCCGCGCGGCAAACTGGAGTTCGGTCTGGTACATGCTCTCCGCCTTCGCGGTGATCAGCTACACCGAAAATCCGATCTACGTCGCCTTCGCTGCGATCGGGTCATGGGCGGGCGCCTTTGCCTCGGTCACCTGGCTGGTGCGATCGCCGCTCCCCGAACCCCATAGTCCGCCTTAGGATCAGACCTCGTTGTTCTGCATGATCCAGGGTTCGGCAAGGCCGGCAACCTCCCATTCCTTCCAGGCCGGCAGCGCCATGACGGCATCCATGTAGCGGCGGGACGGCTCGCCGACCTTGATATTGTAGCTCGCGAAGCGGGAGACCACCGGCGCATACATGGCATCGGCATTGGTGAAGGCGCCGAACAGGAAAGGCCCGTCCTTGCCGAATTGCGCTCGCGCTCCCGACCAGATTGCGTCGATGCGCTCGACATTGGCCTCGACGTCGGGCGTGAGATCGCGCGGCCTTTTCGGATCGCGCCGCATGTTCATGGGCAGATGGTTGCGCAACGGAGCGAAGCCGGCATGCATCTCGGACGATATGGCCCGCGCCATTGCGCGCGCCTTCATGTCCTTCGGCCAGAGGGGAAGATTCGGAAACTTGTCGGCGAGGTAATCCAGGATCGCAAGCGTCTCCCACACCGCAATGTCGCCGTCGATCAGGCAGGGTACCTTGCCGCTCGGGCTATGCGCGAGGATTTTTTCGCGGCTGCCCGGCTGGTAGAGCGGGATCACCTCGTCGGTGAAATCGATCCCGAATACCCGCATCGCGATCCAGGGCCGCATCGACCAGGAGGAATAATTCTTGTTCCCGACAATAAGCTTCATGCCCATGCAAGTTCCCCATGCTGCATCGAGCGTTTGACGGAGCCGTTTGCCAGCGCAAGCGAATTCTCTTGATCCCGCCGATCAAGGATTGGAATGGCGGCGCAACGGCAGGAGTTTCAGCTCGCGGCCTTGGCGGGCTCGGGCAAATCCACCACCCCACCCTGCTTCTTCCATTCCCCGAAGCCGCCCCTGATATGCGCCACGGGCGTCAGGCCCATGCGCTGGGCGATCTGGGCGGCCAGCGCGGAGCGCCAGCCTCCACCGCAGAAGAAAAGGAATTTCTTGTCCTGAGCGAAGACCTCCTTGTGATACGGGCTTTCCGGATCGATCCAGAATTCCAGCATGCCGCGCGGACAGTGAAAGGCACCCGGTATGCGTCCGTCGCGCTGCAATTCGCGGATGTCGCGAATATCGACAAAGGTCACGTCGTCCCGGCCATGCAGAGCCAGCGCCTCCCCGACCGTCAGCGTCTCGATTTCCTTTTCGGCCGCCTCGACCAGCGAGCGGACCGAGAGCGTGATCTTTTGCGGCATGCCTTTTCTCCTGCCGCAATGTCCAAATCGTTGCCCGCCGGGTCAAGCGCGAGGCTCCCCAAAAAAAAGCGGCGCAGAATTGCGCCGCTTCAATCGCACGCACGCCGGCGATCCTGGCTACAGCATCGTGTAGAGCGCGACGATGGCCACAACCAGCAATGCACCTCCGGTCCAGATGACAGTGGAGAGCATCGATTCCTGTGGCGCCTCCATGTCGCGGCGATCTTCGGTCCGTGTTGCCATCTCAACCTCCATCGTGACTGCGGAGGACGGAACCGGCAGGGGTTGCTGACCCTGCTAGAAACGGCCTGCGCAGGCCTTTCTACGACTTTAGTCGTATACCAGATTCGGGCAAATGTACACAACCCTCGATTGCAGCGCTTGCGACGATTTGCGGCGCAGGCATCATGGCTGCGGAGCGTCCGCGCATGCTGTTCTCGATTGTCGACGTCATCGCCATTGTGTTTTTCGTCGGCGCATGGCTCGCCTATCATTGCGCGCTTGAGTTCAGCAGGCATGGCCATGACGCGCTGAATGCGCGCATGAACGGCTATCGCGACCGCTGGATTGCCGAGATGCTCAATCGCGAGGTGCGGATCGTCGACACCCAGATCATGGGATCGCTGCAGAACGGGACGGCCTTCTTCGCCTCGACCTCGTTGCTCGCCATCGGCGGCGCGCTGACGCTATTGCGCGCAAGCGATGATCTTCATGCGGTCGTCGTCGCCCTTCCCTTCGCGATCGAGAAATCGCGGGCGCTCTGGGAGATCAAGGCGATCGGCCTTGTCGTGATCTTCGTCTATGCCTTTTTCAAGTTCGCTTGGGCCTATCGCCTGTTCAACTATGTCGCGATCATGTTCGGGGCGATGCCGCCGCGAGAAGAGCGCGACACGCCGGAAGCGAAGTCGCAGGCCGCACGCGCGGCCGCCTTGTTCACCAGCGCCGGACGGAATTTCAACCGCGGTCAGCGCGCGTTCTTCTTCGCGCTCGGCTATCTCGGATGGTTCATCGGGCCGCTATTGTTCATTGCGACCACGAGCGCCGTCGTGGCCGTGATGTGGCGTCGGCAATTCGCCTCGGATTCGCGCCGCGCACTCGATCTGTAGTCAGACGAGCGCGACCAGCACCCACAAAGCCGTGGTGACGCCGATCGTGATCAGCCCTGCCAGCGCGAGCAGCACGGATTCGAATCGTGCAAGTCTGGTATCGGCTTCGGGCATGTCCGGTGCCTCGGGAATGGACAAGCGCGATTGAATGTCGAGCATCGGCCCCCTCTTTGCGAGACTCGCGGAGCGATTGGAATCCGTTTTGGTAAATTTTCGGTAAACGAACTGGACAAGTTTGCCCGCCGCGCGGCACATGTCGGCTGAATGTCCGTCGATTCCTCCGATATCGAGGCAACCATCCTGCGCCTCGCCGCCGAACGCGGCCCCGAAAGAATGGTCGATCCGGCGGAGGCCGCGCGGCTGCTCGGCGGCCCGCATCCGGACGGGTGGGGACCGCTGATGCAGCCCGTGCGGCGCGCGGCCGTGGCGCTCGCCGAAGCCGGTCGCATTGTCATCTATCGCAAGGGCAAGCCGGCCGACCCGCACAATTTCAAGGGCGTCTACAGGCTGGGGCTCCCGCGGCAGGATTGACCGCGAGGCTATTTCCGGCAGCCATCCTGCCGCACTGTATCGCAGCCGGCGGCAGCCTTCGGCCCAGGAAAGAGCTCCGACGAGCGCCCCGTCAGCCAGTAAACCGTGAGCCCGATCCATTCGTGTGCGGCCTCGTCGATGGCACGCAGCCCTCCGACGAACGAACCCGGAAAGCGCAGCCAGGTGTCCTTGCCGGTCGAAATCCAGTCGACCGGATAGGGTTCGATATCGAACCCGGCCTTGCGAAACACCCCGACTGCACGGGGCATGTGCCACGACGAGGTGATCAGCAGCCAGCGCTCGCCCGACTTGGGCTTGACAAGAGCCTTGGTCAGTTCGGCGTTCTCCACGGTGTTGCGCGCATCGCGCTCGACGATCACACGGCCCGGCGGCAGGCCGAATGTCGCAAGCAGCCTGTCGGCATAGTCGGCTTCGCGCTCGCCGCCGAACAGATTGGCGCTGCCGCCTGTGAAGACGATTTTTGCGTTGGGATAGCGACGCGCGAGTTCCGGGATCACCGTGAGGCGTTCCGCCGATGCGCCGACCGATACCTCGTTGCGCGCGGCGGAAATTTCCGGGCTGATCGATCCCCCGAGCACGACGATCCCCTCAGGGTCGCCGCGTGAGGGGTCCCAGGGCGGGAAGCGGTCCTCCAGCGTCAGCACCGCGAAGGGACCGAGCGGCGAGAGGCCCAGGGCCATCATCACCAGCACGCCGACCACGACGATCCTGCGGCCAACCCGGGCGTGGCGCGTCGCCATCAGGACGATGCCGGCAAAAACCACGAGGAACAGAACGTTCGACGGCTGCGTGAAAAAGGCGAGCGCCTTTGAAAGAGCGAACAGCATGATGCGAGGTTAGCATGCCCCGCGGATTCGTCGCCTGATGCGTCGCGACGAATGTCTAAGGCCGCGGGAAGAGATCGGGCGTGCGGCCCATGAGCCAATAGACGAGCAGCCCCGCCCATTCATGCATCGCCGCGTCGGTGCGCGCGAGCCCCGCAGCGAGCGACCCCATCGGTCCTGCGAGATCTTCCGGTCCGCGCGTGCGCCAGTCGACCGGATAGGCCTCGACCGGAAAGCCGGCCTGCCGGAACAAGCCGATCGATCGCGGCATGTGGTGAGCCGAGGTGACCAGCAGCCAGCGCTCGCCGTATTTCGGCTCGACCAGCGCCCTTGTCAGGGACGCGTTCTCCGCCGTGTTGCGCGCCTCGCTCTCGAGATAGATGCGCTCGCGTGCGATCCCGAAATTCTCGAAAAGGGCGATTGCGAAGTCCGCCTCGCTGGCCTTGCCGGCAAGCCGCCCCGCCCCGCCGGTGAACACGATGCGCGCCTGCGGATATCGTCGCGCGAGGTCTGCGATCACGGTCATGCGTTCGGCCGATTCGTTCAGCGAGGGCTCGCCGTGAGCTTCCGACATGTCCGGGCCGATGGCGCCGCCCAGCACCACAATGCCGTCGGGCGAACCGCGCACGCCGTCCCATTTCGGAAAGCGCTGTTCCAGCGGCAGCATCAGGAGATTGCCGACCGGCAGCCAGCCGCAGATCGCAAGCAGCAGAATGCCGAACACGGCGATCCTGCGCCCGAAGCGCGCAGCCGGCGTCAGCATCAGCAGCGCGCCGAGGAGCGCGACCAGCATGAGGAAATTGGACGGCAGCGCGAAGAAGCCAAGAATTTTCGTGAGGCCGAAGGACATGATCGGAATTCTCCGCCGGTCTCATTGCGAGGTCCGACGCGGCCTCAATTGCGCTTCTTCCATTCTTCATAACGCTTCTTGGCGGCCTCGTCGGGCGGATAAAGGCCGGGCAGCTTCACACCTTTCTCCACCTCGCTCACGACCCAGCCTTCCCAGCGCTCGTGCTCGGCTCCCTCGCCCGCAATCTCCTCGACGAGATTCTGCGGGATCACCACCGCGCCGTCGTCGTCGGCGACGATAATGTCACCCGGAAAGATGGCGCAGCCGCCGCACCCGATCGGCTCCTCCCATCCCACGAAAGTGAGCCCCGCCACGGAAGGCGGTGCCGCCATGCCCGCGCACCAGATCGGCAATCCGGTTGCGAGCACGCCCGATTTGTCGCGCATCACGCCGTCGGTGATCAGCGCCTTGACCCCGCGCTTCACCATGCGCATGCACAGGATGTCGCCAAAGATGCCGGCGCCTGTCACCCCCATCGCGTCGGCAACGACGACGCAGCCTTCCGGCATGGCCTCGATTGCCGCGCGCGTGGAAATCGGCTTGCCCCAGCTTTCCGGCGTCGCAAGATCCTCGCGCATCGGCACGAAGCGCAAGGTGAAGGCGGGCCCGACGACGCGCCGGCCCTCGCTCGAAAACGGCATCGGTCCCTGCATCCAGGTGCGGCGGATCCCGCGCTTGAGCAGCATGGTGGTGATCGTGCCGGTCGTGACATGCTGCAGGGTTTCGAGCGTGCTCATGGTATTTCCTCGCGTGCAAACGGACGGTCAGGCGTGAACGAGCCCGCGCCGTTCGTCGCGGCGACGGAGAAAGATGATGAAGGGGATCGACAGGACGACCATCAAGGCCTTCCCGACCACCTGGCCGGACAGATACTGCAGCGAGCCGAAGGCGAGCCAGAGAAACACGATGGAATCGACCACGAGGCCCACCACGCCCGATGCCACCACGGCCGTCAGAAACCGGCGCCGCGCAAGCGGGGTATAGACCGCAAGATCAGCGAATTCCGAGAGCAGGAAGGCCACGGCCGACGCCGTCACCAGCGCGATCGGCGCGAACAGACCGGAAAAGCCGGCTCCGATCAGGATCGCCGCAACCGACGCCCACACGCCGAGGCGGCGCTGCACGAGATCGCGCAGTACGAGCGCGATGCCGACCATCAGCACGCCCGAAGGCGCCATCAATCCCGGCGCGACCGGAATGAGGCAGGGGCCGCGCCCCTCGCCGGGGCAGACGGTGCCGACATTGCCGATCATCCAGTTGGCGATCGGCACGGTCAGGCAAAACAGCAAAAAAAAGATCGAACCTTCCACAATACGTCTTTGGTCGCTTTCCATTTTCTTGTCAGTCCCGTTTCTCACGCCGCCCCACAAACCTGGCATAGCCCTCCGCCCGCAGCCTGCAGGCCGGGCACTCGCCGCAGCCATAACCCCAGTCGTGGCGCCGCGAGCGGTCGCCGAGATAACACGAATGGGTCTCGGCGATGACTATGTCGAGAAATTTTTTTCCGCCGATGTCCTCGGCCAGCGCGAAGGTGCCGGCCTTGTCGATCCACATCAGCGGCGTGTCGATCACGATGCGGCGGTCCATGCCCAGCGAAAGGGCAAGCTGCATCGCCTTGATGGTGTCGTCGCGGCAATCCGGATAGCCGGAATAGTCGGTCTCGCACATGCCGGCGACGAGGCGGCGAGCTCCGCGCCGGTAGGCAAGCGCTCCGGCAAAGGCGAGGAAGACGAGGTTGCGGCCCGGCACGAAAGTGTTCGGGAGGCCGTGTTCGGCCATCGCGATTTCCGTATCGCGCGTCAGCGCGGTTTCCGACACGGCTCCGAGTGTCTGCAGCGGCAGGACATGATCGTTCCCGAGCCGGGCGGCCCAGCCGGCATCGAGCGATTTCATCTCGGCGAGAATGCGCGGCCGGACCTCGAGCTCGACCCTGTGCCGCTGGCCGTAATCGAAACCCACGGTCTCGACGCGCGCGAAACGCTGCAGCGCCCAGCCGAGACACACGGTGGAATCCTGCCCGCCGGAGAAGAGAACCAGGGCCGTGTCAGGCGACACGTTCAATCCCATTGCGGCGACCAGGCCCAGTCGACAATGCGGCCAGCGGGATGGGCGAGGCCTGCAATCTCCTTCATCTCGGCCGGCGTCAATTCGAAATCGAACAGGTCGATATTCTCCGCCAGCCGCTCGATCCTGCCGGTGCGCGGGATCACAACGATCCCCTGCTGCACCAGCCAGCGCAGAGAGACCTGCGCCGCGGACTTGCCATGCACCTTGCCGATCCGAGTCAGCACTTCGTCGCCGCGCGCCTGCCCGCGCGCGATCGGCGAATAGGCAACCACCGCCATGCCATGCTTGCGGGTGGCGGCGATCACCTTCGTCTGGTCGAGAAAGGGATGCGCCTCGAACTGGTTGCAGACCAGCGGCTCGGTCGCGAGCTTGTTCGCCTCCTCGAGCAGCGCGGCGGTGTAGTTCGACACCCCGATATGCTTCGCAAAGCCGAGCTTCTTGATTCGGCACAACGCGCCGATCGTTTCGGAGAGCGGCACGTCCTCCTTGTTCGGCCAGTGCAGCAGCAAAAGGTCGATCTCGCCGAGGCGCAGCGCGGCGATGCTTTCCTTCACCGAGCGCTCCAGCGCGCCGGGCGAGAGATTGCTTGGCGCCACCTTGGTCGTGACCAGAATGTCCTCGCGTCGCGCGCCGGAATTGCGCACGCCCTCGCCGACCTCGCGCTCGTTGCCATACATCTGTGCCGTGTCGAAATGCCGGTAGCCGAGCGCGACAGCCTGCGCCACGATCCGCGCGCAGTCGCGTCCGCGCAGCTCCCAGGTTCCGAGCCCGACGATCGGGATTCTCGCGCCTTTGGCCTCGACCACAGGAACCATCAATGCCCTCCCCGCCGGCGATAGGCGCGGAGCATGCCGCGCCGAAGGCGCCGTGCCAACAGACCGTCTTGGGGTGCGGCTATGCGCGTCCCGAAAGCGCCTGGAACGCAAGCGCAGGTGCGGTCTCGATCACCTTCAGCAGCGCCCGCGCCGGCCCGCGCGGCGAGCGCTTGCCCTGCTCCCAATTGCGTACGGTTTCGAGCGGCACGCCGATGCGGGCGGCGAACTCGGCCTGGGTGAGCCGGGTGGCGGCCCTGATGGCGCGCGCATAGGCGGCGTCGGAGGTGCGCGCCTTTGCAAGCTCCGGGGCGTTGGGCAGCGGCGCGGCGACCGCGCGCTCGGTGCCATCGGGGAGAATTTCCACAATGCGGCCGTCGGCCTTCAGGCGCAGCCGCAATTCCGGTTTGCCGCTCATGACGCAAGGATAGCCGATTCGGTGAAGGATGGATTAAGGCGGTGCGGATTCGAGGTCTCGACGGATCAGGCGGACCTCGACGCCAAGATCGGGCTGCGTCCAGGCGCGATTGGCGGTGACGGCCGCCACCCCGAGCTCCAAGGCGCGAGCGCCAGGGATGCGCGGTCGGCAAGCGACAATCCACGTCGCGCCGTCGCCTGCACAAGCAATCCAGCCCGGCGCGCTCGCGCGCTGTCGAACGGCTCGACCGGAATCTGCAATACGCTCCACAGATCGTCGATCTGCTGCATCGACATGCCTGAAAGCGTGAGCCGCGTTACCACTTCGGCATAGACCAGGCTTGAGACGACGCCGTCATCAATTTCGGTTTCTGCGCGTTCCCAACCGGGTTCGCGATTGGCAAAGGCGAGAATGACCGAGGAGTCGATGACGCTAGTCACCGCTCTCCTTGCCGTCGCGCTGGATGATGACCTTGTCGCCGGGCTTGATATCGAGAGCGGCTCGCGTGGAGGCAGGGATAACCAGCCGCCTCATCGCGTCTTTTCGAACAATTCGCGCCCGATCAGCATGCGGCGGATTTCGCTCGTGCCCGCGCCGATCTCGTAGAGCTTGGCGTCGCGCAGGATGCGACCGGCCGGAAACTCGTTGATATAGCCATTGCCGCCGAGCATCTGGATCGCATCGAGCGCCATCTGCGTTGCTCTCTCGGACGCAAACAGGATCGCCCCGGCGGCATCCTCGCGCGTCGTGCGGCCCTCGTCGCAGGCGCGCGCCACGGCATAGACATAGGCCTTGGCCGCGTTCATGCCGACATACATGTCGGCGAGCTTGCCCTGGATGAGCTGGAAGCGGCCGATCGGCTGGCCGAACTGCTTGCGGTCATGCACATACGGGATCACGAGGTCGATCGCCGCCTGCATCAATCCGAGCGGGCCCGCGGCCAGCACCACGCGCTCGTAGTCGAGGCCCGACATCAGGATGTTGACGCCGTTGCCGACTGCTCCGAGCACATTCTCCTCCGGCACCTCGCAATCCTGGAACACGAGCTCGCCGGTGTCGGAGCCGCGCATGCCGAGCTTGTCGAGTTTCTGCGCGGTGGAGAATCCCTTGAACTTCTTCTCGACCAGAAATGCCGTGATGCCGCGCGCTCCAGCGGTCGCGTCGGTCTTGGCATAGACCACGATCACCTCAGCGATCGGGCCGTTGGTGATCCACATTTTCGAGCCGTTGAGAATATACTTGCTGCCCTTCTTGTCGGCGCGCGTGCGCATCGAGACGACGTCCGAACCCGCGCCCGGCTCCGACATGGCGAGCGCGCCGACATGCGCGCCGGAAATCAGCTTGGGCAGATAGCGCTTCTTCTGGTCGTTGCTGCCGTTGCGACGGATCTGGTTGACGCAGAGATTCGAATGCGCGCCATAGGACAATCCGACGGAACCGGACGCGCGCGAGATTTCCTCCATCGCCACGCAATGTTCGAGATAGCCGAGCCCCGACCCGCCCCATTTCTCCTCGACCGTGATGCCCAGGAGCCCCAGATCGCCGAGCTTGGGCCACAGGTCGCGCGGAAACTCGTTCTTGCGGTCGATTTCGTCGGCGCGCGGGGCGATCTTCTCCTGCGAGAAGCGCCGCACGCTGTCGCGCAGCATGTCGATCTCTTCGCCCAGTCCGAAATCGAAACCCGACCATGCATTCGCAATCATGACTGACGCCTCCCGGCGGCGAGAGCTTAGCCTGAAGCACCCTGCGGCGCAGGCCCGTCGGACGTGTTCTCGATGCACATCAGCGTGCCCAGCGACCGCGCGATCGGCTTGACGGAATTGCCTGCCTGCGCGGTCACCTCGACTTCGACCACCGACAAGGTCCTGCCGGAGCGCACCACCTTCCCGATGGCGACAAAGCGCTCGCCCACGGCCGGCGCCAGCAGGTTGATCTTGAATTCGACCGTCAGCGGCGTCGAGCCCGCCGGCATCAGCGTATAGGCGGCATAGCCGGCCGCGGAATCGGCAATCGCCGCCGTCACCCCTCCATGCAGGAAACCGCGCTGCTGGCAGAGCTCGGGCTTCGCCGCAATCGCGATGGCGCAATGGCCGGGCGACAGCGAGATCATCTCCGCCCCGATCAGTGTCATGAATCCCTGGCGCGCGAAGCTCGCGCGGCAGCGCGCCTCGAAATCCGCATCGCGCGGCACCAGGGGCGTTTCGCTCGGCACCGCCCTCGCCGCCTTCCTGTCCGGCATCCTGTCCATACGTCACCGTATGTTTGACATACGCTACCGTATGGTGAAGACTGACTTGAGTCAACCCTGCGTGCCGTTTCAATATGACGTCCCGCCGCCAAGCCGAAGCCCGGACCGCCCCGCTCGACGCGGCCGCCTGGGTCGCGGGCGCGCTCGAAATGCTGGCCGATGGCGGGATCGACGCGGTGCGCGTCGAGCCGCTCGCGAAGGCGCTCGGCGTCACCAAGGGCAGCTTCTACTGGCATTTTGCCGACCGGCGCGCGCTGCTCGACGCCATGCTGGCACGATGGTCCGAGGGCCGGATCGCCGCCATCCGGCAGCAGGCCGAAAGGCGCGAGCCGCCGGAAGCGGTGCTGCGCCACCTCGCCGCGCTCTATACGCGCCACACCAATCCGCGCGGCCTCGCGATCGAGATCGCGATCCGCTCGCTCGCGCGCACCGACAAGCCTGCCGCCAAGGCCGTGCGGGCCGTGGACGAGGGCCGCCTCCGGCTGGTCGCGGCCCTGTTTGGCGGGCTCGGCTGGAAGCCTGCGGATGCGCAGGCGCGCGCCTTGCTGTTCTACAGCTACCTGTTTGGCGAGAGCCTGCTCGATACCCGGGCGGTCGACGCGCAGACCCGCGCCAGGGCGGTCGAGACGCTGCTCACGCCGCCGCGCTGAGATTATTTCGCGCCGGATCGGCCCGCCGCGCGGCGGCGTGCTTTGGTCAGCAGCGCGTCGATGCCGGCGGCAGGCACCGGTTCCGAGAACAGGAAGCCCTGCATTTCGTGGCATCCCGCGAGCCGCAGCAGCACGCGCTGGCCCTCCGTCTCGACGCCCTCGGCCAGGATTTTGAGCCCAAGCGCGTTGCCC
>JACAEG010000080.1 GCA_013388965.1 Pseudorhodoplanes sp. | reverse complement strand
GCCTCGATGGCCGCCAGCCGCATTTCGATGCGATGCTGGCGGCCGCGCATGCGATACGCCATCACAAAGCCGATGGCGCCAAGGATGCCCAGCAATTCGAACATGGACCAGCCCCCGCGAATCCCGTCGAACCATGATGCAGCAATGGCCGGGATTTGCGAATGACCGAGCGCCGCGGCGCCGCCTGCTGCGACAGGTCTTGGTAGTTTCAATCGGCGATATGGTTCAATCGCATAGCCGGACAGGACGGGAGCGACCGCATGGCACCGAAAAAGACGCAGATTGCAGTCAGGGGAAAACGGGGCACGAGGGGCAAACGCATATCCACCGGGCGCGGATGGCGGCTCGTCGATCTGCGCGGAAACAAGCAATTCGTCGGATCACTCTTGAAAACCATCAAGATCGGCGACGAGCGGATCGCAATCTTCCGGCTGCGGAAATATTCAAACCGGGATAGCTGACTATTCCAGATCGAGCCGGAACGGCACGCCCTCATAGGCCGTGGCGGCAGGCCCCATCTCCATCACCGCCTCGATCATGCGGCCCTTGCGGCCGAGCGCGCGGTCGGCGAGCGAGACCAGCCGGATATTCGGCTGGGCGGTCGGCGAGGCCTCGCGGATCAGCCGCGCGATACGGTGCTCGTCGCGCCCCGGATTGAGCGCGCAGGCGGTGATGAAGGCGCCGGCAGTCGAGCGGCTGATGCCGGCATAGCAATGCACGACCAGCGGGGCGGCGCGATCCCAGCCCATGACGAAATCGATCAGCTGGGTGACATGCGTCTCGCCCGGCAGGACATAGCCGTCGATCGGCTCGGATATGTCGTCCATGTCGAGCAGCAGGTGATCGCCGGCGAGCACGCTCTCGGGGCGCTTGACCATCGAGACGTCCTTCATCAGCGTCACGATGCGGCGCGCTCTCGTCTCGGTCACGGTGCTGTGCAGGCGGGCGAGGGAGCAGACGTGGATCATCGCGCTCTACTTTTTCGTTCCCATCCGGTCGCCGCTCCGCAGGCGCGGAGGTCAGCCGGCCAGCTTCCCGAACCGCTCCAGATAGCGTGTCTCCGCCAGTTCGGCCGGCCAGGGCGTGAGGTAATCCCGAATCATGGCAGCGGAAAGAACGGGCGGCTCGCCGAAGAATTTGCGGGCTTCGGCTGCGGCAAAGCCCGCCAGCAGGGTCGCCTCGAGATAGGCGGCGCCGGCGTCGGCGTCCTTGATCCGCCTGACGATGTCGGGGGGCAGGACCGGCGGCAGTCCGAAGCGGATATGAATGGCGGCGAGCAGGCGCCTTTCCACCGCCTTGTAGGAATCGCCGATCACCGCCTTGAAGGGCGAGATCATGTCGCCGATCACATATTCGGGCGCATCGTGCAGGAGGATCGCGAGCCGCAGCGACGGGTCGAGCGCCTTCGCCTTCTGGCGCGCGCAGACGTCGACCAGCAGCGTGTGCTGGGCGACGGAGAAGATATGCGCGCCCTTGGTCTGGCCGTTCCAGCGCGCGACGCGCGCGAGCCCGTGCGCGATGTCCTCGATCTCGATATCGAGCGGAGAGGGGTCGAGCAGATCGAGCCGCCGTCCCGACAGCATGCGCTGCCAGGCACGTGCGGATGTGCGCGTCGTGCGTGATGAACCGGTCATGAACGGGAGCTACAGGACGGCGCCGCGCGCTTCAAGGCTCACCCCTCGACGGGCTGCCGGACTGGTGGCAATGTCGCCATCGTTGAATCTCAAGGGCATTCGCGGGGGTGGCGATGATCGGATTGCGTCTGTGTCTGGCGGCCCTGTTCGCCGCCTTTTCATTTGCTGCGAGCGCGCAGGCGCCCGCCCAGCAGGAGTTCGATCCGCCGAACGGCAAGCCGGCGCAAGCCATCCTGTTCGTCTCCGGCCAGGGCGGCCCGAAGAACTATGTGCCGATCGCAAGGCAATTCGCGGCTCAGGGATTTTACGTGTCGCTGATCGACGGCAACGATGTGTTCAATCCCAACAATGCCGGCCAGGCGGCTTTCAACGCGGCGCTGGAGCGCACGCGGACCTCGCCCAAGGCATTGCCTGGCAAGATCGCGGTGATCGGGTCCTCGCTCGGCGGCGGCGCCGCCCTGACCTATGCCGCCCGCATGCCGGATCAGGTCGCGGCGGTGGTCGCCTATTATCCCTATACCGCGTTCATCCAGAATGCCGCGGGCTTTGCCGGCCAGATCAGGGTGCCGACGCTGATCCTTGCGGCCGTGAAGGACAGCTGGAAAAACTGTTGCATGATCGACAAGGCGCGCGAACTCGCCTCCGCTTCTCCGCAAAGCGGCGGCCAGCCGCTGATTTCGCTGGTCGAATATGCGCTGGCCGATCACGCCTTCAACCAGCAGGGTCCGTTCTTCCGCCAGATCGATGCCGACGACGCGCAGCGGCGCGCGGTGGCGTTCATCCGCAAGTATATGGGGAACCCGCCGACGAACTGATCGCGCTCACGCGCCGCCGCATGCGCGGTGCCGATGACACGTGACCAGATGGTCGTTGACCATGCCGACCGCCTGCATGAAGGCATAGACGATCGTCGGCCCGACGAACTTGAAGCCGCGCGCGGCAAGCTCCTTCGACATCGCCTTCGACACCGGCGTCTCGGCCGGCACCTGCGAGGGCGAGCGAAAGCGGTTCACCTTCGGCCTGCCGTCGAGAAAATCCCACAGCAGCGGCGAGAAGCCGTCCGTCTTCTCCATGATGTCGAGCCACGCCCTGGCGGAGAGAATGGCGCCCTCGATCTTCTGCCGGTTGCGCACGATGCCGGCATCCTGCATCAGCGTCTCGACGCGCTTCGGCGTATAGCGCGCAATCTTCTCCGGCTCGAAATTGTCGAAGGCGCGGCGGAAATTCTCGCGCTTGCGCAGGATCGTGATCCACGACAGGCCGGCCTGGAAACCGTCGAGCACGAGCTTCTCGTAGAGCGCGCGGTCGTCGTATTCCGGCACGCCCCATTCCTCGTCGTGATAGGCGACATAGAGCGGGTCGTCCTTCGGCCACGGACAGCGTTTCAGGCCGTCCGCGTGCTTGATCGCCGTCATGATGCCGCATCCGTGCCCGGGACGGCGAAGCGCGCCCAGCCGGGCTTCTGCAGGCGGAGCGGAACGCCGCCGGCAATCAGCTGCTGTCCGGCTGCGAGCGCTTCCTCGGCGCGGTCGAGCCGCAGCAAAGCGAGGCCGTGGCCGCCCGCGGACGAGCCCATCGTGCCGATGGTCTTGTCGCCGGCCGTCACCGGCAGGCCGGCATCGGGTCCGGCGACATCGTAGGCGACCGGCACCACGCGCGAACGCGCGCTGCCGCGATGCTCGACGCGCGAGACCACCTCCTGCCCGACATAGCAGCCCTTGCCGAAATCGACGCCGCCGAGCTGGTCCATGTCGGCCTCGTGCGGATAGGCGTCGCCATAGATGAAGTCGAGCCCGCCGCGCGGAATGCCGAGCGCGATGCGGTGGGCCTCGTAGATGTCGGCATCGACCAGCGTTGCGCCCATCTCGGCCGCCGCCGCCGCGACGGTATCCGGTGCAAGGATCATTCGCTGGCCGAGCGCGGGCAGCCGCGGATCGGGATAGACGAGGCCATAGTCGCTCGCCGCCGTGCCGTCCCAGATTGCGAGCACGCCGAGCGTCGCCGACAGATCCTCGATCGCGATCCTGGCGCGCAGCTTGTAGAAATTCAGCCGCTCGGCGAGCGTCGGCACCAGCGCGCGCGGCGCGTCGATGAAGAAGCCGCCGCCGTCCTCGGCCGGCGCCTCGGTGACGATCCCGTCGGCGACGATCTTGCCCTGCGGGGTCAGCAGTGCGGCAAAGCGCGCCTCTCCCGGCACCAGCTTTTCAATATTCGAGGTCAAAAGCCCGTTGAGAAAGCTCCGCGCCGTGTCGCCGGACACCCGGATCACGCCGCGGTCGGGGAGGAAGGCGGCCTGCATGCTTGGCCCTTGATGCTTGACCCTTGCCAGATGGTGCGGCGGAACGTAAGGCGCTGTCGGTCTGCCCTCAAGGGCGGAATGGCAGCTTTGGCAGGAGCGAATGGCGGAGATTTTCGACCTCGTTCTGAAAGGCGGAACCGTCGTCAACCAAGACGGCGAGATAGCGCGCGACATCGGCATCAGCGGCGGACGCATCGCCGCGCTCGGCACGCTGCCGGAGGGCGCGGGCGGCGAGACGATCGACTGCCGCGGCCTGCATATCCTGCCCGGCGTGATCGACACCCAGGTGCATTTCCGCGAGCCCGGCCCGACCCACAAGGAAGACCTGGAATCGGGCTCGCGCAGCGCGGTCATGGGCGGCGTGACCGCCGTGTTCGAAATGCCGAATACCGATCCGCTGACCATCACGGCGGCCGCCCATGCCGACAAGGTGTCGCGCGCGCATCACCGCATGCATTGCGACTTTGCCTTCTTCATCGGCGGCACGCGCGACAATGTCCCCGAACTGCCGGAGCTGGAGCGGCTGCCCGGCTGCGCGGGCGTCAAGGTGTTCATGGGATCGTCCACCGGCTCGCTGCTGCTCGAGGACGAGGAGGGTCTGCGCGCCGTGCTGCGCGCGATCCGCCGCCGCGCCTCCTTCCATGCCGAGGACGAATACCGGCTGCGCGAGCGCAAGATTCATCAGAAGCCGGACGATCCGCGTTCGCATCCCCTGTGGCGCGACGAGGAAGCCGCGATGATCGCGACGCAGCGGCTCGTTCGCGTCGCCCGCGAGACCGGCAAGCGCGTGCATGTGCTGCACGTCACGACCGCGCAGGAGATGGATTTTCTGAAGGAGCACAAGGACGTCGCATCGGTCGAGGTGACGCCGCATCATCTCACGCTTCACGCGCCGGAATGCTACGAGCGGCTCGGCGCGCTCGCGCAGATGAACCCGCCGGTGCGCGAGGCGCATCACAAGGCCGCGCTCTGGCGCGCGGTCGGCGGGGGCATCGTCGACATTCTCGGCTCCGACCACGCGCCGCACACGCGCGAGGAGAAGGCCAAGGCCTATCCGGCGAGTCCCTCGGGCATGACCGGCGTGCAGACGCTGGTGCCGCTCATGCTCGATCATGTGAATGCGGGGCGGCTGTCGCTCATGCGCTTCGTCGATCTGACCAGCGCGGGGCCCGCGCGCCTGTTCAACATTGCCTGCAAGGGGCGGATCGCTGCCGGCTACGACGCCGACCTGACCGTCGTCGATCTGAAGCGGCGCGAGACGATCACCGATGCCTGGGTCGCCTCGCGCGCCGGCTGGACGCCTTATGATGGCATGGCGGTGACCGGCTGGCCGGTCGGCACTTTCGTGCGCGGACATCGCGTGATGTGGGAGAACGAATTGCTGTCGCCTGCAAGGGGCGAGGCCGTGCGCTTTCTGGAGACGCTGGCGCCGCGGAAGGTCTGACGCCTACTGCCGCACGAGCTGGGCGGAAAACTCGCCGTTGCGGATGCGTTCCGGCAGCCCGTCGGCGAGGCCGGCGGCGGCCTCCTCGCCATAGGTCGAGACGAATTCGATCAGCGCCGCGAACAGGCAGGCCTGCGCCATGCAATCGCCGTCGACGCCCTCGAGACGCGCCTCCGCCCATGCTTCATGCACGTAGCCGAGCGCAATTCTCTTCTGTTCGTGGTCCGGCAGGGAGGTGCCGACCGGCAATGAACCCGACAACGAACTCATGTGACCCCAAGGCGGCGGCTGGCGCCGCCCCGCCCCCAATAAAAAGG
>JACAEG010000022.1 GCA_013388965.1 Pseudorhodoplanes sp. | reverse complement strand
TGTTCGGCATCGAGCGCTTCGTCGTCGCTTTCCGTCGGCAACGCTTCCACCCATAGCTGCCCGGTATTGAAGCGTCCGGGGAAGTCGCGGAGCAGGAAGAAGGTCTTGGTGAGAACGTGTTCCTTCGAGACCGGCTCGAGCTCGGGCAGATCGAGCGAGGAAAGGATCTGGCGCAGGGCCGCCATGCCGGGGCTTCGGGTTTCCCCGCCCGGTCCCGGCGGCGCCATGATCGCATCGCGGGTGTCGAACAGCACCGTGCCGCCCTGCTTCATGTAGGCGTCGATGCGGGCAAGCGCCGCCGGCGTCGGCTTCGCCGCATCCGGCACGATCGGCCAGTAGATCAGCGGGAAGAAGCTGAGTTCGTCGCGTGCAATGTCGAGCCCGACCGGCTCGCCAGCTTCGAGAGCGGTGCGCTGCGCGAGAAACACCGTCAGACCCTGCAGCCCGGCCTTGCTGATCGCGTCGGTTTCGGCGTTGCCGGTGATGACATAGGCGAGCTTGGTCTGCAGCGTCGAATCGACGGCGAACTTGTCGGCGCTCTGCGCGAATGCGCGCTCGGCATTCATCGTCATCCCGGCGATTGCCGCCGCAATCAGGAGTGCGGCGGCGGCCGGCCGGCGGCGCAGACCGAGTCTGCCGAGGCCGCCCGCAAGCCAGAACACGATCAGCGCGTCGATCAGGAACATCGCCAGCGCCAGCATCAGGATCGGGCCGCGCAGGTCGAGCGGTTCGGTCAGCCGGTACGCCTCGCGCCGCGCATTGAGCGGGGTGACGTCGAGCGGGTTGAGCCGGTCTGCGGGAGCGAGCGTGTTCACGGCGAGGAGACCTTCCGGTGGGCCGTAGAAACCAGGCGGATAATCCGCGGTCGCGCGGCCGGCATAATTCGCTGGAACGGGCCGCGCGGTGGATGGCGGCGTGGTGAATGCGCCGAAGCCGTCGAGCACGCGGGCCGGATTGAGCGTCTCGCGCACGACTTCATTCGCGGTCTGCTCGGTCGACGTCGAAGATCCTGCGAGCGCGACGATGCGCTTGAGCATCTCGACGAACGAACCCGACAGCGGCAGGTCCGACCAGCGGGTATCGGCGGTGACATGGAACAGGACGACGAGGCCCTTGCCGCGTCGCGCGCCGGTGACGAGCGGCGTGCCGTCCGCGAGCGTCGCCCAGCTGCGCTCGGAAATGCCGGCCTCCGGTTCGGCCAGAACCTGCCGGTTCACGGTCACGTCGGTGGGGACGGCCATGCCGCCGAACGGGCTTTCGCGCGAGAAACCGGACAGGGCCTGCGGTTTCTCCCAGCTCAGGCTGCCGCCGAGAATGCGTCCGCCACGGCGCAGCTTGACCGGGACGAGGTCGTCGTCGGAGGCTGCGAGGCGCGGCCCGGCGAAACGCACCAGCACGCCGCCATCCTCGATCCACCGCGTCAGCCGTTCGCGGGCCGGGCCCGCGACATTGCCGACATCGGCGAGGATTATCATCGGCACGTTCTGATCGAGGAAGCGCGTCACCACTTCGGAGGGGGCTGCGCGCTCCCCAAGCCTGACATCGGCAAAGGGATTGAGCGCGCGCGACAGGTAATAGGTCGATGCCAGCAAGGGCTGCGCGGTGTCGGCGGTCGCGCCGGTGACGATGCCGATGGTGCGGCGGCGCCACCGCTTGTCGAGCAATTGCACCGCCCCGGCCGACCGTTCGTTGACAATCTCAAGCCGCGCGATGTCGTTGCGGATTTCGACCGGCAGGTTGATTTCGGCTTCGGTCTCGCGGTCGTTCGCATTGAACGCGAAGCGCGCTTCTCCGAGCGGCAAGCCCTTCATGTCGAGCGCGCGGATTGTGCCGCTGTCGTTGCCGCCGGTGACGGCGCGCAGCACCTTCACCGTGAGCGCGCCTGCCGCGTTGTCGGCGGAGGAGAGAGCATGCGCGGGCGGAGTGCCGCCGTCGACGATCGTGAGCGGGCGCCCTTCGATGATGCGCGACAATCCGTTGACGAATTCCGATCCGCGATCGACGTCGATGCCGTCGGACAGCCACACCAGTTCGGTGTCGGGCGTCGCGTTCAGATAGCGGCTGATGGCCGGCAGCGATTCGAGGCGATCGACCGTCTGCGGCTTCGGCCTGATCTGCTGCAGCCGCACGCGCACCGCTCCCGCGGGCTGCAATGTGATGCCGCGCGACGCCTCCGAAATCGGAATCAGCGCGACGCTGCGGTTGTCGGCTTCGGCGCGAGCGATGATATCTTCGGCGGTCCGCAGCCGCGCGTCCCAATGCGCCGCCGCGCCCCATCCGTCGTCGATGAGGATCGCGAGCGATGTCGCGCCGCCCGACGCTGCGACCGGCGGATTCCACAGCGGCCCCGCCGCGGCGATGATCGCAAGCGCGGTGAGCCCGAGCCGCAGCGCCGTCAGCCACCAGGGCGTGCGTGCCGGCGTTTCCTCCTTCGGCGCAATATCGAAAAGCAGGCGGGCCGGCGGAAAGTTGATCCGGCGCGGGCGCGGCGGAATGAGCCGCAGCAGCCACCACAAGACCGGCAGGCTCAAGAGGCCGAGCAGCACCAGCGGCTGCGCGAAGCCGATCGGAAGCCCCATCATGCGGACCTCCATTCTGCCTGCGGTTGCGGCGCCGGCATCTGCACGGTGGAATCCTGGCTCACGCCCATGCGGGCATGCAGCGCCAGCACGAGTTCGCTCGCCGGCCGGTCGGTGCGGTTGATCGCAAAGCTCCAGCCGAGCCGGTCGGTCTCGTCGCGGATGGCGGCGCGATGCTGTTCGAGCCTGCGCGCATAGTCGGCCTGCCAGGTTTCCGCGCGACCGGCGGTGATCGAGCCCGCGCCCTCCGGATCGAGAAACTCGATACGGCCCTGATAGGGGAAGGTTTCCTCGGCCGGATCGACGACCTGAACGAGATGCCCGCGCGATCGGTTTGACGACAATTGCGAGATTTTCGCTTTCACATCCGCGATCGGACTCCAGAAATCCGACAGCACGACGATTTCCGACAGCGGCGCCGGCGAAAAGGCGGGCGGCAGGCCGGCGCGCTCGCCGGTGTCGTGAATCAGCGCCTGCGCGATCTTGTCGATGATGTTGCGATTGGCGGTCGGCCGCAACAGGCCCGGAATGCCGACGCGCTCGCCGCCTTCGACGAGGATTTCGGCGAGCGCGAGCGTCACGATCAGCGCGCGGTCGAGCTTGGTCTCCCACACGATCGGGGAGGCGAACACCATCGAGGGCGAGCGGTCGGGCCAGATCCAGACGGTGTGCGCGGCTTCCCATTCCTGCTCGCGCACATAGAGATGATCGTCGCGGGCGGATCGCCGCCAGTCGACGCCGCGCGCGGGTTCCCCGGAGACGAAGCGCCGGTATTGCCAGAAATTCTCGCCCGAGCCCGCGCGGCGCCGTCCATGCAAGCCGTGGATTACCGTCGCCGCGATCCGGCGCGCCTCCAGAACGAGGCGCGGCAAGGCGGCTGCGAGCGAACGCGACTGGCTGTTGGCGCGGCGGATGGCCTCGGCTTCGATGATATTGGGCGCGCGGTCGTCTGGCGGCAGCGATTTATCCGATCCGGGCCTTGAGCCGCCCGATCACGGCCTCGATCGTCTCGCCGTCGGCGCGCGCGGCGAAGGTGAGCGCCATGCGGTGCTTGAGCACGGGCTCCGCGAGTTCGAGCACGTCGTCGATCGAGGGCGCGAGGCGGCCGTCGAGCAAGGCGCGCGCGCGCACGGCGAGCATCAGCGCCTGGCTGGCGCGCGGGCCGGGGCCCCAGGCGATCAGCTTGGAGAGGGCGCCGGCTTCCTCGCCCGGACGCGCGGAGCGCACGAGCTGCAGGATCGCCTCGACCACGGATTCGCCGACCGGGATGCGCCGCACGAGGCGCTGGGCGGTCATCAGGTCCTCGGCGGTCATCGCCGTGCGCGGGCGGCTCTCCTCGGCGCCGGTGGTGTCGAACAGCATGCGCCGCTCGGCCGCGCGGTCGGGATAATGCACGTCGATTTGAATGATGAAGCGGTCGAGCTGCGCTTCCGGCAGCGGATATGTGCGTTCCTGCTCCTGAGGATTCTGCGTTGCAAGAACTTGAATCGGCTTCGGCACGTCGTGCCGGGCGCCCGCAACCGTCACATGCTGTTCCTGCATGGCCTGGAGCAGGGCGCTTTGCGTGCGGGGGCTGGCGCGGTTGATTTCGTCGGCCATCAGCAATTGCGCGAAGATCGGCCCCGGAATGAAGCGGAAGCTGCGCTTGCCGCCGGGGGCTTCCTCCAGCACTTCGGCGCCGAGAATGTCGGAGGGCATCAGGTCGGGCGTGAACTGGATGCGGCGGGCGTCGAGCCCCAGGACGACGCCCATGGTTTCCACGAGCTTGGTCTTGGCGAGACCCGGCACACCGACCAGGAGGGCATGGCCGCCGGCCAGAACGGTCACGAGCGCATGCTCAACGACCCGTTCCTGGCCGAAAATGACGGTTCCGATGGCGGATTTTGCTGCCAGCGCGTGAGCGGCGGTGGCCTCGGCGGCCCGGACAATCATGTCCTCGAGCTTTTCGATCCCTTCATTGCCCGTCTTGGACATTCTTTCTGCTCCTTCGCGGATGCGGCCCGCCGTAAAATATGCGTCAAACCCCGATCTGTGCTTCCCCATGCGATGCAACAACCACGCCAGCCGCGAAGCTTTGACGCGGTTGCGGAATCGACCTCAGCTTACGCTATTTCTTGAGGGGGGCGCGGGAAAGCCTTCCTGTTCACAATATCTTGCGATCCAGCGGGGATCGGCACGGAATCAGGGTTGAGCCGAACAATGGCGAACGAAAGGCAGCCTAATCCGGGACTAGACGGCATCGCCCAGGCGGCGACCAAGGCCGGCCGCCGGGGGCCGCCGCCGGTCCACCTGTGGAATCCGCCCTTCTGCGGCAATCTCGACATGCGGATCGCCGCCGACGGGACCTGGTTTTACCTTGGCACGCCGATCGGACGGCCGGCGCTTGTCAGGCTGTTCGCCTCGGTGCTCAAGCGCGAGGGCGATTCCTATTTTCTCGTCACGCCGGTCGAAAAGGTGGGGATCGTCGTGGAGGATGCCCCCTTCCTCGCCGTCGAGATGTGGTCCGACGGGGTCGGGCAGGGCCGCGCACTCAACTTCCGAACCAATGTCGACGATGAGGTCGCTTGCGGCCCGGGCCACCCGCTGCGCTTCGAGCCTGAGGCGGATACCGGGGGACTGAAGCCCTATCTTCACGTCCGGCGCGATTTATGGGCCAGGGTCACGCGCGCATTGTTTTACGATCTGGTCGAACTGGGAGAGGAACGCGATCTTAACGGACGCCGGATGTTCGGCGTGCAATCGCGCGGCGACTTCTTCGCGATGGCGCCGGCGGAAGAGGTGAGGGAATTCGTCTGATGGACGTGCCGGCTCCCCAGGGCGTCCTGCCTGCGCGCCCGGTCGACTTTTTCGAGCGCGCCCGCGCGCTCCTGACTCTCGACGTGCCGCCGGGCCTGTCCGATCCGGACCTCCCGCCGCGGCGCGGCGACCACGATCTCGATCCCGTGCAGCGAGCGATCGCGGCCGTGCGGCCGATCAAGCCCGCTGCGGTCCTGATTCCGGTGGTGGACCACGCGGAGCCGACGGTGCTGCTGACGCAGCGCACGGCGCATCTCGCCGATCACGCGGGGCAGGTGGCCTTTCCGGGCGGCAAGATCGACAGGAGCGACGTCACACCGCTTGCAGCGGCGTTGCGCGAGGCGCATGAGGAAATCGGTCTGGAGGAAAAATACATCCAGCCGATCGGCTATCTCGATGTCTATCTGACCACCCGCGGATACCGCATCGTGCCGGTCCTCGCTCGAGTCGCGCCTGGATTTTCGCTGGCGCTGAACGCGAACGAGGTCGAAACCGCGTTCGAGGTGCCGCTGGCCTTCCTGATGGAGGCGGCCAACCACCAGCAGCACAGCCGCGAATGGGAGGGGCTGACCCGGACCTATTACGCGATGCCGTTCGGCGAGCGCTATATCTGGGGCGTGACCGCGGGAATTCTGCGCAATCTCTACGAGAGGATCTACGGAGGATGATCCGACCGTTCATGACCGAGCTGGTGCTGTTCGTTGCGCCGTTCGTGGCCTATGCGATCTTTCTGATCGCGACGCGCGCGGGCGTGCTCGACCCGAAATCCTGGCCGCTGCGCACCCTGTTCTGGCTCACCGGCATTGCGCTCGTGCTGATGATCGGCAGCTTCGTCGTGATCGCGCATTTCGCCGGCAACCCGACGGGGTCGACCTACGTGCCGGCCCACATCCAGGACGGGAAGTTCGTTCCGGGGCAATTCAAGTGAGCGTGACTCGGCTCGAGCGAAGCGACTGGCTCCAGGCGGGCCCGCTGAAAAGCCTGCTCGCCGTTCTCGACAGCGAAGGCGAGGAGGCGCGCGTGGTCGGCGGTGCCGTCCGCAACGCTCTGCTCGGCGAGACGCCGCATGAATTCGACGTCGCCACGACCGCTTTGCCCGAGGAAGTGATCCGCCGGGCCCAGGGCGCCGGCTTCAAGCCGATTCCGACCGGGATCGAGCACGGCACGGTCACGGTGGTCGTGCACGATCGTCCGTTCGAAGTGACGACCCTGCGAGAGGACGTCGAGACATTCGGGCGCAAGGCCAGGGTCGCGTTCGGGCGCGACTGGAAGAAGGATGCGCAGCGGCGCGACTTCACGATCAACGCGCTGTCGGTCACGCGCGATGGCGTCGTGCATGACGAGGTCGGTGGCCTTGACGATCTGAAGGCGCGGCGCGTGCGCTTTATCGGAGAGGCCTCAGCGCGCATCGCGGAAGACTATCTGCGCATCCTGCGCTTCTTCCGGTTCCACGCACATTACGGCGAGGGCGCGCTCGATCGCGACGGCCTGGCCGCCTGCATCGCCGCGCGCAGCGGCCTCGATTCGCTCTCGCGCGAGCGGGTGCGCGCGGAATTGCTGAAGCTGCTGCTGGCGCGGCATTGCGTGCCGGTGCTCGCGGTCATGAGCGAAGCCGGATTGCTCATCACCCTTCTCGGCGGCGTGCCCCATCTCGCCTCTCTCGGCAACCTGATCAAGCTCGAGGCGACGATGGCGCTCGAGGCCGATGCGTTGCGGCGGCTCGGCGCGCTGGCCGTTTACGTGGCCGAGGATGCGGACCGGCTTGCCGTGCGTTTGCGGCTGTCGAATGCCGAGGCGTCACGCCTCGCGGCCACGGACGGCTGGTGGCGGATGTCGCCGGACATGAGCGCGGCCGCGCGTCGCGTCGCGCTCTACCGTCTCCGACCGCAGACCTATCTCGATCGAAGTCTTCTGGCCTGGGCGCGTTCTCCCGAGGGCGCGGCGGATACGCGCTGGCGCGAGCTGGCGAGCTTGCCGGAACGCTGGACCGCGCCGGTTTTTCCGCTCAAGGGCGCGGATTTCATCGCGCGCGGCGTCGCCAGGGGCCCGGTGCTGGGACAGGTTTTGGGACGGGCGGAGGCGGCGTGGATCGCCGCCGATTTTCCGGACGACGCGGCGGCGCTCGATGCGATCGCGGCGCAGGCCGTGCGCGACGCGGCGACTTGAGCGGGCAAACAAAAACCCCGGGCCGAAGCCCGGGGTTCGTCAATTCCAACGATCCGGAGATCAGTAGCCCCAATTGAAGCGGTAGTTGAGACCGGCCTTGACGACATGGATCTGCGTATCGACCGTCGCGGGACCCTGCGGGAAGACATAGCCTTCCGAGCCGAAATCCATGTAGTTGTACTCGAGCTTCGCCGACCAGTTCGGCGCGAGGCCGACTTCCACGCCGCCTCCGATGGTCCAGCCGGTGCGCGTGTCGCTGAGCGAGAAGCCCGGCGTGCCATAGTCGGTGCTCAGCCAGGCAGCGCCGCCCTTGGCGTACCAGAGCCAGTTGTCCCAGGCATAGCCGATGCGGCCGGTGGCGGTGGCGAGCCAGTTCTGATCCGAGGTGAAGGGCGTCGCGCCGATCACCGTCGAGCCATCGGCCCCGCTCCACGACCAGTCGCCTTCGATGCCGAAGACCCAGTTGCCGCTCTGCCAGTTGTAGCCGGCCTGCGCGCCGCCGATGAAGCCGTCGGGATCGGTCTTGCCGGTGAAGCCAGCGGGCAAGCCGGTCACTTCTTCGCTTCCGAAGGCGCCGCCGATATGACCGCCGATATAGAAGCCGGTCCAGTTATAGATCTGCGCCACCGGAGGCGGTGCCTTGTAGACCGGCCTGCGCGAGAGGTCCGCGGCGGAAGCCGAGACCATGCTCAGCGCCAAGCCCGCGATCGCGAGACTTGCCAGTGTGAATTTACGCATGAAGTCCCCCATTTGATTTTGGTTTGGGTGTTGGGTCTTTCGAACCGATCGCTTGATCGTCCCGCGGGCTATCGCAAGCAATCGAGGCAAAAAACGGCGCAAAAAGTGGCAGCACTGCTCATCGTGTTAACCGACCCGCCGCCGTGTCCTTCCAGCAACAAGTTCCCTCGGGAACCCCATGAGAAAGGTGACATGGTAGCGACGGATTTCCGTCCTCTTATCCCCCAGGTAGAATTGCGGCCGTTACCCAACGGTTAAGCAGTCCATTGGTTGCGCGATCCGCCTGCGGAATTTGCTTGGCGATGGTTTACGAAATTTGGAGGGTCGCGATCACGCGCATGTGAGGACGGCACGATTCGGTATCACCGCCGCGCGAATGCATCGCGCGAGCAGGTCACCGCAAGGTTCCTTTCCGCGATCGCGCATTGGGCCTAACGTTCCGGCGAATGAGGGGAGCGTTGCATGCGCAGTCTGTGGAGAGGTATCGCGATCTTCCTGCTGGGCGGGGTGCTGGGCACCGGTCTCGGCGTTGCGATCGGATTCTTTGCGTTTCCCTACGTCTTTCCGCCTCCTCCGGCCGCCGAGAGCCTGACCGAGGCCGACCGCTCGCGCCTTGCAGCCAGCGGAACCTTCATTCACGCCAATCCCTCCGATCCCATCCACTGGGGGCGCGGCAAGGTCAGCGTCTACGAGCGCGCGGTATTTCTGGAGCCCGATTTCGAGGTCGGCCCGGGACCCGCCTTCCATGTCTATCTCGTGCCCAAGGCCGGCATCCGCAGCGAGTCCGACATGAAGGATGTGATGTATGTCGATCTCGGCGGCCTGCGTGCCTTCAAGGGCAGCCAGCGCTATCCCATTCCGGCCGGCATCGATCTCGGCAAGTACCAGAGCGTCGTCATCTGGTGCGAACGCTTCGGCGTGCTGATCTCGCCCGCGGACTTGACGCCCGCAGGTCCCGCTCGCGTGGCCGGCTGACAACGGGGCCGAATTGGGGAAGCAGCCGGATCAGGCGATCTTTCGCTCGTGCTCGTCTTCGTCCTCTCCGTCGTCTTCCTCTTCGCCGTTCTCCTCGTCCTCCGGCTCCGAGTCCTCGTCCTCGGCGCTGTAGAGCGCCTGCAGGACCGCGGCCGGCAGGGTTTCGCGGAACAATTCGCCTTCCTCGCCGATCCAGACGCACGCGACTCCGCTTTCGGCCTCCTCGACCACCGTCATGGCCTGGCCGCCGGATTTCAAGGTGACAACATCGCCCGGCTGAAACGTCATGGTGGACTCCTCCTGATCAGATCGAATTTGCTATTCGCTTCTCATGACAGGCCGATCACAAGTGCCGAACGAGCCGCGGCGACTCCTTCAAGCGCGAGAATCTCGGGCGATGTGATTGTGTAACGTGCCCCCCGCGCTCCATATCTCTGCCGAACAGGCGGAGATGACATGGGCGCGAATTGCTGCGGGCATGAGGCAACCTTCGACGGCCTCTCGGCCGATTACCGGCGCAGGCTGTGGCTGGTCATCGCCATCAATGCGGCGATGTTTTTCGTGGAGATGAGCGCCGGCGCGCTGGCGGGTTCGCAGGCGTTGCAGGCCGATGCGCTCGACTTCGCGGCAGATGCGGCGACCTACGGGATAAGCCTGGCGGTGATCGGCGCCTCGCTGCGGGCGCGCGCGCTCGCCGCATTCGCCAAGGGCCTCAGCCTGACCGTCATGGGCCTGTGGGTGTTCGGGTCGACTGCCTATCAGGTGCTCGTGCTGGGCCTGCCGCGCGCCGAGGTGATGGGTGTCGTCGGCTTTCTCGCGCTCGCAGCCAATGTCGCGAGCGTGCTGATCCTGATGCGTTACAAGGATGGCGACTCCAATGTCCGCTCGGTGTGGCTGTGCTCGCGCAACGACGCCATCGGAAACGTCGCGGTGATGATTGCGGCGGTCGGGGTCTGGGCGACGGCGACGAAATGGCCGGACCTGATCGTCGCCGCGATCATGGCCGGCCTGTTCCTGTGGTCGTCGGCGCAAATCCTCCGGCAATCCTGGCGAGAAATCAGGACCGGCGAAATCGCAGCCGCCGCAGGGCACGGCCATTAGAGGCGCGGGGGCATGACAGCCGTCACGGCCACTTCACTTCGGGCGGCAGCGAGGACAGGATCGAATCGACATTGCCGCCGGTGCGCAGGCCGAAAATCGTGCCGCGGTCGTAGAGCAGGTTGAATTCGACATAGCGGCCGCGCCGCACGAGCTGCTCGTCGCGCTCCTTCGTGCCGTAGGGCTTATCGAAATTGGCGCGCACCAGCGCGGGATAGACGTCGCGGAACGCGCGGCCGACATCCTGCGTGAAGGCAAAGTCCGCCTCCCAGTCGCCCGTGTCGAGCCAGTCGTAGAAAATGCCGCCGATGCCGCGCGGCTCGTTGCGATGCTTGAGGAAGAAATATTCGTCGCACCACGTCTTGAACGTCTCGTAGGGCGCGACCGTGGCATGCGCGTCGCACGCCTTCTTCAATGCAGCATGAAACGCCCTGGTGTCGGGATCGTCCTGGGTGCGGCGCGCGTCGAGCACCGGCGTCAGATCCGCGCCGCCGCCGAACCATGCCCGCGACGTCACGACATGCCGCGTGTTCATGTGCACCGCGGGGACGTTCGGATTCCACAGATGCGCGATCAGCGAAATGCCGGACGCCCAGAACCGCGGGTCCTCGGCGGCGCCGGGAATTTCCTTGCGGAATTCCGGCGCGAATTCGCCGAACACGGTCGAGACATGCACGCCGACCTTCTCGAATACGCGGCCCTTCATGATCGACATCATGCCGCCGCCGCCGGGCGCGCCGCTATGGTCGGTGCGGCTCCACGGCGTGCGCCTGAAGCGGCCGCGCTCCTTGCCGGCATTCGGTGCGCTCGCGGGCAGATCGTCCTCGATCGACTCGAAGGCCGCGCAAATCTCGTCGCGCAGCGTTTCGAACCAGGCGCGCGCGCGGGCCTTGCGCTCGTCGAGCAGCGCCTCGTCCGGCAGCGGCGACGCCGGTGCGCGCCGGGGATCGTCAGCCCTGGTCATGCGTGAGAATGGTATAGCCCTTGGCGGTGCGCGTCTCGTCGCCAGCGGGGCGGTCGGTGAGAACGAGCGTCGCGCCGGGATGCAGCATCGCCGCAAGTCGGCGGGCGGCTTCCGGCGGAACGTCGATGCGCCGGATCGTGGCGTCGACCAGCAGCTCCGACGCAAAGCCCTGCGTCGCTCCTGCGTCGAGCCCGACCGTGAACCACCGCAGGTGGTTGAAATCGGCGGTCGCGCCGATCAGCGTGAAGACATGCGTGCCGAACGGCGTGCCGGGGTCGATGATCCCGACAGGCGTGCGCCAGCTCTCCTCGCCATCGACGAAGACGATCAGCGTGCGGTCGCGCGTCGAGATCAGCACGGAAATCGCATTGCCGCTCGCCGCGGCGCCCGGCGCCGGATGCGGCCTGGCCGCGGCCTGCGTCACGACGCTGCGCGCCTCCTGCGGCTGATGCGCGGGCGTGAGGATGCCGGGATGCAGGACATCCGCCGGACTGGTCTTCGCGTCCGCGATGATCACCGGCGTGCCGACATGGGTGATGCCGAACAGCAGTCTTGCGAAGTCGAGCGGCAGCCGCACGCAGCCGTGGCTCGCCGGATACCCGGGCAGGTTGCCGGCATGCAGCGCGACGCCCTGCCAGGTCACGCGCTCCATGAACGGCATCGGCGCATTGTTGTAGGTCGAGGAATGGTGGTTCTGATCCTTCTGCAGGATGACGAAGGCCCCTGTGGGGGTGCTGTGGCCGGGCTTGCCGGTCGAGCAGGTCGAGCCGGCGATGCGAACGCCGTTGCGATAGACCACGACCCGCTGTTCGGGCAGCGACACGAGAATGACGACCGGCCCCGCAGGAGCGCGTTCGGGCTGCCAGACGAATTGCCCGGGCTTCAGCGCGCGCAAGTCGGCGAAGTCCTCCTGCGCGAGCGCCTCCGGAAACAACGCCGCTGCCGGCATGGCCAACGCGCTTGCGACGAAGATCCGGCGCGTCAGGTTGTCCCGCGTCATCTGTCTCCTCCATCACCGTCGGCAATCACGGTCGCCGGAAATCCGCCCGTCTGCCGCAGCGCCTCGCCCAAGGCCATCGCCGCCGCCATTGCCACATTGATCGAGCGCAGGCCAGCCCGCATCGGGATCAGCACCCGCGCATCGGCCGCGTCATGCACCTCGTCCGGCACCCCGGCGGATTCCCGGCCGAACAGCAGGATATCGCCCGCTTTATACCTGTGGTCGAGAAAGGAGGCCTGTGCGCGCGTTGTGAACAGGACCAGCCGCAAACCCTCGCCGCGCCGCCACGCATCGAATTGCGGCCATGACACATGGCGCGAGATATCGACCCGGTCGAGATAGTCCATGCCGGCGCGCCGAAAGGCGCTGTCGGACATCGGAAAGCCCGCGGGTCCGATCAGATGCGCCTCGACGCCGAGGCAGGCGCAGAGCCTCAGAATCGTTCCGGTATTCTGCGGAATGTCGGGTTGAAACAATGCGATCTGCATTCCGCCCCCGGGCCGGCTTCCGGCCCCCCGCGCGCGCCATTTCGAGTGTTATACAAATGACTTATGCGGTTCTTTGGTATCGTTGCGAAGCCCCACTTGCACAGATGTTGCAAGGGTGCCAATAAACCTCCGCCGGACCGCATTGCCGAGGGATTTCCCGGGGGAGGATGCGGCCGGTTCGCTCGCTCCGGGGGAATGGCCGTGGCACACGGCCCGCGCCCGCGGATACCAGCGCGGGCGGCTTCCCCGGACAGGACGGAAGAGGGACCATCGTGACAAGCTCGACAGCGGCTGAGCCGAACCGCCGCGATTTTCTCTATATCGCGACCGGCGCCGTGGGCGCCGTCGGAGCCGCGGCGGTCGCCTGGCCGCTGATTTCGCAAATGAATCCCGATGCCTCGACGATCGCGGCCGGCGCACCGATCGAGGTCGATCTGACGCCGATCGCCGACGGCCAGGTGATCAAGGTGTTCTGGCGCGGCAAGCCGATCTTCATCAATCATCGCACCGCCAAGCAGATCAAGGAAGCGCAGGACGTCAATCTTGCCTTGCTGCCCGACCCGCAGCCGGACTCGGAGCGCGTCAAGAAGGGACACGAACAGTGGCAGGTGCTGATCGCGATCTGCACCCATCTGGGCTGCATCCCGCTCGCCCATCAGGGCGAATATGACGGCTATTTCTGCCCGTGCCACGGCTCTGTCTACGACACGTCCGGCCGCATCCGCCAGGGACCGGCGCCCTTGAACCTTGCGCTGCCGCCCTACGAGTTTCTCTCCGATACCAAGATCAAGATCGGCTGAGCCCCTTATCCGAGCCGAAGGCCCTTCCCATGAGCGGACACTCCACCTATCAGCCGCAACATCCCTTCATGAAGTGGATGGAGCGACGGCTTCCGATTGCCGGGCTGGTCTATTCCTCCTTCATCGCCTATCCGACACCGCGCAACCTGAACTACTGGTGGACCTTCGGCGGCATCCTCACGGTGATGCTCGCCGCGCAGATCATCACCGGCGTTGTGCTCGCAATGCACTACACGCCGCACGTCGATTTCGCCTTCAATTCCATCGAAGGCATCATGCGCGACGTGAATTACGGGCGGCTGTTGCGCTATCTGCATTCCAACGGCGCCTCGATGTTCTTCATCGCGGTCTATGTCCACATCGCGCGCGGCATGTATTACGGCTCCTACAAGGAGCCGCGCGAGGTATTGTGGATTCTCGGCGTCATCATCTATCTCCTGATGATGGCGACGGGCTTCATGGGCTACGTGCTGCCCTGGGGCCAGATGAGCTATTGGGGCGCGGTGGTCATCACCAACCTGTTCTCGGCCTTCCCGGGCGTCGGCGAGGCGATCGTCACCTGGCTGTGGGGCGGCTTTGCGGTCGGCAATCCGACCCTCAACCGCTTCTTCTCGCTGCACTACCTGCTGCCATTCGTGATCGCCGGCGTGGTCGTGCTGCATGTCTGGGCGCTGCATGTCGTGGGACAGAACAATCCCACCGGCGTCGAGCCCAAGACCGACAAGGATACCGTCGCCTTCACGCCCTATGCGACGGTGAAGGACGCGTTCTTCCTCATCTGTTTCTTCCTGCTGTACGGATGGTTCGTGTTCTACATCCCGAACTATCTCGGACATGCGGACAACTACATCCCGGCCAATCCCGCGGTGACGCCCGCGCACATCGTGCCGGAATGGTATTACCTGCCGTTCTACGCGATCCTGCGCGCGATCCCTGACAAGCTGATGGGCGTGCTGGCGCTCGGGGGTTCGATCCTGATCCTCGCCTTTCTGCCCTGGCTCGACACGTCGAAGGTGCGTTCCGCGCGCTATCGCCCGCTCTACAGGCAGTTCTTTTGGATCTTCATCGCGACGGTGGTCGGGCTCGGCTATCTCGGTTCCAAGCCGCCGGAGGGCGGCTACGTGATCGCCGCGCGCATCCTGACGATCTACTATTTCGCGCATTTCCTGATCGTCCTGCCGTTGCTCGGCCTGTTCGAGAAGACCAAGCCGTTGCCGAACTCGATTTCGGAATCGGTCCTGAAGGACGGCGAACCGATCGGCGCATCGGCACCGGCGAAGGGTTGAGACCATGAAAATGCAAAAACTCGCCCTCGCCATCGTTCTTGCCGTCGGCTTCGCGCTGCCTGCCCAGGCCGCCGGCGAAACCGAGCATCCGCCGCGCGTGAAATGGTCCTTCGCCGGACCGTTCGGCCTGTACGACCGCGCGCAGCTGCAGCGCGGCTTCAAGGTCTATCGCGAGGTCTGCCAGGCCTGCCATTCGCTGTCGCTTCTGTCGTTTCGCAACCTCGCCGAGCCCGGCGGTCCCGGTTTCACCGAGGCGCAGGCGCGGGTGATCGCGGAGGAATACAGGGTCCAGGACGGTCCCAACGATGCCGGCGAGATGTTCGAGCGTCCGGGCCGCCTCGCGGACCGCTTCCCCAAGCCATTCCCGAACGACAACGCGGCGCGCGCGGCCAATGGCGGCGCGCTGCCGCCGGACATGTCGGTGATCGCCAAGGCGCGCACCTATGAGCGCGGCTTCCCCTGGTTCCTGTTCGACATCGTCACGCAGTTTCAGGAGCAGGGACCGGACTACATCGTCGCGCTCATGAACGGCTACGAGGACCCCCCGCAGGGCTTCCAGCTCCCGCCCGGCTCGCACTACAACAAGTATTTCCCCGGCCATGCCATCGGCATGCCGAAGCCGCTGTCGGACGGTCAGGTGACCTATGACGACGGCGCGCCGCAGACCGTCGATCAGTACGCCAAGGACGTCACCGCCTTCCTGATGTGGGCCGCCGAGCCGCACATGGAGGCGCGCAAGCGCATCGGCTTCCAGGTGATGATCTTCCTGCTCGTGTTTGCCGGCCTGATGTACTTCACCAAGAAGAAGGTCTGGGCCGACGTTCACGCGCATCCGTAATACTTCGCTCCGGCGCGCGCCCCGCAGGTCAGGGGCGCTCGCCATCGGGCGCCTCGCGGCTGCAAGACGGCATGCCCGGCCCCGTGCCGGGCATCCCCTTTTGGGCCGCTGCATGCCTCGCTTGCCGGGCGGAATCCGGCCATGACGGAGAACTGCGATGACCAAATCCGTCCTCGGCATCATCGGCGGTTCCGGCATCTACGATCTCCCCGGCCTGGAGCATGTGCGTGAGGAGCGCATCGCATCGCCCTGGGGCGAGCCCTCCGGCGCGCTGCGCATCGGCGAAATGTCCGGCCTGCCGGTGGTGTTCCTGCCGCGCCACGACAAGGGCCACCGGCTCTCGCCCTCCGACATCAATTACCGTGCCAATATCGACGTGCTGAAGCGCGCGGGCGTGACCGATCTCGTCTCGCTCTCCGCCTGCGGCTCCTTCAGGGAAGACCTGGCGCCGGGCACCTTCGTGCTGGTGGACCAGTTCGTCGACCGGACGCATCTGCGGGCCAATTCGTTCTTCGGCAAGGGACTGGTCGCGCATGTCTCGATGGCGCATCCGGTATCGCCGCGGCTTCGCATCCACCTCGCCAATGCCGCGCTTGCCGAAGGCATCCCTGCGGTGCGCGACGGCACCTATGTCTGCATCGAGGGTCCGCAATTCTCCACGCTTGCCGAAAGCCTCACCTACAGGCAGCTCGGCTATTCGGTGATCGGCATGACCAACATGCCGGAAGCGAAGCTCGCGCGCGAGGCGGAGATTTGCTACGCGACGGTCGCAATGGTGACGGATTTCGATTGCTGGCATCCCGACCACGACGCGGTCACGGTGCAGGATGTGGTCAAGGTGCTGGTCGGCAATGCCGAGAGGGCCAAGGCGCTGGTGGCGCGGCTGGCCAGGGATTTTCCAAGAGAGCACGAGCCGTGCCCGATCGGCTCCGACCGCGCGCTCGACCATGCGCTCATCACGGCGCCCGAGGCGCGCGACCCGGAGCTGATCAAGAAGCTCGACGCGGTGGCGGGCAGGGTTCTGGGCCGCTAGATATCCGTCGCGCGCGGGCTTGACCCGCGCGTCCATCTTCTCGAAAAGCGATGGATCGCCGGGTCAGGCGCGCGATGACAACGGAAAGAGACGATGCTCACACCCGCCCTCGAAGCCGAACTGAAAGCCGCGATCCGCACGATCCCCGACTATCCCAAGCCCGGGATCATGTTTCGCGACATCACCACGCTGCTCGGCAATCCGCGCGCCTTCCGCCGCGCGATCGATGAACTCGTGCATCCCTGGGCGGGCGGCAAGATCGACAAGATCGCCGGCATCGAGGCGCGGGGCTTCATCATCGGCGGCGCGGTCGCGCACCAGCTCTCCGCCGGATTCGTGCCGATCCGCAAGAAAGGCAAGCTCCCGCACACGACCGTGCGCGTAGCTTACTCGCTGGAATACGGCATCGACGAAATGGAGATGCACGAGGACGCGGTGGCGAAGGGCGAGCGCGTCATCGTGGTCGACGATCTGATCGCGACCGGCGGCACGGCGGAGGGCGCGGTGACGCTCTTGCGCCAGATGGGCGCGGAGGTCGCGGCGGCCTGCTTCATGGTCGATCTGCCGGAACTGGGCGGCGCGGAGAAATTGCGCAAGCTCGGTGTGCCGGTGCGCACGCTGGTGTCGTTCGAGGGCCATTAGCAGCGTACAAGCGATCGGGCTAACGCTCGTTCGCCGCGCGCCGATACACCACGCCGCCATCCGGCGCGAGACGCACGCCGACATAGCCATGCCTGAGCGCGAATTCGTGCCGCATGTGGTCGAGCGCGCCGACCGTCATCTGGCCGGCCGTCTCGCGCACCGGCAGGGGGGCGTGCAGCGATGCGGTCAGGCCGATGACCGGATAGCCGGAATCGAGGCGCAGCCCCACGATCGCCATGCCTCTCGCCAGCAGGTTGCGCCAGCTTGCGGTGTTGGCAAGATGCACGCCCGCACACACCCACTTCATGCCCGCCTGCGCCGCATGCGCGAAGCGCGCTTCGATCAGGGCGCGCTGGCAGCCGCGGCCGCGCGCCGCGGGCAGCACCATCGTGTTCGCCAGAAAGCAGGCGTGGCGCGGCCAGTCCGCCGCCGGCACGCGCGGCATGGGCACGGCACCGCGATTCGGCTGCGACTCGCTCGGGAGCTGCAGGAGCGACATCGCGAGCAGCGCATCGTCCGCCACGATGCCGAAGGCCGCTCCAAGCCGTCCCTCGGCATAGCCCGCGAGATCGTCGGGCGTTTTCGGCCTGACATAGCCTTCGGGCAAGTCGCGCGCGACCCTATCCTGCAGCCGTGTCATGGCGTCGAGATGCTCGGGCCCGAGCCGCGCCACATGGGAAAGTCCCGGTATCGATGTCACGCGGTCCGCCTCTGCGCCGGAATGGCGGCGGTCGCCTGGGCCTCAAGCGCGCGCTGCGGAAATCCATAGGCGCCGTAGACGGCGAACCGCAGGGTCCAGGCGCCTAGCGCGAGCACCCCGATTAGAACCAGTCCGGACACCACGAGGATCGCGACCATGACAGGACTCTCCGATCCCGTTGTGTGGGTCGGGGAGCCTCGAATGTTCACAGGCGCGGCGAATGGCCGATATCAGCCTTGAGGAATTCTTGCGCGTCATGGGCGCGCCGCGGTTACGCCCCGCTAACCACGGCGGGGCATTCCGGCGCGGTCGTCGTGACGTTCGGCCGGTTGCGCTCAGCGACGCTCGCGCGCCCTGGGATCGAATTCGATCAGGGCCGCGAAAAACAGCGCCAGCAGGAACGCGCCGCCGATTTCAATGGCGAACATCGTGATACTCCCCACATCGTCTCCCGCGACGATCCTGTGGGAGCCTCCTTTCCGTCCGCTTAGGAAACATGGTGAATCCGCGCCTTGACCCCCTATCGCACCGCCTTTAGGGTCCGCGCGCCTTTCGAGACACACCGAATCTCCCGCGAAAAAATGACAGACAGCCTGCCCCCATACATGCGGCCGGAGCGGTCGTTTCAGGGACTGATCCTGACGCTGCAGCGCTATTGGGCGGATTACGGCTGCGTGGTGCTGCAGCCCTACGACATGGAAGTAGGTGCCGGAACGTTTCATCCGGCGACGACGTTGCGTGCGCTCGGGCCCAAGCCGTGGAACGCGGCCTATGTGCAGCCGTCGCGACGGCCGAAGGACGGCCGCTACGGCGAGAACCCGAACCGCCTGCAGCACTATTATCAGTTTCAGGTGATCCTGAAGCCCTCGCCGGAGGACATCCAGGATCTGTATCTGAAGTCGCTCTATGCCATCGGCATCGATCCGAAAATCCACGACATCCGCTTTGTCGAGGA
>JACAEG010000115.1 GCA_013388965.1 Pseudorhodoplanes sp. | reverse complement strand
GGGGGGCGTGGCGGGGGCCCGAGGCGCGTGTGAGGACGCTCACACGGGTCGTGACATCAGTAGCAGACGAAGAACGTCTTCTTCTGGAAGCCGAAAGGCGTCTTCACCCATTTCGTCACGTAGCAGGTGTCGTAATAGACGACGGGCGCGTGCACATAGTGATGCTTGAAATGGTGCTTGTGGAAGAACTTGCCGTGCTTGCCGCCGCCGCCCGCAAGGGCTGCGGAGGGCGAGAGGGCGGCGGCCGCGATCAGCGCGGCGGTGGCGGCGATGGCGAACTTGCGGATCATGTCAGTCTCCTGTCGGCGGATGCGGACGCGCATCCTTCGAAGGTCTGTCGTCCCGCCGGCGCGAAAATTCCTGCCATCACGCAATCGCGATCCGCCGTGATCGCGCGCGGGAACCTTGCCGCCCCCGGAACCGGCGGCTATAAGCCCGCCGCAACTCCCATTCATTCAGCAAGGACAGACGATTCATGGCGATCGAGCGCACCTTTTCGATCCTCAAGCCCGATGCGACCGCGCGCAACCTGACGGGCGCGATCAACGCGCTGATCGAGAAAGCCGGACTGCGGATCGTGGCGCAGAAGCGCATCCGCATGACGAAGGAGCAGGCCGAGACCTTCTATGGCGTGCATCGCGAGCGGCCCTTCTTCGGCGAGCTCGTGTCGTTCATGACCTCGGGCCCGGTGGTGGTGCAGGTGCTGGAAGGCGAGAACGCGATCGCAAAATACCGTGAGGTGATGGGCGCGACCGATCCGGCCAAGGCGGCCGAGGGCACGATCCGCAAGCTCTACGCGCGCTCGGTCGGCGAGAATTCGGTGCACGGCTCCGACGCGAAGGAGACGGCGGCGGTGGAGATCGCCCAGTTCTTCGCCGGCAACGAGATCGTGGGGTAGGGCAAAATCAGCGGCAGCTCCGTGATCCTGAGGTGCGATCCCGGGCCGGGCCGGGGGAGCCTCCAAGGAGAGGATCGGACAGGGGCCGTAGCCCTGCGAGGCCCGCGCATGGCGCGTCGAAGACGCGCGCGAATGCGCTTGTGGCCGCGGGCGCCTCAGGGTGCCGGGAAGCGGCTATGCCTGTAGCGGAGCCGTTCCACGGTGCAACCCGGTCAGGCCCTTTAGGCTGATATTGCCGCCGTTGCAGGCGATGTGCGGTCCCGTCCGGTCACCCCCGATCCGGGGCTTCGAATGTCCGGCGGCGACTTTGAGTTTCGTCAAACAACAGCAGTCCTGAAATATTGTATTCCAAGTCTAGCGACTGCAATGATTGCCGGACGCAGGGGTGGTGAAGCGAGCCCGCCGACGACAAGGCGGTGGCCGCGCGGACGGAGGACAAGGTGGATTTTCTTTCGGATTTTTCGCAGCCGGCCTTCTGGCTCGCCGCGCTTCAGATCATCTGGATCAACATCCTGCTGTCGGGCGACAACGCCGTCGTCATCGCGCTCGCCTGCCGCTCGCTGCCGGACAAGCAGCGGCTCTGGGGCCTGATCCTGGGCGCGGGCGTCGCGGTCCTGCTGCGCGTGTTCTTCACGCTGATCATCGCGCAGGTGATGGCGCTGCCCTACCTCAAGCTGGTCGGCGGGCTGGCGCTGCTGTGGATCGCGATCAAGCTGATCGTGCCGGAGGAGGAGCACGGCGAGGGCAAGATCGCGGCGGGCGAAAACCTGTGGCGCGCGGTGCGCATCGTCGCCATCGCCGACATCGTGATGAGCCTCGACAACGTCATCGCGATCGCGGCGGCGGCCAAGGGCAACGTCTCGCTGATCGTGTTCGGCCTCGCAGTCTCGATCCCGATGATCATCGCGGGTGCGGCGCTGCTGATGGCGCTGCTCACCCGATTCCCCGTCCTGGTCTGGGCGGGTGCGGCCCTGCTCGGCTGGATCGCGGGCGAGATCATGATCGAGGACCCGGCCTCGCGCGGCTTCCTCGGCGAGGACTTCGTCCATCATTATGTCTACTGGGCGGCGGCGGCCGGTGCGATTTTCGTGGTCGCGGTCGGCTGGCTGCTGCGCCGCCGCAAGCTCGCTGCGAGCGGGGACATGCTCGTCGAGCACGCGGTCGAGGCTGTGCCGCCCCGTCACGGGCAGGGGTGAAGGCCGGCCGATTGTCATGCTAGAAGCGGACGATGAACGAGATCGTCCGCCCCCGCCGGGAACCTCTCCGCGTCGCGCATTCCGCCTGTCCGCACGACTGTCCCTCGACCTGCGCGCTTGAAATCGAGGTTCTCGACGCGCGCACCATCGGGCGCGTGCGCGGGGCGGAGGACAATGCCTATACGGCCGGCGTGATCTGCGCCAAGGTCGCGCGCTATGCCGAGCGTACCCATCATCCCGATCGCCTGACGCGGCCGTTGCGCCGGACCGGGCCGAAAGGCTCGGGGCAGTTCGAGCCGATATCCTGGGACGATGCGCTCGACATCACCGCGGAGGCGCTGCTGAAGGCCGAGGCGCGCCACGGCGCCGAGGCGGTGTGGCCCTACTTTTATGCCGGCACGATGGGCCTTGTGATGCGCGACGGCATCAACCGGTTGCGCCACGCCAAGAAATATTCCGGCTTCCATTCCACCATCTGCGTGAACCCGGCCTGGACCGGGTATATCGCCGGCACCGGGCGGCTCGCAGGCCCCGATCCGCGCGAGATGGCGAAATCCGATCTCGTGGTGATCTGGGGCACCAATCCGGTCAACACGCAGGTCAACGTGATGACGCACGCGACCCGCGCCCGCAAGGAGCGCGGCGCCAGGATCGTCGCCGTCGACATCTACATGAACGGCACGATGCAGCAGGCCGATTTGCCGGTGCTGGTGAAGCCCGGCACCGACGGAGCGCTGGCCTGCGCGCTGATGCATTGCCTGTTCCGCGACGGCAAGGCGGATTGGGGGTATCTGGAGCAATACACCGACGCGCCGCGCGAGCTGGAGGAGCATCTGCGCACGCGCGGGCCGGACTGGGCCTCGGCGATCACCGGCTGCCCGGTCGAGACGATCGAGGAGTTTGCGCGACTGATCGGCGACAACAAGCGCGCCTATTTCCGGCTGGGCTACGGCTTCACCCGTTCGCGCAACGGCGCGGCCAACATGCATGCGGCAAGCTGCATCGCGGCGGTGTCAGGCGCCTGGCAATACGAGGGCGGCGGTGCCTTCCACAACAACGGGGCGATCTATCACTGGAACAAGACGATGATCGAGGGGCTCGACGTCGCCGATCCCTCGGTGCGCGTGCTCGACCAGTCGCGGATCGGGCCGGTGCTCTGCGGGGATGCGGACGCGCTGGCGGGCGGTCCGCCGGTCACAGCGTTGTTCGTCCAGAACACCAATCCGGTCTCCGTGGCCCCCGAGCAGGAGCGCGTGAAGCAGGGGTTCGGGCGCGAGGATCTGTTCGTCTGCGTGCACGAGCAATTCCTGACGGAGACCGCGCGCATGGCGGATATCATCCTGCCCGCGACCATGTTCATCGAACATGACGACATTTATCAGGGCGGCGGCCACCAATATATCCAGCTCGGTCAAAAGCTTATCGAGCCGCCGGGCGAATGCCGCAGCAATCATGAGGTGATCTGCGCGCTTGCGGAAAGGGTGGGCGCGCGGCATCCGGGCTTTGCGATGTCGCCGCGCGAACTGATCGACTGGACCTTGCAGCATTCCGGCTGGGGCACGCTCGCCGAACTCGAAGCGAAGAAGTGGATCGATTGCCAGCCGCCCTTCGCGCGCGCGCATTATCTCGAAGGCTTCAACTGGCCGGACAGGAAATTCCGCTTCAGGCCCGACTGGAAGACCGTGCCGTTCCGCTCTCCCTGGCATGCGGGACCCGTGGATGATTTGCCGACGCTGCCCGATCATTGGGCCGTGATCGAGGAGGCCGATGCCGCGCATCCCTTCCGGCTCGCGACCTCGCCGGCGCGCAACTTCCTCAATTCGACTTTCAACGAGACGCCGACCTCGCTGCGCAACGAGAGGCGCCCGACGCTGATGATCCATCCCGATGACGCGGCGCCGCTCGGGATCGAGGAGGCGGGCAAGGTGGCGGTGGGCAACCGGCGCGGAGAGGTGCGGTTGCATGCGAGGCTGTTCGAGGGCGTGCTCCGCGGTGTGGTGGTCGCGGAATCGATCTGGCCGAACGACGCCTACGAGGACGGTCGCGGGATCAACACCATCACCGGAGCCGATGCGCTCGCGCCCTATGGCGGCGCTGCATTTCACGACAACAGGGTGTGGGTCCGTCCGGTGCGCTAATGCGCGCGCGCCTCACCAGCGCAGTTCGAGGCCGACCGTGCCGCCATGCGACTGGAAATTGCTGAGAAAGCGGCCGTCATAGACGGCGTAAAGCCGCAGCGCCTGCGACAGCTGTAGGCTTGCGGCCGCCCCGGCATCGAGGCCGGTCCGCGATTCCGCCACTCCCTGAACCGCAACGGGGGTGAAGCCGGCCGCGGAAAACTGCACGGCCGAGATATCCTGCGCAACGATCTGGACCAGCCGGCCATAGGCCGCGAGGTCGAAGATGCTCCGGTCGCCGAACCAGCTATGGCCGACCTCCAGGCCGGCGAAGATGCGCGCGCGCCGGGTCGTCTGATCCTGCGCCGATACGGGAGCGGTGCCGCCCGTCTCGGTAAAGGCGTCGGCATGAACATAGGCCCAATCCGCGCCGGCCTTCGGAACCACCCGCCAATTGCCGCTGCTGATCAGGTAGCTCAGTTCGGCCAGCGTGCCCCAGATCGTGGCGTCGTAGGAGGCCAGCGAAGGCCCGAGCGGATCGGGGCGGCTCGTGTCCACGTTGCCGAAGCCGCCCACGCCGGCAAGCGCCAGCGTCCATGCGCCGGATTCGACTGCGACATTGCCGCCGATCTGGGTCAGATCGATCGTCGCGCTTTGCCCGAGCGACGTGACATTGACCTTGGTGCGGCTCTGGTCGAGGGAGAGCCCCGCCGACATGCCCGGCATGACCGTCGTCCCGATGCCCGCGACACCGCCCCAGGTCTTGCGCCGGTCGCCGGCATAATCGGCTTCCGCATCCATGCGTGAGGTCAGACCATAACCCTCGAACCAGGCGCGGTAGCGCGGATCGCTCGCGGCAGCCGGCATGCCCAGATCGGCGCCGCCGCCCGCGGGATTGTTCGAGCGCGGCGGGCCGTTCCACTGGACCGTGGCCTCGTTGCCGAGCTTCTGCAGAAAATTCGTGCCGAGATCCACAATGGCCGACGGTGCAGCGACACCGATATTTCCCACGCTCGGGCGGAGCGATGGCGTGGATTGGGGCGTTGTAATGAGCTGCGCGCCAGCGCCATCGAGCAGGAATGCATTGGCGCAGAACAGCACGGCTCCGCAGCAAACCCATCGCACTGCCAACGGCACTGGCTTGCCTAACGAACGCATGCAAAATCCGCCAATCCCGAAATCCAGAATGAAAGCTTCGCGCAAGTCGGGCGGAATGCCCGCCAATCTCTTTGGAAAGTGAAGAGTTATCGACCGTCTTGCTGCGGATTTTTGTCAAATGCACGCCCGGGTCAACGGCTGCCAAGGATTCAAAGGGGCTCTGTGTCTCCGGCGCTACACGCACCGCCAGCGCCCGCGTCTTGCTAAAGCCGCATTTTTCAAGATTATTTCGCGCGCAATCTGATTTTGGCTGCTCGCCTTCAAATGCATCCTGCTGGTGCGACTGATCGATCTTCCCAAAAGCCGGGTTGTGGCGCCGCGCGCCGAAAGGCACGCGGCGTCATCGCTGAGACTAACTGAAGCCTAGGAGACGACGATGCAAAAGGGCACCGTCAAATGGTTCAATCCCACCAAGGGTTACGGGTTCATCAAGCCCGCGACCGGTGACCGCGATGTGTTCGTGCACATCTCGGCCGTCGAGCGTGCGGGTTTGAGCACCCTGAACGAGGGACAAACGGTCGAGTTCGAGCTCGTGACCAATCGCGGCAAGTCATCCGCCGAGAACCTGAAGGTCGCGTGACCAAACTGGAGGCCGGACTTCCACCTTCGGCTCAGGGGCATGCCCCGTAACCCCCGGCAGTCGCCGGGGGTTTTGTTTGAGCAGTGTTGCCCAGGCGTTGCTCGGCGTCGATCCGGGTGACCGGCGGCATCCCCATCAGCCACGAGCACGGGTTGCCGGCGTACTGCCGCTCCTGACATCATGCTGTCAGGACGATGGCGGGATAGTGTCAGTATCGATTGTGAGGAATTCCTCCGATGCGGCGCGCCGACCGCCTGCTGCGGCTCATTCAGATCCTTCGCCGGCACCGCAAGCCGGTGACTGCCGATACCATCTCGGCCGAACTCGAAGTCTCGGTGCGCACGATCTATCGCGATATCGCAGTGCTGCAGGCGGAGCGGGTGCCGGTGCGCGGGGAGGCGGGCATCGGATACGTCCTCGGCGACGGCTTCGATCTGCCGCCGCTGATGTTCAGTCCAAGCGAGATCGAGGCTCTGATCCTGGGCCTGCGCTGGGTGCAGCAGCATGGCGATCGCGAACTCGCGCGCGCCTCGCGCGACGTCGCCGCAAAGATCACCGCCGTGCTGCCCTCGCATCTCAAGCCGGTCATCGCGGAGGCGACGTTCGTCGTCGCGCCATCCATCTCGGCGCCGGTCGATTCGATCGACATGGCCAATCTGCGCGCGGCGGTGCGGCGAGGCTCCAAGGTGAACGTGCAATATTGCGATGCCAATGGCAGCCAGACCGAGCGGACGATCTGGCCGTTCGCCTTCACCTATCATCAGGCTGCGCGCATCGTGGTCTGCTGGTGAGAATTGAGAGAGGCGTTCCGGCATCTGCGCACGGATCGCATTCGCGCGATGACCGTGCTGCCGCAAACCTATCCCGAGCGAAAGACGGCGCTTGCGCGGCGCTGGCAGGCCGAGATCCGGCGTGAGTGCAACCGCCCCGATTTCGACCTGTTTGAGTGAATCAGGATTTCGGGTCCGGCACGATCAGCGAGCCCTCCGGCGCGCTCTGCCCGTCGATGGCGCAGCGTCCCCCGGCCACTCGCACCCGTCCCGAGGCCAGAAGCCTGAGCGCCAAGGGAT
>JACAEG010000096.1 GCA_013388965.1 Pseudorhodoplanes sp. | reverse complement strand
GTGCGCTATTACGAGGCGCTGGTGCGGCTGCGCGCCGAGAACGGCGATCTGGTCTCTCCGCCCGATTTCCTGGCGCATGCCGAGAGCGCGGGCCTGATGCCCCGGATCGACAATCTGATGCTGTTCCGCTGCGTGCAGGCGCTGCGGCGCCTGCTGACCAAGAATCGCGAGCTTGGGCTGTTCTGCAACATCGCGCCGGCGACGCTTTCCGACGCGGAAATCTTCCCGCAATTCTTCCAGTTCATGGACGCCAACCGCGCGATCGCCTCCTCGCTGATGCTGGAAATGCCGCAGGAGGCGTTCCGCACGATGGGGCCGCTGGAACAGGAGGCGCTCTCGGCGCTCGGCGAGCGCGGCTACCGCTTCTCGATGGACCACGTCACCGACCTGCGCATGGAGCCGCGCGATCTGTCCGAGCGCGGAATCCGCTTCGTGAAGGTGCCGGCGGCCGTGCTGCTCAACCGCGCCAATGCGCCGGCCGACATCCATGCGGCGGACCTCTCCGACCTGCTCGGCCGCTTCGGCATCAGCCTGATCGCGGAGCGGATCGAGACCGAGGCCGCGGTGGTCGACCTGCTCGACTACGATGTGCGCTTCGGGCAGGGGCTCCTGTTCTCGCCGCCGCGGCTGGTGCGCGCCGACGCCATGCAGGGCGGTGGCAACAGCGAGGTGCTGGTGCGCGACGCCGCGCCCTCGGTCCCGGCCAGCGCCGCGATTTGACGGCGCGCGCCGCCTGATGGTCTAAGGCGGGCCTTCCTTCCACCGGACCGGCCTCCTTGCTCACCCGTCATTTTTCAACGCTCGCCGCGCGCTACGATGTCGTTCTCTCCGATGTCTGGGGCGTCACCCATAACGGCATCACCGCGACGCCGGAGGCCTGCGACGCGCTGATGCGATTCCGCGCCGGCGGCGGCACGGTCATTCTCATCACCAACGCGCCGCGCCGGGGCGAGGCGGTGGCGAGGCAGCTCGTGCATTTCAAGGTGCCGAGCGATGTCCATGACGGCATCGTCTCCTCGGGCGACGTGACCTGCCGCCTGATGCAGGAGCGGGCCGGCCAGCGCGTCTTCCATATCGGCCCGGAGCGCGATCTCTCGATCTTCGAGGGCGTGGGCACGACCTTCGCGCCGCTGGAGCAGGCGGATTATGTGGTCTGCACCGGCCTGTTCCACGACGAGACCGAGACGCCGGACGATTACCGCGGCCTGATCGAGACGATGCGCGCGCGCGCGCTGCCGATGATCTGCGGCAATCCCGATCTCGTCGTCGAGCGCGGCGACACGCTCGTGTTCTGCGCCGGCGCGATCGCCGATCTCTATGCCCATGCCGGGGGCGCGGTGACCTATGCCGGCAAGCCCTACCGGCCGATCTACGACATGGCACTGAAGGAGGCCGCGCGCGTGCGCGGGCGGCCGGCCGATCCGAAGCGGGTGATCGCGATCGGGGATTCGGTGCGCACCGACATCATGGGCGCACAGGCCGCCGGCATCGACTGCGTGTTCGTAACCGACGGCATTCACGCCGAGGAGCTCGGCGGGCGGCACCATCCGAAGCCGGAAGCGGTCGAGAAAATCCTGTCGACGGTCGGCACGAAGCCGGTCGCGATCATGCGCCGCCTCGCCTGGTGAGGCGGCAAGCCGGACGGCAAGGGTAGGATTGCGTCAGCCCGTCGGGCCGGCGAACACCGCTTCGATCTTGGTCTTCAGCGTCTGCGCGTTGAACGGCTTGACGATGTAGTTGTTGACGCCCGCCTTCTTGGCCGCGATGACGTTCTCGGTCTTGGATTCGGCCGTGACCATGATGAAGGGGGTCGATTTCAGATCGGGGTCCGCACGGACTTCCTTGAGCAGATCGTAGCCCGTCATCGGCTCCATGTTCCAGTCGGAGATGACGAGACCGTATTTCTTGCCGCGGAGGCGCTCGAGCGCGGACGAGCCATCCGATGCCTCGTCCACATTCTCGAAGCCCAGCTGCTTCAGGAGATTGCGGATAATCCGGATCATCGTGTTGTAGTCGTCAACCACGAGGATCTGCATCGATGGATCAACAGACATCGTCACGCACTCCAATGACCGCCCGCCCAAACCGGCAATATGCGCGGCAAATTAGCCCCTCCTCTTGAATAAGCAGTTAACCGGATGGACTTTTGTTCAGATTTCCGCCCTCCGCGCGCCGCCGCCGCAAAATCCATCGCCGAACGGCCAATTGCAGGCCGGCTGGAATTGCGGCAAAGCTCGCTCATTAACCGCCGGTAAACAGTAACGCCAATGGCCGCTCCATCTTCGCGACAGGCAGTCGATCCGCGCCAGATCAAGACGCTGTTTTTCGAGGACCTGCGCGTCGGCATGCGCGAGATCATCATGAAATCAGTTATGGAGACCGACGTGGTCGGCTTCGCGCAGATTTCCGGCGACGAGAATCCGATCCATCTGTGCGACACCTACGCGGCGGGCACCAGGTTCGGCCAGCGGATCGCGCACGGATTGTATACCGCGAGCCTGATCTCGGCCGTGCTCGGCACGCGGCTGCCGGGGCCAGGCGCGGTCTATCGCTCGCAGACGCTGAATTTCCATGCGCCGGTGACGATCGGCGACGTCGTCACCGTCGTCGTCGAGGTGGTCGAGCTGGTGCCGGAGGGCCGCAAGGTGCGGCTGCATTGCGACGCCTCGGTCGACGGCAAGACCGTGCTCGACGGCGAGGCCATCGTCTCGGTGCCGGGCCGGCCGAAGGCGCGCTGACCTGGATCACGCACGCCGACCTTGACTTGCTCCCGCGAGCGGCCGACAGGGTGCGGCAAAATCAACTTGCCATCCCGCCGGTCATGTCATCGCCCAAGCCCTTCATCGTCGCCCGCGACAACGATCCCGCGATCGCCGCGCTGCGGCATGCGGTGGTGGCGATCGGCAATTTCGACGGCGTGCATCGCGGCCACCGCGCCGTGATCGAGACTGCGAAAAGGCGGGCGCAGGCGCTCGGCCGCCCGGCTGCCGCGCTCACCCTCGAGCCGCATCCGCGCAGCTATTTCCGTCCCAACGATCCGCTCTTTCGCCTGACCGGCGAAGCCGACAAGCTGCGCCTGCTCGCTTCGACCGGCCTCGACGGCGCCGTGGTGCTGACCTTCGACCGCACGCTGGCGACGACGCCCGCTCAGGATTTCGTCTCCGACATCCTGGTCGGACGGCTGGCGGTGAGCGGCGTCGCCACCGGCTTCGACTTCCATTTCGGCAAGGACCGCGGCGGCTCGCCCGCCTTTCTCACCGCCGAGGGCGCGCGGCTCGGCTTCCCGGTCGACATCGTGCCGGCGCTCGAGGACGAAGGCCGGCCGGTCTCCTCGGGCACGATCCGCGCCGCGCTCGCGGAAGGCCGCGTGGTGGAAGCCGCCGAACTGCTCGGCTTTCCGTGGTTCGTGTCGGGCACGGTGCGGCATGGCGAAAAGCGCGGGCGCGATCTCGGATTCCCGACGGCCAATCTGCGGCTCGACCCGGCTTGCGCGCTCAAGCACGGCATCTATGCCGTGCGCGTCGGCCTGGGGACGCAGCGTTACGATGGGGTGGCGAGCTTCGGCCGGCGACCCACTTTCGACAACGGCGCGCCCCTGCTCGAAGTCTTCCTGTTCGATTTCTCCGGCGATCTGTACGGCAAGCCTGTCGATGTTGCCTTCCTCGCCTGGCTGCGGCCCGAGCTGAGATTCGATACGGTCGAGGCTCTCACGGCACAGATGACCCTCGACAGCGAGCAGGCCCGCGCGGCGCTGGCCCGCCACCCCGGCGTCTTCCCGCCGATCGCGCCTGCAGAACAGGCGGGGTGAACTCGCCTCCTCCGTAAAATTGCTTAAGACGACGGTAACCAAATGCGGGCAATTTGAGGGAACCGCAACCTGTGTGATTCCCAGTATGCGCATCCTCAACCGCTTGAGCCTGACCGGCCGCGCCCTCATCCTGATCGGACTTGTCGTTGTGCTGACGACCGGATGCGTGGTCGGCGCGGCATATTGGGCGCTCAAGGACGAATTCGAAGTCAAGGCGAAGAACGATATCGAAATCAATCTGCGCGCACTGGCGCTGACCTATGCCGACGCCCTGAAGTCCTCGCAGGCCGGGAGCGATATCAAGGTCACGCTGAAGGATGGCATCGTCGAGCGCGTCCAGGCATCGGCCATGCCGGACTTCACCAGCCACGAGATCGTCGACAAGACCGCGGCTCTCGCGGGCGGCAACGCCACCGTCTTCGCGCATGACAAGGCGAGCGACCAGTTCGTGCGCCGCACGACCAATGTGAAGAAGGAGGACGGCAGCCGGGCCGTCGGCACCGCGCTGGCGCCCGATCATCCCGGCCAGGCAGTCTTGCGGCGCGGCGAGGCCTACAAGGGGCCGGCCGTCCTGTTCGGACGAAAATTCTATACCGCCTATCAGCCGATCTTCGATGCGCAGGGCAAGACCATCGGACTGCTCTATGTCGGCATGCCGAACGAAATCTACGACGACATGCTCGCGCGTGAGCTCAAGAGCATGATCTCGGTCGCCGCGATCGGCATCCTGCTCGTGATGGCGCTGAGCGCATGGCTGGTGCGGCGCAATCTTGCCCCGCTCGGCGACGTGACGCGCTCGGTGACCCAGCTAGCCGACGGCAATCTCGACGCCGAGATCGGCCATACCGGCCGCGGCGACGAGATCGGCGCCATCGCGCGCGCGCTTGCGGTCTTCCGCGATTCGGCCCGGCGTCACCGCGCGCTCGAAGACGAGGAGCGACTGAAGACCGACAGCGAGCGCCGTCGGGCGACGACACTCGCCGAGATGACCCGCCAATTCCAGCAGCAGGTCGCAGGCGTGCTGAGCGAGGTGGAACAGACCATCGCGGCGCTGGAAGGCGATTCCAGGACCATGCGCGAGGTGGCGGAAACCACGCGCCTGAGCGCGGGCAGCGCGGCGCAGGCCGCAGAGTCGGCGAGCGGCAATGTGCAGACGGTTGCCGTTGCCGCGGAAGAACTCGCCGGTTCGGTGAACGAGATCAGCCGGCAGGTGACGACATCGTCCCAGATCGCTGCGCGCGCCGTGCAGGAAGCGGAGCGGACCAACCAGCAGGTCAGGGACCTGTCGGTCGCCGCCAACAAGATCGGCGAGATCGTCAACCTGATTCAGAGCATCGCGGCGCAGACCAACCTGCTTGCGCTCAACGCCACGATCGAATCGGCCCGGGCGGGCGAGGCGGGGCGCGGCTTTGCCGTCGTCGCCTCCGAGGTGAAATCGCTCGCGACCCAGACCGCCAAGGCGACCGAGGATATCGCGCGCCAGATCGAGGAAATGCAGAAGGCGACCAATGCCGCGGTGGCGGCGATCGCCGGGATTTCCGAGACCATCGGCTCGATCGACCGCGTGACGGTCGCGATCGCGAGCGCGGTCGAGGAGCAGGGATCGGCCACGCAGGAGATTGCCCGCGGCGCGGGCAGCGCGCAGGCGGAAGCCGAAACCGCGCGGTCGGCGATGGGCTATGTCGAGGGCGTCGCCGCCAGGACCACCCGCGCCTCCGAAGCGGTCGGAATGGCCGCGGGCGCGATGGGCGATGCCATCCGCCGCCTCGACGGCGAGATCAGGGGCTTCCTGACCCGCATGCAGGCGGCGTAAGTCCCGCAGGCGACGACGTCATGGCCGGGCTTGACCCGGCCCTCCACGCTTGCGCTTCGTTGCCAAGACGCGGATGCCCGGCACCAGGCCCGGCATGACGAAAGCGTGCTTTTCGCAGCAAGAACACCCTGCTACACAGCGCGCCATGACGAAACCCGAGCGCGATTATTCCGAGACCCTGTTCCTGCCGCAGACGGATTTTCCGATGCGCGCGGGCCTGCCCGAGCGCGAGCCCGAACTGCTCGCCCGCTGGGAAAAGCAGAAGCTGTATGAGCGGCTGCGCGAGAGCGCGAAGGGGCGCGCCAAGTTCGTGCTGCATGACGGCCCGCCCTATGCCAACGGCAACATCCATATCGGCACCGCGCTCAACAAGGTGCTCAAGGACGTGGTGACGCGCAGCCAGCAGATGCTCGGCTTCGATTCCAACTACGTGCCGGGCTGGGACTGCCACGGCCTGCCGATCGAATGGAAGATCGAGGAGGAGAATTACCGCTCCAAGGGCAAGGCCAAGCCGGACCTGCAACTGCCGGCGGCGATGATCGCGTTCCGGCAGGAATGCCGCTCCTATGCCGAGCACTGGCTGAACGTGCAGCGCGAGGAATTCAAGCGGCTCGGCGTCGCGGGCGACTGGGACGGCCGCTATGCGACGATGGATTTCCCCGCCGAGGCGCAGATCGCGCGCGAGGTGATGAAATTCGCCGCGAACGGCACGCTCTATCGCGGCTCGAAGCCGGTGATGTGGTCCGTGGTCGAGAAGACCGCGCTCGCGGAAGCGGAGGTCGAGTACGAGGATTACACCAGCGATACGGTGTGGGTGAAATTCCCGGTGCGTTTTGCGCGCGGCAAGGACGTCAAGACGCTGGAGAAAAAGTTCGACAAGGCCTCGGTGGTGATCTGGACGACCACGCCCTGGACGCTGCCGGGCAACCGCGCCATCAGCTTCTCGTCGAAGATCGCCTACGGGCTCTACAAGGTCACCGACGCGCCGGCCGACAACTGGGCGAAGGCGGGCGACCTGCTCATCCTTGCCGACGCGCTCGCCGCGGACATGTTCAAGCAGGCGCGCGTCGCCGCGTTCGAGAAGATGCGGGCGGTGACGCCGCACGAATTGTCCTCGCTCGGCTGCGCGCATCCGCTGAAGGGCGTCGGCGGCGGCTATGAATTCGTGGTGCCGCTGCTCGACGGCGATCATGTCACCGACGACGCGGGTACCGGCTTCGTGCATACCGCGCCGGGCCACGGCCGCGAGGACTTCGACATCTGGATGGCGAATGCACGGGTGCTCGGCGCGGAGGGCGTCAACACCGCCATTCCCTATACCGTGGACGAGAACGGCGCATTCACCGCGCAGGCGCCGGGTTTTACGGGCAGGCGCGTGCTCACCGACAAGGGCGAAAAGGGCGACGCCAACGACGCGGTGATCAAGGCTCTGGCCGAGGCCGGCATGCTGATCGCGCGCGGCCGCCTCAAGCATCAATACCCACATTCCTGGCGATCGAAAAAGCCGGTGATCTATCGCAACACGCCGCAATGGTTCATCGCGATGGACAAGGATATTGCGGGCAAGGGCGACACGCTGCGCCATCGCGCGCTCGCCGCCATCAAGGCGACACGCTGGGTGCCGCCGGCCGGCGAGAACCGCATCACCGGCATGATCGAAAGCCGGCCCGACTGGGTGATCTCGCGCCAGCGCGCCTGGGGCGTGCCGATTACCGTCTTCATCAGGGAGAAGGCGGACGGCTCGGTGGAGATTCTCAAGGACGACGCGGTCAACGACCGCATCGCCGAGATTTTCGCGCAGGAAGGCGCCGACGCCTGGTACCGCGAGGGCGCGGCCGAGCGCTTCCTCGGGGCGCGCGCCAGGGAAGGCTGGAAGAAGGTCGACGACATTCTCGACGTCTGGTTCGAGTCCGGCTCGACGCATGCCTTCACGCTGGAGGATCCGAAGCATTTTCCTGGCCTTGCCGGCATCAGGCGCAAGCGCGACGGCGGCCGGGATACGGTGATGTATCTCGAAGGCTCCGACCAGCATCGCGGCTGGTTTCATTCCTCGCTGCTGGAAAGCTGCGGCACGCGCGGCCGCGCGCCCTTCGACGTCGTGCTGACGCACGGCTTCGTGCTCGACGAGCAGGGCCGCAAGATGTCGAAATCGCTCGGCAACACGGTCGCCCCGCAGGATGTGATCCGCCAGTCGGGCGCCGACATCCTGCGCATGTGGGCCTGCGCGTCGGATTATGCCGACGATCTGCGCATCGGCGCGGAAATCCTCAAGACGCATGTCGAGACCTACCGCAAGCTGCGCAACACCATCCGCTGGATGCTCGGCAATCTCGCGCATTTCCACGAGGAGGATCGCGTCGCGCCGGAGAAGATGCCGGAGCTCGAACGGCTGATGCTGCACCGGCTCGCCGAGCTCGACGCGCTGGTGCGCGAGGCCTATGCCAATTTCGACTACAAGCGCATCTTCGCGGCGCTCAACGCCTTCATGACCTCGGACCTGTCGGCCTTCTATTTCGACATCCGCAAGGACGCGCTCTATTGCGATCCGCTGTCCTCGCAGAGGCGCAAGGCCTGCCTGACGGTGCTCGACCGCATCTTCCGCTGCACGGTGACCTGGCTTGCGCCGATGCTGTGCTTCACGGCCGAGGAGGCGTGGCTCGCGCGCTATGGCGCCGACGCGCCCTCCGTGCACCTGCAGCTTTTCCCGCAGGTGCCCGGCAGCTGGCGCGACGAGGCGCTGGCGGAGAAGTGGCGCAAGATCAGGAATGTCCGGCGCGTGGTGACGGGCGCGCTCGAGCTGGAACGGGCGCAGAAGCGCATCGGCTCCTCGCTCGAGGCCGCGCCCATCGTCCATGTCTCCGACGCCGACCTGTTCGCGGCGCTGGTGGACGAGGACCTCGCCGAAATCTGCATCACCTCGGCGGCGACCCTGGTGGAAGGCGAGGGGCCGGCGGAGGCCTTCCGGCTCGACGAGGTGCGCGGCGTCGCGGTGGTGCCGCAGCGCGCGCAGGGGCGGAAATGCGCGCGCTCCTGGAAGATTTCCGAAAGCGTCGGTTCCGATCCCGCCTATCCCGATGTCACGCCGCGGGACGCGCAGGCGCTGCGGGAATGGGACGCCATGCGCAGGGCGGCGGAGTGACCGAACAGCCCACGTCCAGCGCGGCGTCGCGGGGGCGTATCCCCCTGTGGGGACCGCTCACCCGGTTCGGCCTTGCGGTCGCGGCCATCACGCTCGTGCTGGATCAGGCCTCCAAGCTGTGGCTGCTTTTCGTCTACCGGCTGGAGGAGAAGGGCGCCGTCCCGATCCTGCCGGGGATGGATTTCGTCCTGACATGGAACCGCGGCATCAGCTACGGCCTGTTCCAGCAGGATTCGGCCCTCGGACGCTGGTTTCTGGTCGCGATGACGGCCGTGGCGGTGGTGGCCTTCTGGATCTGGCTGGCGGGGGCCACGACGCGGCTGACCGCGGTCGCGCTGGGCCTCGTGATCGGGGGGGCGATCGGCAATGGCATCGACCGGGCGACCTACGGGGCGGTGGTCGATTTCGTGTTTCTTTACGTGAACACCCCACAATTCCGCGCCAGCTGGTACGTGTTTAACCTTGCGGATGCGGCCATCGTTGCCGGGGTGGTGGGCCTGCTGTATGAATCCCTGTGGGGGCACCACGCCGCAAAAGCGCCCTGATTGTTGGTGAGTTTCCGCGACAGGGCCGACAATCCGCATGCTTGGCGGAACAATCGAGGGTGCGGACGGACCATGACGGCCTTGATCGCGACGGCTATGGACGACGGGTCTGTTCACGGGGGATCCATGAACGAGAGGTCCTTGCGCAGGTGTTCGCTCAGGAGCGCGCTCGCCGCGGCGCTGCTACTGGCTGTGTCCGGGGCGGCCATGCCCGCGCTGGCCGCCGACGACGACGACGAGCCGAGCTTCGAGACCAAGATTTTCAACGCCATCTTCGGCATCAACGACAAGGACAAGATCGACTACCGGGAGCGCCCCGGTCTGGTCGTGCCGCCCTCGCTGAGCCTGCCGCCGCCGGAGACGACCGCCTCCGTGCCCAATCCGGCCTGGCCGAAGGATGCCGACAAGCAGCCGAAGAAGAAGAAGGTCGACGAGACCCGCAAGAATCGCCGCTACAGCGACCCGACCGTCGAGGAATCGCGTCCGCTGACCCCGGCCGAGCTGGAGCGCGGCCGCCTGGCCGGCGCCGGCGTATCCGGCGGAGGCGGCAGCGGCAATCCCGACCTGGAAGGCATGCGCACGCTGAAGCCGAACGAGCTCGGTTATCGGGGCGGATTGTTTGGCGATCTGTTCCGCGGAAAGGACAAGAAGGAAGAGGCGGCCACGCCGCCGCCCGAGTCGCCGCGCACCAGCCTGATCGAGCCTCCTCCGGGCTACATGACGCCGGCGGCCGGACAGGTCTATGGGCTCAGCAAGCGCAAGGAGGCGCCGAAGCCGTTCAAGCTGGAAGACCGGGGTACCGGCAACGATTAGTATCTATATGTCGTGGGGCGTAACGGCGCGGCGTTTTGTCCGGGCCACATTTTCAGACCCGCTGATTTCGATCGGCGCCTCAACGATGGGATTCGCAGTGAAACGTGTCAAGTCGCTGTCCGCCGCCGCCCTGCTGGCCGCGGCCCTTTGCGTCATGATCGGGTCGAGTGCGGCGCGCGCGGCCTTCCTGCCGGACGTCGCCACCTTCACGCTCGGCAACGGCATGCAGGTCGTGGTCATTCCCGACCGGCGCCAGCCGGTGGTCACGCACATGCTCTGGTACAAGGTCGGCTCCGCCGACGAGACGCCGGGCAAGTCCGGGCTCGCGCATTTCCTCGAACATCTGCTGTTCAAGGGCACGCAGAAGAATCCCGCCGGCCGCTTCTCGCAGGTCGTGTCAACGATCGGCGGCCAGGAAAACGCCTTCACGTCAAACGACTATACCGGCTATTACCAGCGCGTGCTGCGTGAGAATCTCAGGCAGATGATGGAATTCGAGGCCGACCGCATGACGGGCCTCGTCCTGACCGACGACATTGTAAAGCCCGAGCTCAACGTCGTGCTCGAGGAGCAGAACCAGAGGATCGCCAACAATCCGGGTGCGAAACTCAGCGAGCAGGTGCAGGCGGCGCTGTTCCTCAATCATCCCTACGGCCGCCCCGTGATCGGCTGGCGCCACGAGATCGAGGGACTGACGCGCGACGACGCGCTCGCCTTCTACCGCCGCTTCTATACGCCCAACAACGCGGTGCTCATCGTTGCCGGCGATGTCACCGTGGACGAGGTCAGGACGCTCGCCGAGGAAACCTACGGCAAGGTGCCGCGCATAGCGGAGCCGCCGGCCCGCAAGCGGCCGCAGGAGCCGCCCCCGATCGCCGCGCGCACAGTAACCTTCGCCGATCCGCGCGTCGCCCAGCCGAGCCTGCAGCGGGATTATCTCGTTCCCTCGAATGCGACCGCAAGGAAGGGCGAGGCCGCGGCGCTGGATATCCTCGCGCATATTCTCGGCTCGGGATCGAATTCGCGGCTGTATCGCTCGCTCGTGATCGACAAGGGGCTCGCGGTCAGCGCGGGCGCCTGGTACCAGGGCTCCGCGCTCGACGACACGCGCTTCGGCATCTACGGAACGCCGCGGCCGAATGTGACGCTGCAGCAGGTCGAGGAGGGGATCGACGCCGTCATCGCCGAACTGATCGAGAAGGGCATCACGGCCGACGAACTCGATCGCGCGCGCACCAAGCTGATCGCCGATACCGTCTTCGCGCAGGACAACCAGGCCACGCTCGCCCGCTGGTTCGGAGTCGCGCTGATGACGGGCTCGACGGTCGACGATATCCGCGCCTGGCCCGATCGCGTGCGCGCGGTCACAACCGACGATGTGCAGAATGCCGCCAGGACGTGGCTGGACAAGCGCCGCTCGGTGACGGGATATCTCGTAAGGGATAACGGCCGCGCCGAGGAGAAGCGCTCATGAGAATGCACCGGGCTTTTCTGCCCTTCGCGGCCGCCACCGCGTGGCTTGCGCTGACCGTCGCCGCGCCGGCCGGGCCCTCGACCAAGATCGAACGTGTCATCAGCCCCGGCGGCATCGAGGCCTGGCTGGTGCAGGAAAAGGCGGTTCCCCTCGTCGCGATCGACTTCGCCTTCGAAGGCGGCGCCAACCAGGACCCGGTCGAAAAGCCGGGAGTCGGGACGATGGTCGCGGCCCTGCTCGACGAGGGCGCGGGCGATCTCGATGCGCGCGCCTTCCAGGACCGCGCCGACCGCAACGCGGTCGAGCTGACGTTCCGCGCGCAACGCGACCATTTGCATGGCAGCCTGCGCGTGCTGCGCGAACGGCTGGACACGGGCGCCGATCTGCTTCGCCTGGCATTGACGGCGCCGCGCTTCGACGCGGAGCCGATCGAACGCATCCGCGAGCAGATGCTGACGCGGCTGCGGCGCGAAACCACCAATCCGAACGATATCGCGAGCCGCATCTGGTGGCGCACGGGTTTCCCCGATCACCCTTACGGGCGCCCGCTCAACGGCTCGCTCGAATCCGTGCCGCTGATCGTGCGCGACGACCTGACCGATTATGCGCGCCGCGTCTTTGCCCGCGACCATCTCAAGATCGGCGTGGTCGGCGACATCGACGCGGCCACGCTTGCGCCGCTGCTCGACCGGATTTTCGGCGGCCTGCCGGAAAAGGCCGATCTCAGGCCGGTGCCGCCGGCGACGCTCGGCTCGGTGGGGCAGAAGGTGTTCGTGGAGCTCGACGTGCCGCAGACGGTGTTGAGCTTCGGCGGGCTCGGCATTCCGCGCAAGGACCCCGACTTCATTCCCGCCTATGTGATCAACCACATTCTGGGCGGCGGTTCGTTCTCCTCGCGGCTTTATCGCGAGGTGCGCGAAAAGCGCGGGCTTGCCTATTCGATCTATTCCTATCTCCTGCCGCTCGAACGCGCAGCGCTGATCATGGGCGGCACGCAGGTGCGCTCGGACAGGGCCGACGAAACGCTGGGACTGATCCAGGCCGAGATCCGGCGTCTCGCCGAGAGCGGGCCGACGGCGGACGAACTCGAAAAGACCAAGTCCTATCTGAAGGGCTCCTATGCGCTGGGCTTCGATACGTCGAGCAAGATCGCTGGCGGGCTCGTGCAGATCCAGCTCCAGGATCTCGGCATCGATTATATCGAGCGCCGCAACGACCTCATCGACAAGGTCACGCTGGACGACGTCAGGCGCGTGTCGAAGCGGCTGCTCGACGGAGGGTTCCTCGTCACCGTCGTCGGCCGCTCGCAGGCGCAGGGGGAAAAAAGGCAGGGCGGCTGAGGCATCCTTTTGGACCCTTGGCGGTTCTGAGTCGGGTCGATTCGATGAGTTGGATTGGCGCCGGTTCGACCCGGCGCCGTTTTTTGTGGGGGTTTCCGGAATGTCCGTGATCTTTTCCATCGACCTCGCCCGCGAGGAGCGCATCGGCAAGCACGGCATATCCGCGAACGCGCTGGCCGGAGCGCTGAAGCGTGCCGACGAGGCGCTGGAC
>JACAEG010000356.1 GCA_013388965.1 Pseudorhodoplanes sp. | reverse complement strand
GGGGCCCCGCGGCCGACGACACTCTACCTCGTCGTGCCGCCGTCCGACATCGCCCGCACCAAGCCGCTGATCCGGCTGATCCTCAACCAGATCGGACGGCGCCTGACGGAAGATCTCCATGCCAAGGCCCGCCGTCACCGCCTGCTTCTCATGCTCGACGAGTTTCCGGCACTCGGCCGCCTCGACTTCTTCGAGAGCGCGCTCGCCTTCATGGCGGGCTATGGGTTGAAGTCGTTTCTCATCGCGCAGAGCCTCAACCAGATCGAAAAGGCCTACGGACCGAACAATTCGATCCTCGACAATTGCCATGTTCGAGTGAGCTTCGCGACCAACGACGAGCGCACGGCCAAACGGGTCAGCGATGCGCTCGGCACGGCGACCGAGCTGCGCGCCATGCGCAACTACGCCGGACATCGCCTGAGCCCGTGGCTCGGCCACCTGATGGTCTCGCGCTCCGAGACGGCCCGGCCGCTGCTCACGCCAGGCGAGATCATGCAGCTCCCACCGACCGACGAGATCGTGATGGTGGCGGGCACGCCGCCCATCCGCGCCAAGAAGGCGCGCTACTTCGAGGACCGGAGATTACAGGCGCGCATCTTGCCGCCGCCGGTGCTGAAGGCGGCGGAACACCAGCAGACGAATGACTGGACCGGCAGCCCCCTGCCTCCGCGACCTTTGCAGGAGGCCGCGCCACCCGTGAGCGGCATGGATGACGAGGACCCGACCGGCTCCGAGAAGCGACGCCAGCCGGAGCTCGGTCGCGTGGCTCCGATCGAGAAGAAGCCGCCGATCGACAACGAGTTCGAGATCGACCTCAACGATGACGAGCCCGGCGATGCCGTGCGGCTGAGCCGCATGAGCCGTCTCGTCCAAGGCCTCGCGCGCCAGGTCTCCCTCGATCCCAACGACGGCATGGAGCTGTAGGACGCCATGCCGAACCCGAACAAGAAGCAGCGGCTGTCCGTCTATCTCGAACCCGGCGTGACCAGGGCGCTGGCGGAATACGCCGCACGCCGCGCCCAGTCGCGCTCCCTCGTCGCAGAGGCAGCCATCGCCTCATTCCTCTCACCCGACGCCGCCGAACGGCAGGAGGCAGCGCTCACCAGGCGCCTCGATCAGCTCGACCGGCGCATGGCGCGCCTGGAGCGGGATCTGGGCATAGCCGTCGAAACGCTCGCGGTCTTCGTGCGGTTCTGGCTGACCACCAATCCGCCGCTGCCCGAGCCCGCGCAGGCCGCCGCGCGCGCGAAGGCCGGCGAACGCTACGACGCGTTTGTCGCCGCGCTCGGACGGCGACTCGCCAAAGGACCAAAGCTCGGCCAAGAAATCTCCGAGGACGTTCCGGGCGAACCGAGTAACGAATAAGCGAGATCACGACGCTCGCAAGTCGTCAGCGGCTTCGCCGTTTCCCTGTATTTCTACGCCACACTACGACGACCCCATCAGGGTTGTTGCGCCGCCCGAATTTCTGCCTCTTCTACTCATCCCCGATCCAGGGCCGCTCGCGAGCGGTCCCGCGCAGAACGGGGACGACATGGCGGTTTCATTCCAGCAATCCGAGGCGGTCCTTCGCGGCACGCGCATGCTGCGCACTGCCCTCGGCCCGGCCATCGCCGGTTTCCTGGAAGACCCGTCGATCGTCGAGGTGATGCTCAACCCGGACGGGCGGCTCTGGGTCGACCGGCTCTCGGAGGGCCTCGCCGACACGGGCGAGCGGCTGTCGCCTGCCGACGGCGAGCGCATCGTCCGGCTGGTCGCTCATCATGTCGGCGCCGAGGTCCATGCCGGAAGCCCGCGCGTTTCGGCCGAGCTGCCCGGAACGGGAGAGCGCTTCGAGGGCCTGCTGCCGCCGGTCGTTGCCGCGCCAGCGTTCGCGATCAGGAAGCCCGCCGTCGCCGTCTTCACGCTGCAGGACTATGTCGCCGCCCGCATCATGTCGGCCGAACAGGCGGAGACTCTCCGCCGCGCGGTCACCGACCGCCGCAATATCCTGGTCGCCGGCGGAACGAGCACCGGCAAGACCACGCTCACAAACGCGCTCCTCGCGGAAGTGTCGAAGTCGACCGATCGCGTCGTGCTGATCGAGGACACGCGCGAGCTTCAGTGCGCGGCGCCCAATCTGGTCGCCATGCGCACCAAGGACGGCGTCGCCACGCTCTCCGACCTGGTGCGCTCTTCCCTGCGCCTGCGCCCCGACCGCATTCCGATCGGCGAGGTGCGCGGCGCCGAGGCGCTCGATCTCTTGAAGGCCTGGGGCACCGGCCATCCCGGCGGCATCGGCACCATCCATGCCGGCACCGCCATCGGCGCGCTGCGCCGCCTCGAGCAGCTCATCCAGGAAGCCGTCGTCACGGTCCCGCGCGCGCTCATCGCCGAGACCATCGATCTCGTCGCCGTGCTGAGCGGCCGCGGCGCCTCGCGCCGCCTCGCCGAGCTCGCCCGCGTCGAAGGCCTTGGACCTGGCGGCGACTACCGCTTCACCCCCGCGACAGCAGGCGCAGCAGGAGACCATACATGACCGCCGCTCGACAGCCATCAAATAAGCACCGCCTATTCGCTGGCCCGGTCCGCGACCGGATCGCCACCATCGGTTTGACTGCGGCGTGGCTTGTCTACGCCGCGCCCGCCCATGCCAGCGGCTCGTCCATGCCGTGGGAGCAGCCGCTCCAGCAGATCCTCCAATCGATCGAAGGCCCGGTGGCCAAGGTGATCGCGGTGATCATCATCATCGTCACCGGCCTGACGCTCGCCTTCGGCGATACGAGCGGCGGCTTCCGCAGGCTGGTGCAGATCGTCTTCGGCCTGTCGATCGCCTTCGCCGCATCCAGCTTCTTCCTGTCGTTCTTCAGCTTCGGCGGCGGGGCGGTGGCGTGATGGTTGGCGTTCTTGAGACCGCCGAGGTCCCCGGCTTTTCGGTGCCGGTCCACCGCGCGCTGACCGAGCACATCCTTCTCGGCGGCGCGCCGCGCTCCATCGCCATCCTCAACGGCACGCTCGCGGCCGCGCTCGGCCTCGGCCTGCGGCTCTGGCTCGTCGGCCTCGGGCTTTGGGCCGTCGGCCATTTCGCGGCCGTGTGGGCGGCTAAGCGCGATCCGATGTTCGTTGAGGTGACTCGCCGGCACCTGCGCATTCCGGGCTTCCTGGGCGTGTGAGGCGGCCGATGATGAACCTCGCCGAATATCGCCGCACAGCTGCGAGCCTCGCCGACTTCCTGCCCTGGGCGGCGCTCGTCGCCGAGGGCGTGGTCCTCAACAAGGATGGCAGCTTCCAGCGCACGGCGCGCTTCCGCGGGCCCGACCTCGACTCCGCAGTGCCGGCGGAGCTGGTCGCGGTCGCCGGCCGTCTCAACAACGCCTTCCGCCGGCTCGGCTCCGGCTGGGCGATCTTCGTGGAGGCGCAGCGCCACGGCGTCGGCGCCTATCCGTCGAGCCGCTTTCCCGACGCGGCGTCGGCGCTCGTCGATGCCGAGCGCAAGGCCGACTTCGAGGAAGCGACCGCGCATTTTGAGTCGAGCTACTTCCTCACCTTCACCTACCTGCCGCCTGCCGAAGACGCAGCGCGCGCCGAGAACTGGCTCTACGAGGGCAAGGCCGACCGCGGCGTCGATCCGCACGAGGTCCTGCGCGGCTTCGTCGACCGCACGGATCGCGTGCTGCAGCTGATCGATGCCTTCATGCCCGAATGCGCATGGCTCGATGACGGCGAGACTTTGACCTACCTGCACTCCTGCATCTCGACCAAGCGCCATCGCGTGCGCGTCCCCGAGACGCCGATGTATCTCGACGCGCTGCTGGCCGACCACCCGCTCACGGGAGGCCTCGAGCCGCGGCTCGGCGACGCGCATCTTCGCGTCCTGACGATCGTCGGCTTTCCGAGCGCCACGACACCCGGATTGCTCGACGACCTCAACCGGCTCGCCTTCCCGTATCGATGGAGCACCCGCGCCATCCTGCTCGACAAGACCGACGCAACCAGGCTGCTCACAAAAATCCGCCGGCAATGGTTCGCCAAGCGCAAGAGCATCGCGGCGATCCTGAAGGAGGTGATGACCAACGAGGCGTCCGCTCTCGTCGACACCGATGCCGCGAACAAGGCCGCCGACGCGGACCTCGCGCTGCAGGAGCTGGGCGCCGACTACGCCGGCGAAGCCTATGTCACCGCGACGGTGACCGTCTGGGACAACGATCCCCGCATCGCCGCCGAGAAGCTGCGGCTGGTCGAGAAGGCCATCCAGGGACGCGACTTCACGGCGATGCCCGAGACGATCAATGCGGTCGACGCCTGGCTCGGCTCGCTGCCCGGGCATGTCTACGCCAACGTGCGCCAGCCGCCGATTTCGACCCTCAATCTCGCCCACATGATCCCGCTGTCGGCGGTGTGGGCGGGGCCGGAACGGGATGAGCACTTCGGTGCGCCCCCCTTGCTGTTCGGCAAGACCGAAGGGTCCACCCCGTTCCGGTTCTCTTTGCATGTCGGAGACGTCGGGCACACGCTGGTTGTTGGTCCGACCGGCGCCGGCAAGTCGGTGCTGCTGGCGCTCATGGCGCTCCAGTTCCGGCGCTATTCCAGCTCGCAGGTCTTCGCCTTCGACTTCGGCGGTTCGATCCGCGCCGCGGCGCTGGCGATGGGCGGCGACTGGCACGACCTCGGCGGCGGCCTGACGGAAGGGTCCGCCGAGACTGTCTCGCTGCAACCGCTCGCGGGCATCCATCACGTCCCGGAACGCGCCTGGGCCGCCGACTGGATCGTCGCGATCCTGACGCGCGAGGGCGTCGCCATCACGCCCGATGTCAAGGAGCATCTCTGGACCGCGCTGACCTCTCTTGCCAGCGCTCCGGTCGTCGAACGCACGATCACCGGCCTCGCGGTGCTCCTGCAATCCAACGATCTCAAGCAGGCGCTACGGCCGTTCTGCGTTGGCGGCGCCTACGGTCGACTCCTCGATGCCGAGCAGGAGCATCTCGGCGAAGCGTCCGTTCAGGCATTCGAGACCGAAGGACTCATCGGGACCGGCGCGGCGCCGGCCGTGCTCGCCTACCTGTTTCACCGCATCGAGGATCGCCTCGACGGGCGGCCGACCTTGCTGATCGTCGACGAAGGCTGGCTCGCGCTCGACGACGAAGGTTTCGCCGGTCAGCTCAGAGAATGGCTGAAGACGCTCCGGAAAAAGAACGCCAGCGTCGTCTTCGCCACACAGTCGCTCTCCGACATCGACAATTCGCCGATCGCCCCGGCGATCATCGAAAGCTGCCCGACCCGATTGCTGCTCCCGAACGAGCGGGCGATCGAGCCGCAGATCACTACAATCTATCGCAGCTTCGGCCTCAACGATCGCCAGATCGAGATTCTCGCCCGCGCGATGCCGAAGCGCGACTACTACTGTCAATCCCGCCGCGGCAATCGGCTGTTCGAGCTCGGCCTCTCCGACGTCGCCCTCGCGCTCTGCGCCGCGTCCTCCAAGACCGACCAGGCCGCGATCGACCGCATCCTCGCCGAGCACGGCGGCGAGGGCTTCCTGCCGGCATGGCTCCGTCACCGTGGCGTCGAATGGGCCGCCGACCTCATCCCCGACCTCACCAATCTGGAGACATCATCATGATCATCCGTCGTTCGCGCGCGGCGCTTCTCGCTGCGGCTCTGGCGTTCTCTCCCGTCCTGGTCGCTCCCGCTTCGGCCCAATGGATCGTCTACGACCCGACCAACTACGTACAGAACGTGCTGCAGGCGGCCCGCGCCCTCCAGCAGATCAACAACCAGATCACCTCGCTCCAGAACGAGGCGCAGATGCTGATCAACCAGGCCCGCAATTTGGCGAGCTTGCCGTATTCGTCGTTGCAGCGTCTGCAACAGTCCATCCAGCGCACCCAGCAGCTCCTCGGTCAGGCGCAGAACATCGCCTTCGACGTCCAGCAGATCGATCGCGCCTTCCAGACCACCTACGGCAATGCCTCGCTGTCCGCGTCCGACCAGCAATTAATCGCCGATGCGCGGACCCGCTGGCAGAACACGGTCGGCAGCCTTCAGGATGCCATGCGTGTGCAGGCAACGGTGGTCGGCAATCTCGACACCAGCCGCGCCGAGATGTCGGCACTGGTTGGCCAGAGCCAAGGCGCCACCGGTGCGCTGCAGGCGACGCAGGCCGGCAACCAGATCCTCGCCCTCCAGGCGCAGCAGCTTGCCGACCTCACCGCCGTCGTAGCGGCCGATGGACGTGCACGGGCGTTGGCAGATGCCGAGCGCGCGGCCGCGGCTGAACAGGGTCGCGAGCAGCGCCGTCGCTTCCTGACTCCTGGCGCCGGCTATCAGCCTGGCAACGCCAGCATGTTCCCCAGCAGCGGCAACTGACGGGGGCGCTTGTGGACCCCAAGACCCTCGCTCGCATCGGCGCAATCTCGTTCGTTGCCGTCGCGATCACTGCGACGGTGATCGAGCTAAGCCGGAAGGAGGAGCAGCCGGAGACAGCACCGTCGCGGCCGGCGCAGGCGGGTGTGGCGGACCCGTTGCGAGATGAGCTGTTCCGTTGTCAGAGCCTCGGCGAGGCCGGCCCGCGCGATCCCGCATGCCTGCGCGCCTGGGCGGAGAGCCGGCGGCGCTTTCTGACGCCAAGCACGACACGCTCGCCGGCCGGGTCCGGATCGCCCGGCTCCAGCGTTGAGAGCCGCAGCCGCGGCGCGCCGGGCGGCGAGTAGCATCATGGGCGGCACGGGCGTCATCGACCATTTCCTCGAGGTCTTCACCCGCTATATCGACAGCGGGTTTGGCCTCCTCGGCGGCGAGGTCGCTTTCGTTGCGACCACGCTGATCGTGATCGACGTGACGCTCGCCGCTCTGTTCTGGAGCTGGGGCGCCGATGACGACATCCTCGCCCGCCTCGTCAAGAAGACGCTGTTCGTCGGCGTATTCGCCTATCTCATCGGCAACTGGAACAACCTCGCGCGCATCGTCTTCGAATCCTTCGCCGGCCTCGGGCTGAAGGCGAGCGGGACAGGCTTCACGACGGCCGATCTGCTCCGCCCGGGCCGCGTCGCGCAGACCGGCCTCGACGCCGGACGGCCGCTGCTCGACTCGATCTCCGGCCTCATGGGCTACTGGTCGTTCTTCGAGAACTTCATCCAGATCGCGTGCCTCTTCCTCGCCTGGGCGCTCGTGCTGCTCGCCTTCTTCATCCTCGCGGTGCAGCTCTTCGTGACTCTCATCGAGTTCAAGCTAACCACGCTCGCGGGCTTCGTTCTCATTCCATTCGGGCTGTTCGGCCAATCCGCCTTCATGGCCGAGCGTGTGCTCGGCAACGTGATCAGCTCCGGCATCAAGGTTCTGGTGCTCGCCGTCATCATCGGCATCGGCTCGACGCTGTTCTCTGAGTTCACGGCCGGCTTCGGCGGCGCCAGCCCGACGATAGATCAGGCGATGGCGATCGTGCTCGCGGCGCTGTCGCTGCTTGGCCTCGGGATCTTCGGGCCCGGAATCGCCAATGGCCTGGTCAGCGGCGGCCCGCAGCTCACCGCCGGCGCGGCCGTGGGC
>JACAEG010000346.1 GCA_013388965.1 Pseudorhodoplanes sp. | reverse complement strand
ATGCTGGGGTTCCTGCTCGCGCGTGCCGGCATCGACGTGCATGTGCTGGAGAAGCATGCGGATTTCTTCCGGGATTTTCGCGGCGACACGATCCATCCCTCGACGCTCGAACTGATGCACGAGCTCGGCCTGCTCGATGCCTTCCTGAAGCTGCCGCACGAGAAGGTCACCCGGATTGTCGCGCAGATCGGGGAGGAGCGCGTCACGGTCGCCGATTTCGGCCACGTACCCTGCTTCTGCAGGTTCATCGCGCTGATGCCGCAATGGGATTTCCTGAACTTTCTCGCGCAGCAGGGTGCGCGCTATCCTGCCTTCCACCTGCACATGAGCACGGAAGCCGCGCGGCTGATGCTGAGAGACGGCAAGGTTTGCGGGCTTTATGCGAATGCGCCGGGCGGCGAGATCGCGATCGAGGCCGACCTCGTCGTCGGCGCGGACGGGCGCCACTCGACGCTGCGCGGCGACGCCGGCATGACGGCGGAGGATCTCGGCGCGCCGATGGATGTGCTCTGGTTCCGCCTGTCGCGCAAGCCGAGCGACGGCGACGAGACCTTCGGCCATGCCGAGGCGAGCCGGATGTTCATAATGATCAATCGCGGCACCTACTGGCAATGCGCCTATATCATTCCGAAAGGCGGCCTCGACGCGCTCAAGCAGCGCGGGCTGCCCGCCTTCCACGACGATGTGGCGTTCATGTCGCCCTTCGTGAAGGACCGCCTCGACGAAATCGCGAGCTGGGACGATGTGAAGCTGCTGACGGTCGCGGTGGATCGTCTTCCCGTCTGGTGCAAGGACGGGTTGCTGCTGATCGGGGATGCGGCGCATGCCATGTCGCCGATCGGCGGTGTCGGGATCAATCTCGCGATCCAGGATGCGGTCGCGGCGGCGAACCTGTTGTGGGAGCCGCTGTCGAGACGCGGCGTCACGCTCGAGCATCTGCAGGCGGTGCAGGAGCGACGCGAATGGCCGGTGCGCGTGACGCAGCGCATCCAGATCGCGGTGCAGAACCGGATCATCGGCCCGCTGCTCAAAAGCACGGCGCGTCCGCGCGCGCCCTGGCAGCTCAGGCTGCTTGATCTGTTTCCGGTGCTGCGGCGCATTCCGGCGCGCCTCGTGGGCGTCGGCGTGCGCCCGGAGCATGTCCATACGCCGGAGCGGACATAGCGCGCGCTACCCCTTGCCCGGCTCGCGCCAACGCGCTCGCCAACCGCTCCCCGTTTCACGGGGCGAGGGGTAACTGCCAGCACGTCGCAAAGTCAGCGCGGCGCGATGACGACCTCGCTCTTGACCGAGTTGGCGATGTAGCAGGAATGATGCGCCTTCTCGTGCAGGGCCATTTCGGCCGCGCGATCGGGCCCGTCGCCGGAATAGCGGATCGCGGGCCGCAGCGTCACCTTCGTCATTCCCATGCGGCCATCCGCGGTCTTCGAAAGGATGCCGACCGCATCGTCGCTGTAATCGTCCACCACGAAGCCGGCCTTGGCCGCATAGGCGAGGAAGAACAGCATGTGGCAGCTCGACAGCGCGGCGACGAAGGCCTCCTCGGGATCGACCGCGCTTTCGACGGAGTAGGGCAGCGGCACGGACGCCGGCGCCGACGAGCCCGGCACGACCGCGCCGCCGTCGAAGCGCCATTCGTGGCCGCGGCTGTACTTGTTGTCGGTGAAGGCCGCGCCGTTGCGCGACCAGTGAACGGTGGCGGTGTATTCGCTCATGCGGAGGCTCCCGGGGGGATGGTCCGATTGGAATCCGCGGCCGTCAATCGTTTCCTGTCCCGCTCATTCCCGCGCAGGGCGGGGATCCAACCTGCCTGCCTCTGGTCCCCGCTTTCGCGCGCACGAGCGGCGAGGCCGGCTCGCCTGAGCCTGCATCGGTAATCGCAGGAATCTAAAACAACTGCTCCTGCATTTCCGTCACGGCGTCTCCCGGCGCGACCATGCCGCCCTCGATCACCTCGGCATAGATGCCGCAATCCATGTGGCCGAAGGCCTGCATCAGCGTCTTCGGGATTTCCATGTCGCGGATGCCGGTCCGCGGCTCGACGTTGGTCGCCGCGCAGCGCACGATGCGCTTGACCACTTTCAGCCTCGCATCGCCGATGGCGATGGTCTTGCCGAGCAGATCGAACTCCGCCCAGGCCGGCCAGCCCTCGACCAGAAGGTTGCCGCGGAAGCGCAGCGGATCGACCGGCGCGCCGACCGCGTTCTCGACCGCCGCAACCGAGCCGAGATTGATAATCGAGACGACCTTGGCGGCGACGTCCGAGAAGCTGTGGCCCTCGCCATGCAGCACCTTGGGCGGCCCCCGCAATTCGTCGGCGGAATACTGAGCGAAGAACGATTCGATGGCGGCCCGGCCTTCTGCCGTGCGCAGGTCGCCGCGCGCGGCCTCCTTGCCGTTCAGCCGCACCGTGAGCGTGTGGGTGGCGTCGGCGAAATGGGTGTCGAGCGCCGCGAGGCGCTCGTTGCGCATCAGCATCAGAAAACGCTGCTTGGGAAAGTATTGCGGGGCCGCCGGGTCGAAGCCGGAGGGCCCGTTCTCGATCGCGTAGAGCCGGTCGGCGGGGAGCGTGGCGCCCGGACTGAGCGTCACCCGCGCCATGCGCTCGGGCGAAAGCCCCTTGACCGGATAGCGATAGATCGCCTGGACGCGCGGAATTGCCGTGTTCATTCAAAGGCTTTCGGAAGGGCAGGAACCCTGTGTGACACCGGTCACATACCGGCGCAAGGGGGCGGCCTAACAAGCGGGAAATCCTGATGGAGGACGTACCGATGACTGTCGCCTATGCCAAGTCCGAATTCGTCGCCGGCCGCGTCAACGGCGCGCAGGCATTGTCGCCGGATCATTCGCTGATCGTGCGGATCGCCGCGGGCGACAAGACCGCCATGCACAGCCTCTATTCCCGCGAGCGGTTGCGGGTCTACCGCTTCCTGCTGCGGATCGTGCGCAATTCCACGGTCGCGGAAGACCTGCTCAGCGACGTCTTTCTCGAGGTCTGGAACAAGGCCGCCCGGTTCGAGGGCCGCTCCGCGATCTCGACCTGGATTCTCGGCATTGCCCGCTTCAAGGCGCTGTCGGCGCTGCGGCAGAAGGCCGGCGTCGAGATCGACGAGCAGATCGTCAACACGCTGCGCGACCCTTCCGAAGACCCCGAGGACCTGGTCAGCCGGCAGGATACCGGCGACGCGCTGCGCCGCTGCATCGGTCAGCTCTCGGCCAAGCACGCGGAAATCGTCGATCTCGTCTATTACCACGAAAAGTCGGTTGCCGAGGTTGCCCAGATCGTCGGCATCCCGGAGAACACCGTGCGCACCCGCATGTTCTTCGCCCGCAAGAAGCTCGCCGAGCTGCTCAAGGCCGAGGGCATCGACCACGCGTAACGCTCATTGTCGCACCTTTGATGCTGCACCGCTCCCTCCCCCTGAAAGGGGGAGAGCTGGGGTGGGGGTCTTCGCTGATTGATGTGATGTGAAGGCTGACCCCCACCCGACGCGCTTGCGCGCATCGACTCCCCCCTTTCAGGGAGAGACTGGGCAAATCCGGGTTCTGCCGCGCGAAATTTCCGCAAAGCTTCAGGGCCTCCCCTTCCGGCCCGCAAAACCCCTTCCCATATGCGTTTGCGGCGGACGCCGTCAGGGTCCGCCTCCCGTTTTGACGCCCGTCAAGGCGGCGTAAACCGATACCCCATGAAGATGTCCCCCGAGCGCCTGTCCGGGCCGGCTGGGACAGGCCGAGGGAGCGACATATGGATTTTGAGAAATACACCGAGCGGGTGCGCGGGTTCATTCAGTCGGCGCATTCGCTGGCCCTGCGCGAGGGCAATCCGCAATTCACCCCCGAACACCTGCTGAAGGTCCTGCTCGACGACCCGGAAGGGATGTGCGCGGGCCTGATCGACCGGTCGGGCGGCAATGCCAGGCAGGCCCTGAAGGACGTCGAGGCGGCGCTCGCAAAGCTGCCGAAAGTCTCCGGGGGCGGCGCGAGCCAGCCGCAGATGACGCCGGGCCTCGCCCGCGTGTTCGACCAGGCCGAGAAGATCGCGCAAAAGGCGGGCGATTCGTTCGTGACCGTCGAGCGCCTGCTGCTCGCCCTGGCGATGGACCGCGAAAGCGACGCCGGGAAAATCCTGCAGAAGGCGGGCGTCACCCCGCAGAACCTGAATGCGGCGATCGAGGCCCTGCGCAAGGGCCGCACGGCGGATTCGGCGACCGCCGAGAACGCCTATGACGCGCTGAAGAAATACGCGCGCGATCTCACCCAGGCCGCGAAGGAAGGCAAGATCGATCCGGTCATCGGGCGCGACGAGGAAATCCGCAGGACGATTCAGGTTTTGTCGCGGCGGACCAAGAACAATCCGGTCCTGATCGGCGAGCCGGGCGTCGGCAAGACGGCGATCGCGGAAGGCTTGGCGCTCAGGATCATCAAGGGT
>JACAEG010000066.1 GCA_013388965.1 Pseudorhodoplanes sp. | reverse complement strand
CGAGCAGGTGGCCACGGCCGCCGTCGCCGCCGCCGTTCTGCCGCAGGGCGGCGGGGAGGACGTGACGATCCGCGCAATGCCGCCGAAGCCGTCGCTGTTCCTCGACCAGCAGCCGGCCCAGCCGGCGGCACCCGAGCATCCGGAAAGCTTCATCCCGCCGCAGCCCGAGCGCGTCATGCAGCGGCCGCGCATGCCCAGGATCGACGAATTGCCCATCCCTGCCCAGCGCGAGCTGCAGGCGCGGCGCGGGGAGCTTGCGGACGATCATCATCCCGAGAAGCAGCGGCTGAGCCTGCTGCAGCGGCTGGCCTCGGTCGGGCTCGGACGCCGTCCGGACGAGGAGGGGGCGGAGGAGTCTCCCACGATCCAGCCCCGGCCGGCCGCCGAGCGCGCGCCGCAGCGGCCGCTGGCCCGGCCGGGCGAATCACGGGAGCCGGTTTCGGACTACGCCCGGCGCGGACCCCAGGGTCTCGACCAGCATGGCCGCCCGTCGCCTGTGCACAACTCCCAGCCGGACGATCAGCTTGAAATTCCGGCATTCCTGCGTCGGCAGGCGAACTGACGGCCGAGAACTTAGCGAAGGCGACCAGCAAGGCCCCGGTTTTCAAGCCGGGGCCTTTGTTTTAGGGGCGATTGGAGGGCTTTTCGGTCAATACGTCACCGGTGCACGCCATTCTCGGCCGCCCCGGCGTCGCGCGTTTTGGGCGCAAGCGCGACGCGAATGCGGCGAGATGGAGGTAACAGTTGGTAAAAAAGCGTGAGTTGGATGTGTGAATGGGCATGGTTAAGCTCCGGACAGTCAAGGCGTTCTGCCGGGCCGGCCGTAGGGGAAACTGCCTGTCTTTGGGGACTGCCGCGACGGTGACGAAGTTGGGGCCTTCAGGGGTCGTATCGGGGGGACCGTATGATCGTCGGCTTTTGCCGGCAGGAATACGGTGAATGCGGATGAAAGCCACAAAGCAGACGACGCTTGCCGAGCAGATTTCGGTTTCCGGCGTCGGTGTCCATTCGGGCCTGCCTGTCACACTCACCCTGCATCCCGCCGATGCCGATACCGGCATCGTTTTTGCCCGCAGCGATGCGGAAGGCCGGGAAGTCCTCGCCGATTATCGCTCCGTTACGGCCACGGAACTGGCGACCGTCCTCGGCGATCGCCACGGCAAGCTGGTATCGACCGCCGAGCACGTGCTGGCGGCGTTGCGCAGCCTGGGCGTCGATAACGTGGTGGTCGAGCTTGACGGCCCGGAAGTGCCGATCATGGACGGCAGCGCGGCCGCTTTCGTTGCGGCCATCGATCAGGCCGGCATTGTCGATCTGAACGCCCCGCGGCGATATATCAAGGTTCTCAAGCCGATCCGCGTCGCCAAGGGCGACGCCTATGGCGAAATCCGGCCCTATGCGCGCGGCTTCCGCGTCGAGGTCGAAATCCAGTTCGATTGCCCGCTGATCGGCCGCCAGACGCTGGCGACCGACGTCGATGCCGGCAATTTCCGCAGCGAATTGTCGCGCGCGCGCACCTTCGGCTTCATGAAGGATGTGTCCGGCCTCTGGAACGCCGGCTATGCGCTCGGGGCCTCATTCGAGAACACGCTGGTGATCAGCGAGGACCGGGTGCTCAATCCGGGCGGCCTGCGCTTCCGCGACGAATTCGTGCGCCACAAGGCGCTCGATGCGGTCGGCGATCTCGCGCTCGCCGGCGCGCCTTTGCTTGGCGCCTATCGCTCGGTGCGGGGCGGTCATCGCCTCAACCATGCTGTGCTGGTGGCGCTGATGGCGGACCCGTCCGCCTGGACGCTGACCGAGGCCGATGCGGTTCAGGCGCCGCGCCGGATCCGGGGCCATGCCGACGTCTCGACCGGACTGGTCGCTCCGGCCTACGGCCCGGACGTCTCCTGACCTCCGGCTTTCGTCTTTCGCCTTAATCCCGGCCGATTGTCCGCCCTAATGCTTGGGCGGAGGGCGCTTTTTCGCTAGAATGAGCGCCGGCTGCGCCGCACGGCATCCCGGTGTAAGGGGGGTGCCGGTTGGTAGGGTTCGGGGAATCGGTCGCGCCGGATGGGACACAACGCTGACAGCACACGCCGTTTTCCGGCGGTGATCGGTGGCACGCTCGGCCGGGCCTTGACCGCGCTCTGCGTCGTTCTGTTCTTGTCGGCCTGCGCGAGCGACCAGGACGTCCAGATCCCGGACGATCCCGCCGACAAGCTCTACAACGAGGGGCTCTATCTGCTGCGGAGCAAGAACGACGCGAAGGCGGCCGCCAAGAAATTCGAGGAGGTCGATCGCCAGCATCCCTATTCGGACTGGGCGCGCAAGGCGCTGATCATGAGCGCCTATTCCTATTACGAGGCGCGCGAATACGACGACTCGATTTCGGCCGGCAAGCGCTACATCACGCTGCATCCCGGCAGCCCCGACGCCGCCTATGCGCAATACCTCATCGGCTCGTCCTATTTCGAGAACATCCCGGACGTGACGCGCGACCAGGCCCGCACCGAGAAGGCGATCACGGAGCTCGAGGAGGTGATCCGCAAATATCCGAACACGGAATATGCGGCGAGCGCCAAGAAGAAGATCGACGTGGCGCGCGACCAGCTCGCCGGGCGCGAGATGATGGTCGGGCGCTACGAGCTCGAGAAGAAAAACTATATCGGCGCGATCAACCGCTTCAAGCTCGTGGTCACGCGCTACCAGACCACGCGGCATGTCGAGGAAGCGCTGATGCGGCTGACCGAAAGCTACATGGCGCTCGGCATCGTGCAGGAGGCGCAGACGGCGGCCGCCGTGCTCGGGCACAATTTTCCGGACAGCGTCTGGTACAAGGACGCCTATACCCTTGTGAAGACCGGCGGCGTCGAGCCGTCGGAAAACAAGGAAAGCTGGATCAGCAAGCTGTTCAAGAAGAAGTCGGCATAGCGCTGATTGCGGGCCCGGCGCCCTCGCCGCCGCGTCCCCCCGTTTACCTTTCGAGCGGACAGGCCGGTCCGGCCTCGCAAACCCCCTTTTCATCTTTGTTCTTGTTTTGTACACTAGCAGCGATTCACGTCGGTATCGGTTCCAACGCCATGCTGGCCCGCCTGTCCATTCGCGACATCGTCCTGATCGACCGGCTCGACCTCGAATTCGCCGGGGGCCTCGCCGTGCTCACGGGCGAGACGGGCGCGGGCAAGTCGATCCTGCTCGACGCCTTCGCGCTGGCGCTGGGCGGGCGGGGCGACGCCTCGCTCGTGCGCCAGGGGATGGAGCAGGGCCAGGTCACGGCGGTCTTCGACCTCGCCTGCGACCATCCCGCGCGCGCCCTGCTCGCCGAGCACGGCATCGACGACGAGGACACGCTGATCCTGCGGCGCGTGCAGCTTGCCGACGGCAAGACGCGCGCCTTCGTCAACGACCAGCCGGTGAGCGTGCAGGCGCTGAAAAGCCTCGGCAAGGCGCTGGTCGAAATCCACGGCCAGCACGACGACCGCGCGCTGGTCGATGCGGCGACCCACCGCATGCTGCTCGACGCCTATGCCGGCCTTGAAGCCGAGACGGCGACGGTGGCCGCCCTGTGGGAGGCGCGCCGCGCCGCCGAGCAGGCCGTCGCATCGCACCGGCTCGACGTGGAGCGGGCGAACCGGGAGGCGGATTATCTGCGCCACGCCGTCGACGAGCTGGGCAAGCTCGCGCCCGAGACGGGCGAGGAGACGGCGCTGGCCGAGCGCCGCGCTGCGATGATGCAGGCCGAGAAAATCGCGGGCGATCTGCGCGACGCGCACGACGCGGTCGCGGGCAGCGCGTCGCCCGTTCCTGCGCTCGGTGCCTCCCTGCGCCGGCTGGAGCGGCGCGCCGCGCAATCGCGCGAACTGGTCGAGCCGGCGGTGCGCTCGCTCGATGCCGCGCTGACCGCAATCGACGAGGCGCGCCTCCATCTCGAGCATGCGCTGCGGGTCGCCGACTACGATCCGCTGGAGCTGGAGCGAATCGAGGAACGGCTGTTCGCGCTGCGCGCCGCCGGCCGCAAGTACAACACGCCGGTCGACAGCCTCGCGGCGCTCGCCCGGCAATATGCCGCCGATCTCGCGCTGATCGATGCCGGCGCCGACAGGCTGGCGCAGCTCGAGAAGGACGCGGCCGCCGCCGCGGCGCGCTATCGCGAGGCCGCGCTGGCCCTCTCGGCCGCGCGCAGGAAGGCTGCGGCGAAGCTCGACAAGGCGGTGAACGCCGAAATCAGGCCGCTGAAGCTCGACCGCGCGCAGTTCATGACGCAGCTCGATGCCGACGAGGCCGCGGCCGGTCCGCACGGCATCGACCGCGCCGAATTCTGGGTGCAGACCAATCCCGGCACGCGGCCGGGCCCGTTGATGAAGGTCGCCTCCGGCGGCGAACTCGCGCGCTTCCTGCTGGCGCTGAAGGTCGTGCTGGCCGACCGCGGCTCGGCGCCGACGCTGATCTTCGACGAGATCGACACCGGCGTCGGCGGCGCGGTGGCGGACGCGATCGGCGCGCGGCTCGCGCGGCTTGCGGGCAACCTGCAGGTTCTGGCGGTGACGCATGCGCCGCAGGTCGCCGCGCGCGCCGACCGGCATTACCGAATCGCCAAGGACGCGCTCGACCGGGGCCGGCGGGTGGCGACCCGCGTCACCGTGGTCGCCGCCGACGAGCGCCGCGAGGAAATCGCGCGCATGCTGGCCGGAGCAGAGATCACCAAGGAAGCCCGCGCCGCGGCCAAGCGCCTGATCGAGGCCGCGGCGGCCTAGGGAAAGACGCGGTTCTGCCGCCCCCGGCAATCTCTCCCGGTCATGCCGGGGCACGCGGCCTCGGCGCATTCACGCGCGTCTTCTCCGCGCTATGGCCCGCGAACCGGGATCCGGCGCCCGGCTTATGCTGATTTGCGCGACGCACCTTGTCGTTGGCGACGCCCCCTTGCTTGCGGCTTGCGAGGAGATGGACGTAGAACATGGGCTTTCGAACGCCGCTGGATTTCCGGGATGACGCCGTCCACCATACGCAGACCCGCCTCTGATTGTCGTTCCGGGCGATCCAGCATGGCGAGCGAGCGACAAAATCCAGATGCAGGACGCAGCATTCTCGCCGGGATTGCGGGTTCGCGCACTTCGTTCGCGCCCCGGAAGGACCGGTAACGGTCAGCATGCCCCCTCGCGATCACAGCAGCATTCCCGTCGATAAGCTGACCGAGGAGCAGGCCAAGGCCGAGCTTGACCGGCTGGCGAAGGAGCTCGCCGCGCATGACCGGCGCTATTACCAGGAAGATGCGCCGATCATTTCGGACGCGGACTACGATGCGCTGCGCCGGCGCAACAACGCGATCGAGGCCCGCTTTCCCGAACTGATCCGCTCCGATTCGCCCTCGCGGAAGGTCGGCGCGGCGCCCACCGGCCGCTTCGGGAAAATCCGGCACGCGGTGCCGATGCTTTCGCTCGACAACGCCTTCAGCGAGGAGGACGTCACCGAGTTCGTTGCGCGCGTAAGGCGCTTTCTCAAAATTCCCGAGGACGAGACCGTTGCGTTCACGGCAGAACCGAAAATCGACGGGCTGTCGCTGTCGCTGCGCTATGAGGGCGGCAAGCTCGCCTATGGCGCGACGCGCGGCGACGGAGAGACTGGCGAGGATGTGACCGCCAATGTCCGCACGCTCGACGACATTCCCGAAAGGCTGAAAGGCCGCAAACTTCCCGAAGTCTGCGAGATCCGCGGCGAAGTCTACATGCTGCATTCCGACTTCCTCGCGCTCAACAAGCGGCAGGCGGAAGCGGGCGAGCCGGTCTATGCCAATCCGCGCAATTCCGCCGCCGGCTCGCTGCGCCAGAAGGATGCGGCGGTCACCGCCTCGCGCAGGCTGAAATTCTTCGCCTATGGCTGGGGCGAAATCAGCGATGTTCCGGAGACGACGCAGTCCGGCATGATCGAATGGATCGGAGAGATCGGGTTCAGGACCAATCCGCTGCTGAGGCTGTGCAGGAGTATCGAGCAGATGCTCGCGGTCTATCGCGACATCGAGGGCAAGCGCGCGAAGCTCGGCTACGACATCGACGGCGTGGTCTACAAGCTCGACCGGCTCGACTGGCAGCAGCGGCTGGGCTTCGTCTCGCGCTCGCCGCGCTGGGCAATCGCTCACAAATTCGCCGCCGAGAAGGCGACGACGATCGTCAACGACATCGACATCCAGGTCGGGCGCACGGGCGCGCTGACCCCGGTGGCGAAGCTCGAGCCGGTGACGGTCGGCGGCGTCGTGGTGCAGAACGCGACCCTGCACAACGAGGACTATATCAAGGGCATCGGCAACGACGGCAACCCGATCCGCAATGGCGTCGATATCCGCATCGGCGACACCGTGATCGTGCAGCGCGCGGGCGACGTGATCCCGCAGGTGCTCGACGTCGTGCTGGACAAGCGCCCGAAAAGCGCGAAGCCCTACAGGTTTCCGACCGTGTGCCCGGTCTGCGGCAGCCATGCGGTACGCGAGGAGGGCGAGGCGGTGCGCCGCTGCACCGGCGGACTGATTTGCCCGGCGCAGCAGGTGGAGCGGCTGCGGCATTTCGTGTCGCGCGACGCCTTCGACATCGAGGGCTTCGGCGAAAAGCAGGTGCAGGCCTTCTTTGCCGACGGCTTGGTGATGGAGCCGGCCGACATTTTCACGCTCGAGAAGCGCGACCGGCGCGCCACCAAGAAGCTCGCCGACCGCGAGGGCTATGGCGAAGTCTCGGTGCGCAACCTGTTCGCGGCGATCGAGGCGCGGCGGAAAATTCCGCTCAACCGGCTGATCTACGCACTCGGCATCCGCCATGTCGGCGAGACCAACGCCAAGCTGATCGCCCGGCATTACGGCACCATCGAGGCGCTGCGCGACGGCCTGACGGCGGCCGGCAAGGGGCCCGAAAGCGAAGCCTATCAGGAACTCATCTCGATCGGCGGGATCGGGGAGGTTGTGGCCGACGCGGTGGTCGAGTTCTTCAAGGAAAAGCGCAACCGCGAGGCGCTCGACCGCCTTCTGGACGAGATCGAGGTCGAGCCGATGGAGCAGGCACGCTCCGATTCACCGGTCGCAGGCAAGACCGTGGTGTTCACCGGCTCGCTGGAAAAGATGACGCGCGACGAGGCCAAGGCGATGGCGGAGCGGCTCGGCGCCAGGGTCGCGGGCTCGGTGTCGAAGAAGACCGATCTCGTGGTCGCGGGCCCGGGCGCGGGATCGAAGCTCAAGGACGCGCAGAAGCACGGGGTGAAGGTGCTCAGCGAGGACGAGTGGTTTGCGCTGGTGAAGTGACCTTCCTCCACCTTTCCCGGCCCGGGCGGGGAGGAGGAAAAGACATCACAGCGTGATCACCTGATCCGGCATGTTGCCCGACAGCGCCTTGTAGAGATCGGGGAAGCAGCCGATCGGCACGCCGTCGAACAGCTTGTCGGCGATCTCGCGCTCGTAGCAGCACTGGTCGCAGCCCATGAGGAGCATGCCGGTCTTCTGCGCGACCTTGTGCAGCCGCTCGCCGATCGGGTTGCCCTTGACCAGAACGTAGTTGTTGTCCTCGAAGAAGAACATGCCGACGACGGCGACGCCGTGCCGGTTCTCCTCGAGCTGCGGCAGTATCATCTTGCCGAGCACGTAGGACACGCTATGGCGCGACGTGGCGAAGATGTAGGCGACCTTCATCGGTTCGTTCCCCCGGATCGGCAATTTCGGACGCCGCCGCAAGCGCCGCGCGGAACGCGGCGACGGCAAGGATCGCGCGCGCCTGCTTCTGCGCGGGCACGCCCGGCACGGCGGCCGCGAGATCCTGCGACGAGAAGGCGAGCGCCAGCGAGAGCGAGAGCCCGGCCAGCGTCTCAGCGAGATATTCGCAATAGGCGATCAGCGTCGCGCAGCTCGTGGCGCGGAATCGAATGTCCGCGACGGTCCGACCTGCAAGCGCGAGGCTGAACGCGGCCGAGTGGCCCTCGGCATCCGCGATCGGCGCGCCCTCGATCGGGAGCGGCGCCTCGCGGTTGCGGCGGAAGCCGCGGGAAAACAGCTCGCTCGCGCTCAGGCGCGGCGTCGAGCTGCAGCAGGGCGCGCGGCAGGCGGCGGTCACGGATCAGGTCCAGCGCATCAGGTATTTTTCGAGCCGGCCGGAGAGCGAGAAGATGACCAGCACCACGACCATGATGATGAGGATGATCGCGAACATCAGCGCGGCATTGTAGGTGCTCTGCGCGAAGGAGAGCAGATAGCCGAGCCCGCGCGTCGCCGCGACGAATTCCCCGACGCAGGCGCCGGTGAAGGCGAAGCCGACCGCGACCTTGAGATTGCCGAGCACCCAGGCCGCGACCGAGGGCAGGTAGACATGGCGTATGAGCGCCCAGCGCCCGCCGCCCAGCGTGGTGATGCGCTCGACGAGCCTGCGGTCGACCTGCCGGATGCCGGTGAAGACGGTGAAGAAGATCAGCACCGAGACGAGGATGAAGGACAGCGCGATCTTCGACGAGATGCCGACGCCGAGCCAGATCACGAAGAGCGGCGCCAGCACGACGCGGGGGATGGCGTTGAGCAGCGTCATCACCGGCTCGAGCAATTCGGCAATGAAGGGAATGAGCGCGGCAAGCACCCCGAGCGCGATGCCGACGATGATGCCGAGGATCAGGCCACCGAGGGCGGCGGTGAAGGTCGCTTCGAGATGCGGCCAGATGCGGCCGTCCGAAAACAAGTCATGGAGCGCCGAGCCGATCCTGCTGGGCGGCGGCGCGAAGAGCGGGTTGAGCCAGCCGGCATAGCCGGCCGCCTCCCACAGCGCGAGCACCAAAGCGAGCGTCGCAAGCTGGCGTATCCAGGCATGGCGCGGATCGAGCGTCATCACGCCGCCTCCGCCGCGTCGTCGCGGGCAGGCTGCGCATGCTCGCCGCCGACCTCGCGCGACAGATCCGACCACAGCTTCTCGTAGAGCGTGGCGAAGGACGGATGCAGGCGCGAGCGCACCGGATCGCGCGGCCGCGGGATCGGCACATTGTATTCCTGCGTGATCCGCGCGCGCGGGCCTTGCGAGAGCAGATACACCGCGTCCGAGAGGCTCAGCGCCTCTTCGAGGTCGTGGGTCACCAGCAGCACGCTGATCTTCTGCTGCTCGACCAGCGCAACCACGTCGGCGACGACGCGCGCGCGCACGATCGCGTCGAGCGAGGCGAAGGGCTCGTCCATCAGGATCAGCTTCGGCTTGCGCGCCAGCACCTGCGCGAGGGCGACGCGCTTGCGCTGGCCGCCGCTCAGCCTGCGCGGATAGCGGTCCTCGAAGCCGGCCAGGCCGAGCCGGCCGAGCCAGTGATCGGCCTGCGCGACGGCGTCGCGGCGGTCCATGCCGTTCAGCGTCAGGCCGAGCGCGACATTCTCGCGCGCGGTCTTCCACGGCAGCAGCGCGTCGTCCTGGAACAGGATGCCGATCTCGGAGCGCCGGTAGGAGCATTCGACAATGCCGGCGATCGGCGTCTGCAGCCCGATGATGACGCGCAGCAGGCTCGACTTGCCGGAGCCCGACGGCCCGACCAGACTGACAAACTGTCCGTCCCCGACGGCGAGGCTCGCACCCTCGAGGACCGGCTCGCCGCCATAGGACAGCGAGACATCGCGCACCCGTAGCAATCAGCCCCCCACGATCGAGGTGTCGTGCAGACCCTCGATCTTGTCCGCGGGCTTGAGCAGTCCGCCCGTAACGAGGCTCTGCGCCACGCGCGCGGCGGCGGCGGCGTCGATGGTGACGGTTTCCGGATAGAGCGCGTTGCGGTGGCGCGCGAGAATTTCGCCAAATTCCTTGAGGTCGAGCCCGGTCGTCATTTCCTTCGGCAGCGCGGCGACCAGCTGGTCGCCGTTCATGCCGCGCAATGTCTGCAGCGATTCTCCGAGCGCCTGCGTGAGCGCGGTCATCTCCGCCTTGCGCTGCTCGAATTCCTTGCCGCGCACGGCAACGCCCATGAATTCGTAGGTGCCGCCGAGATATTTTTCCGCGTCGGCGAGGTCCATGCCGTTCACCATCACGCGCGCGCCGGCCTTCTGCAGCAGCGTGAGCGCCGGCTCCTGCACCAGGCCGGCATCGATCTGGCCCTGGCGCAGGGCCTCCAGCAGATTGACGCCCATCGTCGCGAACTGGACCTTGCTCGCATCCGCATTGGCGAGCTTGAGCAGGAACATCGCCAGCGCGTGGTCGGCATTGCCGAGCGCGGAGACGCCCACGGTCCTGCCCTCCAGATCCTTCACGGTAGCGATCGCGTTTGCGTTCCTGGGCGACGTGACCAGCGCGAACAGCGGCAACCGTCCGGTCACCGCGAAGCGGCGGATGTCGGCGCCCTTGGCATAGGCCTGCAGCGCCACATCGAGCGCGGTCGCGGCATAATCGACCGCGCCGCCGACAAGGGCCTGCATGGCGGCGCTGCCGCCGCGGGTATAGACGAGCTCGACATCCAGTCCGTGCTTCTTGAAGATGCCGGCGGAGCGCGCGACCTCATAGGGCACGCCGCAGAGAATCTGGCTGCAATAGGCGAGCTTGATGGTCTTGCCCTGCGCGCCGGCCTGTTTCGGCCCGACGGCGGGCAGCAGGCTCGCGACCACCGCCGCGCCCTTGAGCATGGAGCGGCGCGACAGGTCGGCGCTCGGCACTTTCGCAGTGGTCTCGTCGCAGCAGCTCATTGCCTTGCTCCGCTCATGGGCCGGGCGGCCGTTCAGGCGCCCCAGAGGCAACGTATCCCTGCTTTGGCACCGGTCAACACACGGACTTGCCAATTTTCAGGGCATTGCTGGAATGGCATTCTCGCGCGGAGGCCATCCGTGGAATAGCCGACGTGCGTCGGCCTATTTGCGCACCAGGCCGACGAAAGTTAGTGCCGCGGCCGCTACAAGCGCGAGCATGACGAGCGCCATTGGCAGGGCGGTCGGCGCGGCCGTTGCCAGATAGCTCATGGCCTGCACGGCGATCGCGCCGGCGCCCATCTGCGCGAAGCCGGTGAGGCCGGATGCCGTGCCGGCGGCGCGCGGCCGGACGCTGATCGCACCCGCGGTCGCGTTGGGCAGGAACATCCCGTTGCCGCAGGAAACGAAGAACTGCAGCGGGAAGATGCTCAGCGGGCCGCCCTCCGGAAACAGCAGGGCCGCCGCAACCAGCAGCAGGGCGCCGAACATCTGGATGCTCATGCCGATCAGGATCATGCGATGAATGCCAAGGCGATCGGACAGCCTGGCGGCGAGCAGGTTCCCGACCATGTAGCCGAAGGCGGTCAGCATGAACCAGAAGCCGAACTGGGCCGAGGAGACGCCCATCACGCCGATCACGAGATGCGGCGCGCCCCCGATGAAGGCGAAGAAGGTGGCGGTGCCGAGCGACGATTGCAGGACATAGCCGACAAAGTTCCGGTCCTTTAGCAGCGCGCGAGCCTCGCCCAAGAGGTAGCGCACGCCGCCGCCGGTGACGTGATCGGGCCGCGTCTCGGGCAAGGCCGCGATGGCCCAGGCGAGAACGCCGCACGTGGCGAGCGCGACGAACAGGAAGATCGATTTCCAGCCGAACGCGATGTCGAGCAGGCCGCCGATCATCGGCGCGACCATCGGCGCCGCGACCATGACGGTGGCCACCGCTCCGATCAGCGAGGCCGAGCGATCGCGATCGTACAGGTCGCGGATCATGGCCCGGCTGATCACGAGCCCGGTCGAGGCGCCGAGCGCCTGGATCGTGCGCGCGACGATCAGCGCCTCGATGCTGGTCGCGGCGAGCGCGGCGACGCTCGCAACGGCGGTGATGCCGAGCCCCGCGATCGTGACCGGGCGGCGTCCGAACCGGTCGGACAGCGGTCCGAGCGCCAGCTGCGAGACGGCGAGACCGAGCACGAACAGCGACATCGTGAGCTGCACCGTGCCGGCGTCGGTCTGCATCGTGCGGACCAGATTGGGCACCGCCGGCAGGATGATGTTGAGCGCGAGCGGGCCGATGGTCGACATCGCCATCAGCAGAATCAGGAACTTCCACGGCCATCGCGGTGGCGCCGGGGTCGTGGTCTCGACGGGGGCCGGCGCGTCCAAGGCGTTGCCCGATCAGTGCGCGAGGGGAGTCGTGGCGGCGGCGAGCCAGGTCCGCGTCGAGTCGTCGAGATGCGGCGACAGGACCCTCGCGACGCGGGCATGATAGGCATCCAGCCAGCCGATCTCGGGCGCGCTCATCAGCGAAACATCGATCAGCCGCCTGTCGATTGGTGCGAGCGTCAGGGTCTCGAACGCGTTGAGGTCCTTCTCGGCGCCTGGCGGCTTTTGCGCGGCGACGACCAGAACGAGATTCTCGATGCGGATGCCGTATTGGCCGGCCCTGTAATAGCCCGGCTCGTTGGACAGGATCATGCCGCGCCTGAGCGGGGCGGCGCCGAGCTTGGAAATGCGTGCCGGGCCCTCATGCACGGAGAGATAGCTGCCGACGCCGTGGCCGGTGCCGTGATCGAAATCGAGTCCGTGCTGCCAGAGAAATTGCCGCGCCAGCGAATCGAGCTGTGCGCCGCTCGTTCCGTCCGGGAAAACCGCGGTCGCAATCGCAATATGCCCTTTCAGGACGAGCGTGAAATGCCTGCGCATGTCCGCCGTCGGCGATCCGACCGGCAGCGTGCGCGTGATGTCGGTCGTGCCGTCCTCGTATTGCGCTCCGGAATCGATGAGGAACAATTCGCCCGGCGCAATGCGCCGGTTGCTTCCGGTCGTCACCCGGTAATGCACGATGGCGCCGTTCGGACCGGCTCCGGCAATCGTGGGAAAGGAAATATCCTTGAGATGGCCGGTTTCGCGGCGAAAGGTTTCGAGCGCAGCAACCGCGTCGATTTCGGTGAGCGTGCCGGCTGACGCCGTGCGGTCGAACCACGCGAGGAAGCGCACGAAGGCCGCGCCGTCGCGCACATGCGCGCTGCGCGCGCCGGCGATCTCGGCCTCGTTCTTCACCGCCTTCATCAGGGTGATCGGATCGGCCCCGCGCACCGGCTTGCCGCCGGCGGAAGCGATCAGGCGCGACAGCGCGTCGGCCGCGGTCGCGGAATCAAGCCTCACCGCTTGCCCCGCCTTGCCGGCGGCGGACAGATCGACAGCCAGCTCGTCCGGGCGGCGGACATCCGCAATCTTTTCCAGGCTGTCGCGAACCGCATTGTCGAGCTTGCGGCCGTCGATATAGAGCGCCGGACGCCCTTCCTTGGGGACGAGGGCATAGGCCAGCGGCAGGGGCGTATGCGCGGCATCGGCGCCGCGGATGTTGAACAGCCAGGCGACATTGTGGGGATCGGATACGACGAGCAGGTCCGCGCGCAGCTTCGCGATTTCGGCGCGCAGGCGTTCGAGCTTGCTGGTCGCCTCTTCGCCGGCATGGCGAAGGCCGTGCAGCCGGACCTTGCCGAGCGGCGGCGCAGGGCGATCCGCCCAAATGGCATCGACCGGATTCGGCTCGGTAGGGACGAGATCGCCGCCCGCGGCAATGCACGCCCTGGTCAGTTTTTCGGCATCCTCGGCCGTGTGCAGCCACGGATCGAAACCGAGTCTCGCTCCCGGCTTGAGGTTCTTCTCGATCCAGGTGGCGGGCGGCGTTTCGACCAGATGGGCGAACTCGAATACCGCCGGGTCGGCCTGCTGGCGCGCCTGCAGGGTGTAGCGGCCGTCGACGAACAGCACCGCCCGGTCCTGCAGCACGATGGCAAGGCCGGCGGAGCCGGTGAAGCCGGTCAGGAAGGCCAGCCGCTCCTCGGAGGGGGGCGGGTACTCGTTCTGATGGGAATCGGCATGCGGCACGATGAAGCCCGACAGTCCCCGCCGCTCAAGCTCCGCCCGCAGGGCCGCGATGCGTTCAGCCGCCGCGCCGCCGGCGGCGGTGTCCTCGAACGTCTGAAATGTGGCCTGAAACATTGCCGCGCAATCTATGGGGCGGGGCGGGCGGCAGCAACCGCCGATGATTGCAGAGGCAGCATGCGCCGTTCCTTTGTGCAATGCAATAAAGCCAAATGCCGCCGGCCGCCATGAATGACACTGAAACGACTCATTCATTACTGGAATATGAAGCATTCATGCGGGCTTAGCAGAGGCCCCCTGCGGTTTGCGCGCTACTCGAATCGCCCGCCCATCCTTATGTTGCGCTGCAGAAGTCTGGAGGAAGACAGGGAGTGTCCGGTTTTCTCAAGGGAGACACACCATGACTGCGATCACCTACGGCACGAATTCCGTTGCGACCGCGCCTGCTGCCGCCCCCAAGACGAAGGGGTTTTTTGCCCGGGCGTATGACGCCTTCGTCGAGGCGCAGATGCGGCGCGCGATGCGCGAGATCAAGCTGTACCAGCATCTGCTGCCGGCGGACCTCGAGATTGCGGGCGGCAAGATTTCGTACAAGAACGAAGACCAGCTTCCGTTCACGCGCTGAGCGTCCTTTCGGAAACTACCGCCAGCGCCCCGGCCTTGCGCCGGGGCGTTGTCGTTGTGAGGCCGGTCGTCGTGATGCGTGCCGCCGCATGACCAGTGTGACCCATTCGCCGAGGCGAATGCGGCCTTCCAGCGCCAGCCCCTGGGCGCGATAGGCCGCTATGGCGGCCGGTTCCTGTCCCAGCAACAGGCCGGACAGAATGATGTGGCCTTCGGGCGCCAGCAGATGCGCTGCAGGGTGGGCGAGCCTCCGCAGCGGTTCGAGCAGGATATTCGCGAAGATCAGATCGTATGGCGCCCGCGCCCGGAAACGGGCCTGTCCGACATTCGCCGCACAGATCGCCTCGACCAGCCCGCCAACCCCGTTGAGCTGGGCGTTCCCGCGCGCCGTCGCGACGGCGACGGGATCGATATCGCTGGCCAGCGCCCGCTGCCGCAGGGCTTTCGCCGCCGCGATGGCGAGGACGCCGGTACCGGTGCCGATGTCCAGCACGCGAATGGGGCCTCTCGATTTCAGCAGTCGGTCGAAGGCGAGCAGGCAGCCGCGCGTGGTGCCGTGATGGCCGGTGCCGAAGGCGAGCGCAGCCTCGATCAGGATGCCGGTAAGGTTTCGCGCAATGTGCGACCGATCGTGCGAGCCGTGAATCACGAAGCGTCCGGCCATGACGGGCGCGAGGCCGGAAAGACTTTGCGCCACCCAGTCGCGTGCGGCGACAGTCGAGAAGGTCAGCGATTGCGCCGCGGCCAGGTCCGCGCATTCGGCAACAATTCTTGCGATCGCGTCTCGGTCCGGTGCGTCGGGAAATATCAGCTCGACGCACCACGATTCACGCAGTTCGAAGAAGGAGATCGCGACGTCGTCGCGGTCGAGACGGGCACCGATTTCCTCGCTCAGGCGGGACGCAGCGGCCTGGTTGCACACGAGCCGCACGCTATGGGCGGCTCGCCCGGGAGACTCGGCGTTCAAGGAAATCCCCGCTGCTCACAGGCGGGAATCCACAGGGCTCCCGCGCGATTCACATTGCCGCGCAAGGCGGATTTCCACAAGCACTACCCAGCATATCGTCATGCGGTGCCGCGCGAGATGCGGGAATTTTCGCGCGAGCGCGCGTCTCTTTTCCCGGAGTTGTCAACATCTGCACCGGTCTGCCGCGATGGAACCCGCACGGAACGGGCAAGAGACGCGGAACGCGCGTCGGTCTTCGTTCGTTGGCGCGGCAGGCAGGGTTCGAACCGCTCGAGGAAACCCAATTGCCATCAACCCAGGAGACCAGACCTCATGAAGAAGTTTCTCGCACTGGCTGCCGCAACTGCCCTGATGGCGGGTTCGTCCGCCGTGGCGCAGACGAAGTCGGACGATATGAAGTCGGACGCGATGAAGTCGCAGCAGCAGATGAACGCGCAGCCGCAGCTTCCGAATTCCGGCGCGGCGCCGGCCACGACGGGCGCGGCCCCGCGGGACGCGACTGGCGCGTCCACGCCGGTGAGCAAGGGCGCGGGCGGCGATTCGGGGACGGCCAGCGGCACGACCGGCACCGACAAGAACCCGAAGCCGGCCAGCAGCGTTCGCTAGCGGCATCGCCGCGCACCTGAAAAAAGGGGCCATCTCCTTGCAGGTGGCTCCTTTTTCACGCTCGGGGGGCCACGGGCGGATCGTGGCGTAATCGTGTCAAGGCGGCCACTATATAGCTACCGATTCAGTGGAGAATTCCGGCCATGTCGAAGCCGCTTGTTGTCTCGCTTCCGCACCGCCTCGGACGGGCCGAGGCGACGCGCCGCCTGCAGGGCGGGCTGACGCGCGTCGCGGCGCAGTTTCCGGTGCTGGCGGCCGATGAGGAAAACTGGACGAAGGAACACGACTGCGACCGCATGAGTTTCCGGGTGCGCGCGCTGGGCCAGTCCGTATCCGGGCTCGTCGACGTGCGCGAGGAGGATGTGCGGCTGGAACTGCACCTGCCGCTGTTCCTGCGGGCGTTTGCGGAGCGTGCCACGGAAACGATCCAAAGGCATGGCAGGCTTCTGCTCGAAAAGGGAGGCCGGCCGGGCGGGGCGGGATGATCCACGAACTTGAAGATCGCTTGAACCGGCTGGAGACGCGGCTGCCGCGCATTGTCGCGACCGCGTTGCGGTTCACGCGGCACCCCTCGCCCTATGTGCGCGTGCCGCTCGGCATCGGGCTTGTCGCCGGCGGTGTGTTCAGCTTTCTGCCGGTGCTCGGGATCTGGATGCTGCCGCTCGGCATGGTCGTGCTGGCGCGCGACGTCCCCCCGCTGCGTCATCCGACCAACCGCATGCTCGCCTGGATCGAGCGCAAATGGCCGCCGCGCAAGGGCGCCGGCGACAGCAATCAATCGTAATAATAGCTGCGATATCGCGGGCGGTAGAAGTTGTTGCCGTAATAGGGCTGCGGCAGTGGCTGCGCGTATCCGCGCGGCGCGTAATACTGGTAGCGCGGCGCATAATAGGGCTCCGGCTCGACGTAATAATAGTTCGGCGCGGCATAGCGCGGCTGGCGCATTTGCGGCTCGCCATAGGGTTCGCCATAGCGCAGGCCGCGCGGCTCGATCGGCATCGGATCGCCCGCGGCCTGCCGCTGCTGCTGCGGATCGTTGCGCGCCATCGCGGGGCCGCGCGGAATCGAGCCGGTCAGCGTGACGGTGGTCTTCAGGACGCCCTCCTCCTTCACCAGTGCGAACAGGGTCGCCGCATTCTTCGGCTCCAGCCGCACGCAGCCATGCGAGGCCGGCGAGCCGATGCGCTTGACGTCGAACGAGCCGTGAATAGCGTGGCCCTTGGTGGTGAAGAAGATCGAATGGGGCATCGGCGCGTCGTCCCATTCCTTCGAGTAATGGTCGGCCTCCATGCGGAAGGCCTTGAAGGTGCCGTTCGGCGTGTCGTAGCCGGCCTTGCCGGTGGAGACCGGCCAGACATGGCGCACCTGCCCGTCCACGGCGACGGTCATGCGCTGGGCGCTCTTGTCGATGGTGATGTCGACCGCGGCGGAGGCGGGCGCTGCGGATATCAGCGCGGCGCCGAGCAGGCAAACAGGAACGATACGCATCGCAATCGGTCTTTCGATGTAGGCCTTCACCGCATCCCGCCAGACAACCAAGGCTATTCTCGTTCGCCACCGAGGCGAAGTCACGACCGCGTCATGGCGGGGGTTAACAGGTGGCGCTGCAATCGCCTAAATCCAGCGGGCGATCTCCTCATCGGTCGGTAACCGTCCGTCCGGGGTCATGCGGTTGACCGCGTCGGGCAGGGCATCGCTCAGGCCCGAGAGCAAGTCCTGCCGCGGCATGCCGAGCTGCCGGGCAAGGTCGCTGATGGTGTCGGCGCCGAAGGTCTCCTCGATCTCGCGCGGGGTGACCGGCACATTATCGCCGGGGGAGACCCAGCTCTGCGCCGCATCGCCGTAGCCGTGCCGGGCGAAATCGTCCACCAGGTCCCGGAGACCGCCCGACAGGAGCCCGCCGGCCGCGGCTCCGCCGAGGAGCGGGCCGAGCTGCTTCAGCAAGTCGTCGAAGCCGCCGGCGTCGGGACCGGCAGCGCGCATGCCGGGATTGCCGCGCAGGATCTGCCCGAGAATGTCTCCAAGGCCGCCGGGGAGGCCGCCCGCGCCGCCGCCTTGCGGCATTCCGCGTCCGCCGCGGCCGGCGCCGCCGCCCAGAAT
>JACAEG010000351.1 GCA_013388965.1 Pseudorhodoplanes sp. | reverse complement strand
GGTGCTGACCCGGCGCGCCGCGCAGCTGTCCGAGGACAGGATGGAGCAGGAGGGCCACGGCAAGCCGCCGGTCCCCTACGCGGTGCTCGTGCTCGGCTCGGCCGGACGCGGCGAGAGCCTGCTTGCGCTCGATCAGGACAACGCGCTCGTCTTCGCGCAGGGCGAGCCGGGGGGGCCGGAGGATCTCTGGTTCGAAAGGCTCGCCACGCGCGTCAATGCGATCCTCGACGAGGCCGGCGTGCCGCTCTGCAAGGGCGGCGTGATGGCGAAGAACGCGCAGTGGCGGGGATCGCTCGCGACCTGGCAGGCGCGCGTGCGCGACTGGATCGTCCGCTCGCGGCCCGAGGATCTGCTGTCGGTCGATATCTTCTTCGACCTGCGGGGCGTCTGCGGCGACCTTGCCCTCACGCAGGATTTGCGCCGCTTCGCCTTCGACGAAGCCAAGGGCCAGACGGGATTTCTCAAGCTGCTCGCCGAATCCGCCGGCCGCGTTGAGTCCGGCCTGACCTTTCTCGGCGGGATCAGGAGCACCGAGGGCCGCATCGATCTGAAGATGACCGGCACTTTCGGCGTGGTGACCTGCGCGCGCGTGCTCGCCATCCGTCACGACATTGCCGAGCGATCGACGCTGGCGCGGCTCGCTGCGTTGCGCGCGCTCAATATCGGCAGCGAACGCGACCTCGAGGCCCTGGCGGAAGCCGAGCGGCTGTTTCTCGACCTCATTCTCGATCAGCAGGTCGCGGACATCGCGGCCGGGCACCCGCCCTCGAACAAGGTCGAGGTCAAGCGGCTCTCCCGCAGCGACCGCGAGCGGCTGCAGGCCGCGTTGAAGGCGGTGCAGGTGGTGGAGGACCTCACCCGCGCAATGCTGTTCAGGGGATGAACGTTGCGGCACCGGACGTCTCACGCCACCGGGCCATTGTCACAATGCAGAGATGAGAAGCCTCCGGCCTTGCCGCTCGGCATGGCTGCTGCTAGCTCTGCGCCCGCGGCGCCGGCTTAGCTCAGTGGTAGAGCAGCGGTTTTGTAAACCGTTGGTCGGGGGTTCAAATCCCTCAGCCGGCACCACAGATCGAAAGCCATGCTCACACGATCGCAACGAGCTGCGGCGCGACGTGGCTCAGGAGCTCGACGGGCTCCACGAGCAGCAATTCGACCTTTTCCTCGACCGCACTGCGCATCACGCACCAGGCCACGCCGATCCTCGCATAGAGACCGGCGAGAGAGGGCCGCCGCGCCAGCGCGATCGCCTTCTCGGCCACCGGCGCAAGCCGCGTGTCCTCAGCCAGCACGGCGCCCGCGCCGTCCTCCAGCACATAGACGCGCCCCACCCGCGCGATCGCAAGCACGCAGTCATGCTCGGGATCGTCGCCGAGAATGAAAAACTGCGGATCGGACAATTCGGTCGTGCCGGTCGCCCATTCGCGCGCGCTGCCCGTTGCCGAAAAGGCCGCAAACACCCCGATGAGCTGCTGCAGCTCGGCTTGCTGCCAGCCGCGAAGTTCCTGGGACCGCGATGTCAGCGCAACGATGGTCATGCCTTTTCCTTGAACAACAGTCGGTGAAGCTCGGGATCGTAAAACGATAACAGGTGGCGCGCGAATTGGGACGGATCGAGTTCAAGCGCCTGCGCCCAGGCCTCCATGCTTTCGCTCGGGACGCGGCCGAAGCCGTTCTCCACCTGCGAGACGAAGGTGTAATATTTGAGACCTAGCGCCTCGGCGAGGTCGATCTGCGACAATCCGACCTTCTTCCTCTGGTCCTGAAGCCAGCGGCCGGCGGCCTTGCGCAATTCCTTCGCCTCCGGCGCGGATTTCGCAAACTGCATCACCCCAAGCCTCCCCCGGGAGCCTCACCGGTCCCCGTGACGTTTCAGATTTACGCAACGTTTCAAATTCGCTAAACTATCAAATATGTAACTCTGCTTCGGCCATTCAGCTTAGCACATTTCCGGGCAGGCGAAGAAACCTTCGCATTTCACCCGGAGGCAATGGCCAAGCCGGGGCCGAGATTTCGGGTTATCGACGATGCTCATCAAGAGCCGCCGCCATCCCCTGGAGCAGCCGATTCGCGGTCCTTCCGCCGCGTTTCTGGCCGCCGTCGCAGCCACCTTCGCGGGCATGGGCCTGCTCGGACTTTACTGGCCGGCCCCGCTCCTCCTGCCGGCGGCAAGCCTCGCCATGCTGGCGGCGGCGAGCGCCGTGGCGGCCGTCGCGCTGTTGCGTCCCGCGCCCGGCCCGGGCCTCACCTACTGGGACGTCAGCGGCGCGCTCACCCTCGCCGGCATCTGCGCCGCGCTGCTGAGCGAGCCCGAGCAGGTCATCCCCCTCATCGAGAACGCATCGCGCCCGCGAGTGGCGCAGAACTAGGACGTCTGACGTGGACTTGTATCAGCAGCTCATCGCGCTCGGGCAGATCATCATCATCGACTTCGTGCTGGCGGGAGACAACGCCATCGTCGTCGGCATGGCCGCCGCGCGCGTCGATCCGAAGATTCGCGCCAGGGTGATCGTGCTCGGTATCGCGGGCGCGGTGATCCTGCGCATCCTGTTCGCAACCGTCGCGACCCAGCTGCTCGCGATCGTCGGGCTCACATTCGCGGGCGGCATCCTGCTGCTGTGGGTGTGCTGGAAGATGTACCGCGAAATCGCTTTCGCCCACCCCCAGACCGAACATGCCTTTGCCGGCGTGCCGGGCGAAGCCGGCGGCAGCGGGCCCGATGCCCGCACCCTCGGCTTCGGCGCCGCCATCACCCAGATCGTGGTCGCCGACGTCTCGATGTCGCTCGACAACGTGCTGGCCGTCGCCGGCGCCGCCAAGGGCGAAATCTGGGTTCTCGCTGTGGGTCTCACCATCGCCATTGTGTTCATGGCGCTGCTGTCGGCCTATATCGCGGGCCTGCTCGCGAAATATCCGTGGATTTCCTGGGTCGGGCTCGCGATCATCGTCTATGTCGCGCTGGAGATGATCTGGACCGGCTCGCACCAGATCGGCTGCCAGTTCGTACCGGCGAGCACCTGTCAGGCGGGCGCGATCCCGACCTTCACCGCGCTCTTGCAGAACGGCGGCGCCTAGCAGGCGGACGAAAAGCCTCCCTCGCTCATTCCGGAGCCGTCCGCCGGACGCGCTCAGTCCTCGGTCTTGCCGAATTCGCAGCCGGGCTTGGCGTAGCGCACGCGGGTGACGCCATAATGGTCCTGCCACGTCGTGGGCTTGCAGCGCGCGACCCACTTCCTGTCGCGCTCTTCCGCCTCGCGCGCAGCTTCGCCGTCTTTCGGGGCGTCAACGTCGATGGTGTAGGGATCGCGCGGGATCGCGCGCCACTGGCGCGTGCAGCTGGTCAGGCCGCGATACCACGAGCAGGAGCTCGTCACGGCACCGTCGGCGCGCGTTTCAGGCATTGAAGCCGCAAGAAAGCCGCAAGCCAGCAGCCCGAGCATGGCCGAGCGGGCAATTACCATACGCATCGTCCGTCTCCCGCAGGCAGCCCCCACCCTGAAGGCGCCCGCACCTGTCCCTGGCGCCGCCGTTGCAAGCCCGATGCCGCGGATATCCGTGCCGTTCCGGGACAGAAGCCGCCTCCGGGCCAGGCCCGGGCTGGGCCCCCGCTCCACGGCGGCGCGATGGCGTTCCGGAACGGGAACAAAAACGCTCCTCGCGACTTTCCGTCGGCGCTTTCCCGGCGCGGGCCGCATGGGAGGGCCGCGTGAACGTCGAGCCGAACAAGACTGCCTTTGACAGCGGCGGCTGGCGAAAGCTCCGCATGGACATTCGCGGCGCGGAGCCGCTCGCCGATCGCGCCGCGTTCTGGCGCGCGATGGCGCAGGCTGCGACCGTCGCGATGGCGGTGATCCTGATCGGCACCGTGCTGTTCCTGGCGCGTTCGCTGATCATTCCGGTGGTCTGTGCCGGGGTGATCGCCATGACCGTGGCGCCGATCTCCAACGCCCTGTCGGAGCGCGGAATCCCGACCTGGCTGCCCGCGATCGTCGTGGTGGCGGGGATCGGCAGCCTGCTCTATGTCGCGACCGTCTCGCTCGCCGACCCGATCTCGCAGCTGATCGCGCATTCCTCCGAGATCGGCAACACCATCAAGGACAAGTTCCAGTTCCTCGACCGCCCGCTCGCCGCGCTCAAGGAACTGAAGAATGCCGTGCTCGGCAATGCGCCGGCGCTGTCCGTGGACGTCAACCAGGCGGACGTGATCCAGAACGTGCTCAGCGTCGCAACGCCGGCCGTGCTCGCCGTCGTGCTGTTCTTCGCGACGCTGTTCTTCTTCATCTTCGGGCGCGAGGACATGCAGCGCTATGCCGTGCGCCAGTTCGGGTCGCGCGACGGACGCCTGCGGGCCTTGCGGATCATCAACGACATCGAGGCGAATCTGAGCGCCTATCTGATTACCGTCACGGGCATCAACGTCGCGGTCGGCCTCGTGGCTGCAGGCATCGCGTTCATGATGGGGTTGCCCGGCGCGATCCTGTGGGGCGCCGTGGCCTTCGTGCTCAACTACATCCCCTATATCGGGCCCGGCATGGTGGTGGTCGGCCTGTTCGGCGCGGGCCTGCTCACATTCGACACGCTGCTGCCCGCGCTCGTCGCACCGCTGCTGTTCGTCGCCTTCACCTTCGTCGAAGGCCATTTCGTGACGCCGGCGATCGTCGGCCGGCGCCTGCTGATGCATCCGCTTGCGGTGTTCCTCTCGCTGGCCTTCTGGTCATGGCTGTGGGGACCGATCGGCGCGTTTCTGGCGACGCCGCTTCTCATCATCGCCTTCGTCGCGATGCGCCATCTCTATCCGGGCGACAAGGCGAACCTGCCGGGCTAGGACGGATCAGGGACAGGCCCCGGCATGCTCGCCCTCGATGGCGGCGCTGGAATTGACCACCTGCTGTCCCGCGAGCCAGCCCTTGGTAACCACCACCGCGGTATAGTGCTTCGGATTCGAGAAGTTGAACTCGCCGGACACATCGGTGTCCATCTGGCCCTTGCAGACAAGCCGCCAGCTCAGCTTGCCGCCTTCGAATTTCGGCTCGTCGCGCTCGCAATTGGCATTCATGACGGCAAATGCCGGACTGAAGGTCTTCACCACGTCGGCGGCCTGCTCCGCTGTGATGCAGCGGGTCTTGACCTCGACCGGGGTCGGATTGCCGTTGAGCAGGACCTTGGTGCTGATTTTCCACAGGCCCGGATCGATGGCGTCCTGCGCGACGGCGGGCGCCGCCGCGCAGGCAGAGGCGATCAGGAGGATCGCGGCAATGCGCTGATGGGTCATTCGCTAGTTAGAGAGCTTTGCACCCGCCGCGTCCACTGCTTTCGACCAGCGCGCAATCTCCGCCTTGTTGAAGGCCGCCAGGTCCTGAGGCGTGCCGTTGATCGGATCGATTCCCTGCGCCATCAGGCTCTTCTTCACCTCCGGCGAGTTGATGATCTTCGAGATTGCGCCATGCAGCTTCGTCTGCAGATCGGCCGGCAGCTTCGCGGGCGCATAGACCGCGAACCAGGCGGAGACTTCGAAGTCGTCCATGCCGGCCTGTTTCATGGTGGGCACGTCCGGCAGGGCCGCGATCCGGTCCTTGCTGGTCACCGCAATGGCGCGCAGCTTGCCCTCCGCGATATGCGGCAGCAGCGGCAGGTAGTGGTAGAACATGAATTGCACCTCGCCGCGCAGCAGATCGGTGATCGCCTGCGACCCGCCGCGATAGGGCACGTGCGTCGCCTTCAGCCCTTCGCGGGCAACGAACATCGCGCCCGAAAGGTGGTTGGAGGTGCCGTTGCCGGACGAGGCGTAG
>JACAEG010000344.1 GCA_013388965.1 Pseudorhodoplanes sp. | reverse complement strand
GCCATGCTCGGCCAGCAGGTATTTCATCTTGCCCTGCCCCACGCCGTGCTCGCCGGTGCAGTTGCCTTCCATGCGCAGCGCGCGCTGCGCGAGGCGTTCGAGAAAGGCCTTGGCGGTCTTGACTTCCTTCTCGTCGTCCATGTCGAGCAGCAGCGAGAGGTGGAAATTGCCGTCGCCGACATGGCCGACGATGGGCGCGAGCAGCCCGCATTCCTCGAGATCGCGCTGGCTTTCGGTCACGCATTCGGCGAGCCGCGAGATCGGAACGCAGACGTCGGTCGAGAGCGGCTTGCATCCCGGCCGCATGCCGACCGCCGCCCAATAGGCGTCGTGCCGCGCCTGCCAGAGCCGCGTGCGGTCCTCCGCCTTCGTGGCCCATTCGAACGGCCCGCCGCCCAGATCCTTCGCGATCGCGCCGAAGCGCTCGGATTGCTCGGCCACGCTGCTGTCCGTCCCGTGAAATTCGAGCAGCAGCAGCGGCGTTTCAGGCAAGGAAAGCTTCGAATAGGCGTTGCAGGCCTTAACCTGCAATGCGTCGAGCAATTCGATGCGCGCGACCGGAATGCCGGACTGGATGGTCAGGATAGTCGCGTTGCAGGCCGCCTCGACCGAGGGAAACGGGCAAATGCCGGCGGCGATCGCCTCGGGGATGCCGTGCAGCCTGAGGGTCAATTCGACGATGATGCCGAGCGTTCCCTCCGAGCCGATGATCAGCCGCGTCAGGTCGTAGCCGGCCGAGGATTTCTTGGCGCGGCTCGCCGTCGTCATGATCTCGCCGTTGGGGAGCACGACCTTCATCGACAGCACGTTGTCCTTCATCGTGCCGTAGCGCACAGCATTGGTGCCGGAGGCGCGCGTCGCCGCCATGCCGCCGAGCGAGGCGTCGGCGCCCGGATCGATCGGGAAGAACAATCCCTGGTCGCGCAGATGCTCGTTGAGCTGCTTGCGGGTCACGCCCGGCTCGATCACGCAGTCGAGGTCCTCGGCGTGGACCGCGAGCACCCGGTTCATGTCCCGGACGTCGACCGACACGCCGCCGAACGGCGCATTGATATGGCCTTCCAGCGAGGTGCCGGTTCCGAACGGAATGATCGGCACCCGATGCTGCGCGCAGATGCGCACGATCTGCTGCACGTCCTCCACGGATTGCGGGAACACCACCGCGTCGGGCGGCTGGTTCTCGATCCAGGTCAGCATGTTGGCGTGCTGCTCGCGGACGGCCTGCGACGTGACGACCCTGTTGCCGAAGGCTGCGGTCAGCGCGGCGATGGCGCTTTTCACCGCGGACGGATTGCGAAGCTCGGTTGTGTGCTTTTCGGCGAAGGCCATTCTTGTTCTCTCGTTGGATTGCGCCGCACGTTAGCAGAGACGCGCTCCGCGCGGAAAGCTGAACGGATTTGCAGAAAACGCGCCTAAAATCTTTGTTACCGCAATGATTTCGCTGGATTTTACCGAGCAGACACGATGAAATCCTGTTGCCCTGCAGCACCGGACAGCCATGCTCGACCGCATCGACTTTGAGCCGATCTATTTCGCGCCCTTCGTGTCGTCAGTGATGCGCGTGGAGGATCAGTGGATCGACTATAACGGCCATCTCAACATGGCCTATTACAATGTGCTTTTCGACCGCGGAATCGACGAGGCCTATGGCCTGCTTGGCATCGGCGAGGCCTACCTGAAATCCAGCAAGGCTTCGCTGTTCTCGGCCGAGGTGCATATCCGCTATCTGCGCGAGCTGCGCGCCGGCGACCCCGTGCGCGCCACCTTCCAGCTCCTGGCCTTCGACAGCAAGCGCCTGCATTTCTTTCAGCAATTGTTCCACGCGACGGAGGGCTGGATGTCGGCGACCTCCGAAAACCTGTCGCTGCATGTCGACATGGAGAAGCGCAAGACCGCGCCTTTCCCCCCCGAGGCCACCCGCGCACTCGGCGACATGCTGGCCGCACATTCCCGGCTGCCCCGTCCGGAAGCCGCCGGCCGGCGCATCGAGATGCCGGAAAAGGCATAAATTTTCCGCCGAAATACGCCGGCCCGTTACCTCTCCCCGCGTGCGGGAGAGGTTGATCGCCCCTCCCGTTTTCCCCCCACAAGTGCCATCTTGAGGTCGAGATTCGCGCGTCGAACCGCGTTGTCGGCCGCACGGCCGCAGCCTGGAACCGGAATGGCCGAGCCGATAAAGCGACCTTACGAGAAGACCGAGAGCGAGCTGCCGCCCCCTACCGCACCGGGCGGCATCGCCGCGCGCGCAATGGCGGCGGCGGGCCGCAACTCCGCCTATCTCGACGACCTCAATCCCGAACAGCGGCTCGCAGTCGAGACGCTCGAAGGCCCCGTGCTGGTGCTGGCCGGCGCCGGCACCGGCAAGACGCGGGTGCTGACCGCCCGCATCGCCCATATCCTCAATCTCGGCCGCGCCCGCCCGCACGAAATTCTCGCCGTCACCTTCACCAACAAGGCCGCGCGCGAGATGAAGATGCGCGTCGGCGCGATGGTCGGACAGGCGGTCGAGGGCATGCCCTGGCTCGGCACCTTCCACGCCATCGGCGTCAAGATCCTGCGGCGGCATGCCGAGCTGGTGGGGCTGAAGAGCAGCTTCACCATTCTCGACGTGGACGACCAGATCAGGCTGCTCAAGCAATTGCTGGAAGCAGAGAATATCGACGAGAAGCGCTGGCCGGCGCGGGTACTGGCGGGACAGATCGATGGCTGGAAGAATCGCGGCCTCACGCCCGAACAGGTTCCGGCCGGCGAAGGCGCGGCTTTCGCCAATGGACGCGGAAAGGCGCTCTATGCCGCCTATCAGGAACGGCTGAAAATTCTCAATGCGGTCGATTTCGGCGATCTGCTGATGGAGAATATCCGGCTGTTCCGCGAACATCCGGACGTGCTCGCCGATTATCAGCGCCGCTTCCGCTACATTCTGGTGGACGAGTATCAGGACACCAACGTCGCCCAATATCTGTGGCTGCGCTTGCTGGCGCAGACGCAGTCGGTTCGCACCACCTCCTCATCGTCATCACCGGGCCGCGCCGCAGGCGCGAGT
>JACAEG010000338.1 GCA_013388965.1 Pseudorhodoplanes sp. | reverse complement strand
GTCAGCGCCGCACAGGGCCCGCGCGCGGGGATCGCATCGAACCCGTGCTCCCGGTAGAAGGCCGGCGTCGCGCGCGCCCCAGCCGGCCCCGGCGCCATCAATGCGCGCACGCGGCCCGACGGCTCTCGCACGAGCCAGAAGGCGTCGCCGCCGACATGGTTCATGTGCGGATAGACCGCGGCGATCGAGGCCGCCATCGCCACCATCGCCTCGATCGCGTTGCCGCCTTCGGCAAGGATGTGGCGGCCGGCTTCGGCGGCGGAAAAATGCGGCGCGGCGCAGACGCCGCGGCGATGTCCGGCGGTGTGGAGGGTCATTTGCACGCTCGTCATGCCCACGCTCGTCGCGGGCATCCACGACCGGAGGCAAACGAGGAATATGAGACGTGGAAGGCCGGGACAAGCCCGGCCATGACCGTCCCATAACGGCGCGCTATGCCGTGGAGGATAACTACGCCTCTCCCACAAACGCCGCATCCGCAAGCCCGCGCCGCACGAGCAGCGCGTCGGCGGTCGGGAGCCGGCCGCGGAAGGCAGTGTAAAGCTCCTCCGGATCGCGCGAGCCGCCGGCCGAATAGATGTAGTCGTGCAGCTTCTGCGCGGTCGCGGGGTCGAAAATGTCGCCGGTCTCCTCGAACGCCCGGAAGGCATCCGAATCCAGCACCTCGGACCACATGTAGCTGTAGTAGGCCGACGAATAGCCGTCGCCCGAGAACACATGCTGGAAGTGCGGCGGCCGGTGGCGCATGACCAGCTCGTCCGGCATACCGATGCGTGACAGCGAGGAACGCTCGAAGGCGTTGACGTCGAGATTGTCGGCCTCGCGCAGCAGGTGGAAATCGAGATCGACCAACGCGGAGGAGACATATTCCACGGTCGCGGCGCCCTGGTTGAAGGTGCGCGCGGCCAGCAGCCGCTTCAGCAGGTCCTCCGGCATCGGCTCGCCGGTGCGGTAATGCAGCGCGAAGCGGCGCAGCACTTCCGGCCGCTCCAGCCAATGCTCGTAGAGCTGCGAGGGCAGCTCGACGAAATCGCGCAGCACGCTGGTCCCGGAAATCGAGGGATAGGTGACGCTCGACAATAGGCCGTGCAGGCCGTGGCCGAATTCGTGGAACAGGGTGCGGGCGTCGTCGAAGGAGAGCAAGGCCGGATCGCCCTCCGACCCCTTCGAGAAATTCATCACGTTGACGATCAGCGGGCGGACGTCGCCCTCCAACCGCTCCTGCTCGCGCAAGGATGTCATCCAGGCGCCGGAATGCTTGGAGGGCCTTGCAAAGTAATCGCCGAAGAACAGGCCGACATGCGCTCCGTCGCGGCCCTTCACCTCCCAGACCCGCACGTCCGGGTGCCAGGCGGGGATGTCCTTGCGCTCGGCGAAGGTGAGCCCGAACAGGCGGGTCGCGGTGTCGAAGGCCGCGGCGATCACGTTGTCGAGCTTCAGATACGGCTTGGTCGCTGCCTCGTCGACATCGAAGGCGCGCTTCCGCAGCTTCTCGGAGTAATAGCGCCAGTCCCAGGGCGCGAGTTCGAAATTGCCGCCTTCCTCGGCGATCAGCGCCTGCATGGCGTCGCGGTCGGCCCTGGCGCGCGTGACCGCGCGCGGCCAGACGGTCTCCAAAAGGCCCCGCACGGCCTGCGGCGTCTTGGCCATCGAATCGTCGAGCCGGTAATGCGCAAAGGTCTCGTAGCCGAGGAGCCGTGCCCGCTCCGCCCGCAGGGCCACCATCTCGGCGATGATCGCCTTGTTGTCGGTCTTGCCGCCGCCGTCGCCGCGCGCGATCCAGGCCTTGAAGGCCTGCTCGCGCAGATCGCGCCGCGCGGAGAATTGCAGGAAGGGCTCGACGCTGGAGCGCCCGAGCGTGATGACATATTTGCCCTCCAGGCCGCGATCCTTCGCCGCCTGACGCGCCGCCGCCCGCACGAAATCCGGCAACCCGGCGAGATCGGTCTCGCCTTCGAGCACCAGCGTGTAATCCTGCTCGTCGGCGAGCACGTTCTGGCCGAACGCCGTGCCGAGGGCTGCCAGCCGCTCGCCGATGGCCGCGAGACGATCCTTCCTGGCCTGGTCGAGACTCGCCCCGGCGCGGCGGAACCTCGTGTGATAGCGCTCCAGCACCCGCTCCTGCTCCCTGGTCAGCGCGAGGGAATCGCGGCGGGCAAACAGCGCATCGATCCGCCTGAACAGCGCGGCGTTGAGGTGGATACGGCTGTAATGCGCCGACATCTTGGGCGCGATCTCGCGCTCGATGGCCTGGATGGCGTCGTTCGTGTCCGCGCCGGCCAGCACGGAGAAGACATGCGAGACACGCGCCAGCAGGCGGCCGCTGCGCTCCATCGCCTCGATCGTATTGGCGAAATCCGGCGCCGCCGGCTGCGCGGCGATCGCCTCGATTTCGGCCGTGTGCTCGGCGAGCGCGCGCTCGAAGGCCGGTCGGAAATGCTCGATCGACACCCGATCGAAGGGGGGCGCACCGAAGGGTCCCTGCCACGGCTGGAAGAAGGGATTGGCGTCAGGCTGGGCGGTGCTGCTCATAAGGACTCTTTCCGGAGGGATTTGCGGGAGATTAGCGCGCTTCAGTCCCAAAATGGGGCCTCCCTGCGGCATTTCCAGACTTGATCGCGGGGTCTCTTTCGGGGAGATTGCGGCCCGCTTCGCATCGGAGACTGCATCCATCATGGCCGAACACGCCGCCAAGAGCCGCAAGATCGTCTGGCTCAACGTGATGACCGTCGTCAGCGCGGCGATCCTGATCGGCGCCGAGGTCTTCGGCGCGGCCTTCGCCGGCTCCTGGGCGATCGCCAATCTGTTCAGCCTCGACCCGATGTGGGCGAAGATCCTCGATGCGCTCTTCCTCGCCTGCGGCGCGGCCGTGATGTGGAAGTTCGTGCGCTCGGCGCAACGCATCGAGCCCTTCACCGAGTGAGCGAACGCCTCGCCGCGCAAAACGTTACGAAGTTTTTAATCGCACGCGCGCTCCGAAGCGAAAAAAGTTCTTGCATCTGCGAGACTCTTTCCCTATTTGCGCGGTTGCCCAATTTCGCACGTGCCTGTGGTCGCGTGTCGGTCGGTAGGTAGCGGGACAAGAGGCCCGCCAGCCGCCTGGAGAGAGATCAACCCTCTCCAAGAATTCTGACCGGCAGCCGGAGGCGAAACCGGCGTACCCCGCGCTCAACGGGGGACGCGACTTAAAGCAACGACGGAGCGGGCTTTTTTGGTCTCTTCCGGCTGTCCAAAAGCCGGAGCGGTTACCGAAGAGGCTTGTCCATCATTGCCAGGTGTGCGGATCGGGGCCTCCCCCTTCCAATCCAAGGCAGCACAGTCGGGTGGTGAACCCGCGACGCTTTTCGCGCCTCCATCGCGCGACCGCGTCCACTCACCAGTCGACGCCAATTCAGGGCGGCTTGTCCGCCCGGTGTGGCCGTTTGGGGAGCGAGACATGACCGACCGCATCCGCGAGTTCCTCCGCAACCGCCGCGACGACGGCCCCGTCCTCGTCGTGGACCTCGATGTCGTGCGCGACAATTACAACGCCTTTGCCAAGGCGCTGCCGGACAGCCGTGTGTTCTACGCCGTCAAGGCGAACCCGGCCCCGGAAGTGCTCAAGCTGCTCGGCTCGCTGGGCTCCTGCTTCGACACCGCTTCGGTCGCCGAGATCGAGATGGTGCTCGCGGCCGGCGTCACGCCCGACCGCATCTCCTATGGCAACACGATCAAGAAGGAGCGCGACATCGCGCGGGCCTTCGAGGTCGGCGTCCGCCTGTTCGCGGTCGACTGCAAGGCCGAGGTCGAGAAGGTTGCCCGCGCGGCGCCCGGCTCGAAGGTGTTCTGCCGCATCCTGTGCGACGGCGCGGGCGCCGAATGGCCGCTCTCGCGCAAGTTCGGCTGCGAGCCTTCGATGGCCGCGGACGTGCTTGAGCACGCACATCGGCAGGGCCTGGAAGCCTACGGCGTCTCGTTCCATGTCGGTTCGCAGCAGCGCAACCAGCATGCCTGGGACCGTGCCCTCGCGCAGGCGGCGGCCGTGTTCAAGGAGTGCGGCGAGCGCGGGATCAACCTGTCGATGGTCAATCTCGGCGGCGGCTTCCCGACCAAGTACCTGAAGAACGTGCCGACGGTGCGAACCTACGGCTCGGCCATCTTCAAGGCGCTGCGCAAGCATTTCGGCAACCGCATCCCGGAGACGATCATCGAACCGGGCCGCGGCATGGTCGGCAATGCCGGCGTGATCGAGACCGAGGTCGTGCTCGTGTCGAAGAAGAGCGAGGAGGACGAGGTGCGCTGGGTCTATCTCGACATCGGCAAGTTCGGCGGCCTCGCCGAGACGATGGACGAGTCGATCCGGTACCCGATCAGAACCCCGCGCGACGGAGCCGAAACGTCGCCGTGCATCCTCGCAGGCCCGACCTGCGACTCGGCGGACGTGCTGTACGAGAAGCAGCCGTATCTGCTGCCCGTGAGCATCGAGATCGGCGACAAGCTGCTGATCGAAGGCACGGGCGCCTACACGGCGACCTACTCGTCGGTGGCCTTCAACGGCTTCCCGCCGCTGAAGACGGTCCACATCTGATCGCTCCGCGATCGGGCCGCATCCGACCTCGCGGGAGCCGGTACGCCGGCTCCCCTTCCCTTCACCTCTGGATTGGAAACGTCCCGCGGAAACGGGGCGGGGAAGCATGCCGATGATCACGATCCGTCAGGAAAGGCTCGCCGACGACGCCGCGCGCGAGGCTTTGCTCGACCGCTCCTATGGCCCGAGCCGCTTCGCCAAGACCTCCCAGCGCCTGCGCGAGGACCGGCTGCCCGCGGGCGGGCTGTCGTTCGTCGCAACGGAAGGCCGCAAGATCGTCGGCACCGTGCGGCTGTGGAACGTCATGGCCGGCGCAGGCCGCGCCGCGCTGCTGCTGGGACCGCTCGCCGTTGATCCGGCTCAGCGCAGCCGCGGCGTCGGCGCGGCCCTGGTGAGCCGTGCCATCGATGCGGCGAAGAAACTCGGCCACCGGGCCATTCTGCTCGTGGGCGACGAATCCTATTACGCCCGCTTCGGCTTCTCGGCGGAGAAGACCGGATCGCTCTGGATGCCGGGCCCCTACGAGCAGCAGCGATTGCTCGGGCTGGAACTCGTTCCGGGCGCGCTTGACGAGGCCCGCGGCCTGATTGCCGCGACAGGCGCGCCCGCACCCAAGCCGGACCTCGCCGCGCTCGTCGCGGCCGAGACAAGGGCCGTCACGGCCCGGACACGGCGCGCCGCGTAGGTTTGCACCTGCGCGACTTTGAGGCTATCGCGGAGCCATCCGCGATGGCCTCGCTTTCCGTTCGCCCTCCCGACCAACCGACACCTCTGGAGTTACGACCGATGCCCAACTGGCCCGTGCACGCGAAGATCGACGGCCCCATCGTCATGATCGGCTTCGGCTCGATCGGAAAAGGCACGCTGCCGCTGATCGAGCGCCATTTCGAATTCGACAGGACGCGCTTCGTGGTGATCGATCCGGAGGACAAGGACCGCAAGATTCTCGACGAGCGGGGTGTCCGCTTCATCCATGAAGCGGTAACGAAGGACAATTACCGGCAGCTCCTGACGCCGCTTCTCACCCAGGGCGGCGGACAGGGTTTCTGCGTCAATCTCTCGGTCGACACCTCCTCGGTCGACATCATGGAGCTTTGCAACGAGCTCGGCGCGCTCTACATCGACACAGTCAACGAGCCGTGGGCGGGCTTCTATTTCAACCCGAAATTCGGTCCCGAGAAGCGCTCGAACTACAATCTGCGCGAAATGACCATGACCGCCAAGCGCAAGCGCAAGCCGGGCTCGACCACGGCCGTGTCCTGCTGCGGGGCCAATCCCGGCATGGTGTCCTGGTTCGTGAAGCAGGCGTTGCTCGACATCGCCAGGGATACCGGCACGAAGATCAAGGAGCCGAAGTCCCGCGAGGACTGGGCGCGGCTGGCCAGGAAGCTCGGCGTGAAGGGCATCCACATTGCCGAACGCGACACCCAGCGCGCCAAGAAGCCGAAGCCGCGCAATGTGTTCGTCAATACCTGGTCGATCGAGGGCTTCACCTCGGAAGGCATGCAGCCGGCCGAACTCGGCTGGGGCACGCACGAGAAATGGATGCCGGCCAACGGCCGCAAGCACAAGACCGGCTGCCAGGCGGCGATCTACATGCTGCAGCCGGGCGCGAACACGCGCGTGCGCTCCTGGACGCCGACTCCGGGGCCCCAATACGGCTTCCTCGTGACGCACAACGAGTCGATCTCGATCGCCGACTATCTCACCCTGAAGGATGGCCGCCGGACGATCTACCGGCCGACCTGCCATTACGCCTATCATCCCTGCGACGACGCGGTGCTGTCCCTGCACGAGATGTTCGGGCAGGCCGGAAAGAAGCAGGACACCTTCCACATTCTGGACGAGGACGAGATCGTCGACGGTATCGACGAACTCGGCGTGCTGCTCTACGGCCACAAGAAGAACGCCTATTGGTACGGCTCGCAGCTCTCGATCGACGAGACCCGCAACCTCGCGCCCTACCAGAACGCCACCGGCCTGCAGGTGACCTCGGCCGTGCTCGCCGGCATGGTCTGGGCGCTGGAGCATCCGAACGAGGGCATCGTCGAGGCCGACGAGATGGATTTCCGGCGCTGCCTGGAGATCCAGATGCCCTATCTCGGCCCGGTGGTCGGCAAATACACCGACTGGACGCCGCTCACCGGCCGGCCGGGGCTCTTCCCGGAGGACATCGACAAGCGCGATCCGTGGCAATTCCGGAACGTGCTGGTGCGTTGACGCGCTTCCCGCGTTAACGAATTCTAACGACACGATGTCGAGAGCATGGCGAGCGCGAGGCAATCGCGCTCGCACGGCCGCGCGCCTTCAAAAAAAGTTTGCGAGCCGATTCGATTCGGCCTAGCTTTTTCCTCGCCCAAATTCGCACGTGCCTGTGGCCGTGTGTCGGTCGGTAGGTAGCGGGACAAGAGGCCCGCCAGCCGCCTGAGGAAGGACCTACTTCCTTAGCACCGTGACCGGCAGCCGGAGGCGAAACCGGCGCACTCCGCTCTCCGCGGGGGACGCGGCTTAAAGCAACGACGGAGCGGGCTTTTTTGGAACGCCGGCGGAAATGCCGGGTCACTGAAAAGGCTTGTCCTTCATTGCCGGCCGTGCGGAACGGGGTTTTCCCTCATCCGGACCAAGGCAGCACTTCAACGCGGTGCCGCGTGGACGCCTTCGGGCGCGCCGCGCGCGCAAGCGCATCGCCACAGCGCCCGCGCGGCGCCCGGATAGAGGAGCTTCGCCTCGATGACTGTCCGCATTCGCGACTTCCTGAAGAACCGCACCGACGAAGGACCATGCCTCGTGGTCGACAACGAGGTCGTGCGCGAGAACTATCTCGCCTTCGCATCCGCTCTGCCGGACACGAAAGTCTATTACGCCGTCAAGGCAAACCCCGCGCCGGAAATCCTGAAGCTTCTGGTCGAGCTCGGCTCCTGCTTCGACGTCGCCTCGGTGAACGAGACGCTTGACGTGCTGGCCGCCGGCGCGACGCCCGACCGCATCTCCTACGGCAACCCGATCAAGAAGGAGAGCGACATCGCCACGGCCTTCAGGCTCGGCGTGACCCTGTTCGCGGTCGATTGCGAGGCGGAGGTCGAGAAGGTCGCCCGCGCCGCGCCCGGCTCGCGCGTGATCTGCCGCATCCGCTGCGACGGCAGCGGCGCCGAATGGCCGCTGTCGCGCAAGTTCGGCTGCGAGCCGGAATTCGCCGCCGACATTCTGGAGCACGCCCACAGGCTCGGCCTCGTGGCATATGGCATCTCCTTCCATGTCGGCTCCCAGCAGCACAATGTGCAGGCCTGGGACGCGGCGCTCGCCTCGGCGGCGGCCGTGTTCCGCACCTGCGGCGAGCGCGGCATCAACCTGGCGATGGTCAATCTCGGTGGCGGCTTCCCGGCCAAATACACGCGCAAGACGCCGAAGCTCGAAGCCTACGGTCGCGCCATCTTCCGCGCGCTGCGCCGGCATTTCGGCAACCGCATCCCCGAAACCATCATCGAGCCCGGCCGCGGTCTCGTCGGCAATGCCGGCGTGATCGAGGCCGAGGTAGTGGTGATCGCGAAGCGCACGCCCGAGGACGAGACGCGCTGGGTCTATCTCGACATCGGCAAGTTCCACGGTCTCGCGGAAACCATCGACGAGTCGATCCGCTACCCGATCCGCACCCGCCGCGACCGCGACGAGATGGGGCCTTGCGTGATCGCGGGTCCGACCTGCGACTCGGTGGACGTGCTCTACGAGAAGACGCCCTACCCGCTGCCGGTGTCGCTCGCGATCGGCGACAAGGTGCTGATCGAGGCGGCCGGCGCCTACACGACGATGTATTCGTCGATCGGGTTCAACGGCTTCCCGCCGCTCAAACAGTATGTGATCTGACCGGCCGCTGGCTCAGCGCAGGCACCTGGCGGAGAGCGGCAACCGCTCGACCGAGCCCCAGTCGTTCGAGGGCAGTTTCTCGAACGGCGGCGCGAAGACCTGCTTTACGGATTTGAACTCCGTGGGCACATCCGAGCCGGGCGCGCCGTATTGCACGATCCAGAAATAGTCGTAATTGCCGCCCGGCCAGGTCTCGGGCACGCCGGCAAGCTTGTCGAGATTCAGAAGCTGCCGCAGCGTGCTTCTCTCGCCGGGCGATTTCGCTTCAAGCTTCTTGTCGGCGATGTGGCGATGCTCCCAGGCCATCACCACCGTCTTGCCCGACCATTGCGGGTCGGTCATGACGGCCCGGGCGGCTTGCTGCGTGCGGAGATCGAGCGCACCGTCGAACCTGGCTTTCTTATCCGGCATCACCGAGAACATCGTCACCGGCAGACCCCAGCTGGCGGCGGCCGGCGTGATCAGCTCGAGCGTATGCAGCGTGATCGCGAGAAAAGCCGCCGGCCCGTCCGAGCCGGCAAACAGCGAATTCGCCGCGCCCTTGCCGAGATATTGCACGGCCAGCGCATTCGCGCGGTCCATTCCGGTCTGGCAGAGCGCATAGGGGTTCTGCTTTTCGCCGTGGCGCAGGACGATCACGGTGTGCGGCGTCGCGAGCGCGCTCGCCGTGACCGCAAGGCTTGCAAGAATGGCGGCGAGGCACATCGCGGCACGGCTGAACATGGGCATCCCGGCGTCCGAATCGGATGATCAGCCCAACGTTACCACGCCCCCCGTCCCGTCCTCGCAGCCAAAGGCGAACAGCCGTCCGTCCGGGCTGAAGGCCAGCGCCGATGCGGCCGATCCCCCCGGCGCATGCGCGAGGATCTCCGCGCCGTCCGAGATGCGCGAGAGCAGGATCATGCCGTCGGCATAGCCGGCCGCGACGACATCCGCCTCGGGATGGCATTGCACCACGTTGAGCCGCTTGTCGTAGGGCGACAGCATGGTCGGCTGCTTGCCCATCGGCCCGTCCTTGCCGGTGAACGGCCACAGGATGATCTGGTCGGCGCCGCTGGTCGCAAGAAGGTCGCCCTTGGCCGTCCACGACATCGAGCGCACGCGCCCTGCATAGCCGGACATGCGCATGTCGCGCGCGTCGGCCAGCCGCCAGCCATGCAATGTCGGCTCCTGCATCGACGTCACCAGGAATTTCCCGTCCGGGCTGACGGTGACTTCGAGATGCGAGCCTTTCCAGAGCAGCAATTCGGGCTTCGCCGCCGCATTCGGAAACCAGAGCGACACGCCGTTATAGTGCGCGACCGCGAGGCGAAAGCCCTTCGGCAGGAAGGCGAGCCCGCCCACGGTGGAAGGAACGTCGATCGCCTTGACCTCGCCCTTGCCGGTCCGCACCGAAGCGGTCTTGCCGGCCGACCAGGCGATTGCGCCGTCCGGCCCGAGCGCGACATGATCGATCCAGCGCCTGCGCGCGTCCGTTGCGACGACGCTGTGGGTTTGAGAGTCGATGACAACGACGCTGCTGTCGTCTCCGCCGGTGACGATGCGCCGGCCGTCGCCGACCGACGCGAGAATCGCACCGGCATGAATGGCCGTGCGGCTTTGCTCGCCATCCTTCGGCAGGCGCAGGATCGCCTCCTCCGCCAGCACGAAGACGGCGGTGTCGTCGAGGAAATGCACGCCGACAATTGCGCCGCCTGCCTGCACGAAGCGCGTGCGGTCCGCGAGCGAGGGCTGACCCGGCTGGATCGTACGGGTGTCTGTCATCACGACATCCGCGGATCAGGCCACGCAGGCCGCGAAGCCCTCGCGGATCTTCGCTTCCGGCAATTGGCGGCCGATGAAGACGATGCGGCTTTCGCGCGGCTCGCCCTCTTTCCACGGTCGCTGATGATCGCCGTCCAGGATCATGTGCACGCCCTGAAACACGAAACGTTGGGGATCGTCCTGGAAGGACAGGATACCCTTGGAGCGCAGGATGTTCTGGCCTTCATTGGCGACCAGCTCCTGCACCCAGGGGAAGAACTTGTCGGGGTCGAGCGGGCGCGTTTCCTTCAGCGACACCGACTGCATGTCCTCGTCGTGATAATGCTTCAGCCCGCTATGCGCATGGCTGTGCTCGTGGCCATGATCATGGTCATGATCGTGGTGATGATGGTCGTGATCGTGATGATGATTGTGACCTGCCTCCTCGAGGAATGCCGGCTCGATGTCGAGGATGCGGTCGAGGTCGAAGGCGTTGCGCCCAAGCACTTCAGAGAGCGGCACCTGCGAGCGCTGCGTGCGATGCAGCTTGGCATAGGCATTGATGCCGCGGATGCGCGCCTCGATCTCGATCAGTTCCTCCGGCGTGACGAGATCGGTCTTGTTGAGCAGGATGACGTCCGCGAAGGCGATCTGGTTCTTGGCTTCGGGCGCGTCCTTCAGGCGGTCCTTCAGCCACTTGGCGTCGACAACCGTCACGACGGCGTCGAGCCTCGCCTTGGCGCCGACCGACTCGTCCATGAAGAAGGTCTGCGCGACCGGCGCAGGGTCCGCAAGCCCCGTGGTCTCGACGATGATCGCGTCGAACTTGCCCTTGCGCCGCATCAGTCCCTCGATGATGCGGATCAGGTCCCCGCGCACGGTGCAGCAGATGCAGCCGTTATTCATCTCGAAGATTTCCTCGTCGGAATTGACGACGAGGTCGTTGTCGATGCCGATCTCGCCGAATTCGTTGACGACGACGGCGTATTTCTTGCCGTGCGGCTCGGAAAGAATCCGGTTGAGCAATGTGGTCTTGCCGGCGCCGAGATAGCCGGTCAGCACGGTGACGGGGATTTTTTCGGAAGCCGCGGATTCCGACATGAAGCGCACTCCGGTCTGAACCCTCATCCCGGAGGAACGGACACAGTCCGCATCCCAGGGGTGAGGCCACAATGGGACCCGCCCATCCTTCGAGACGCCCCGCCGCCGCTCGTGCGCCGGCAGACGCCTCAGGATGAGGCGGAAAGGCGTGCGCCCAAGGCTCTCAGGACATGAGCGCCGCGCCGAGCGTCCTTATATTGTGGCGGATCATGTCGATGTAAGTGGGCGCGTCGCCCTTTTCGCCGGTCAGGGCGTCGGAGTAAAGGGTGCCCCCGATCCGCGCTCCGGTTTCATCGGCAATGCGCTTCTGCAACCGCGGATCGGTCACGTTCTCGAGGAAGACGGCCGGGATTTTCTGCTTCCTGATCTGGGCGATGATCTTCGCCAGATCGCGGGCGGAGACCTCTGCCTCGGTCGAGACGCCCTGCGGCGCGATGAAGTCGAGCTTGTAGGCGTCGGCGAAATAGCCGAAGGCGTCGTGGGTGGTGATGATGCGGCGGCGGTCGGCCGGAATGCGAGCCACGGCCTCCCTGACCTCCCTGTCGAGCGCATCGAGCTTGGCGAGATAGGCCGTGGCATTCGCCCGATAGGCGTCCTTGCCGGCCGGATCGACGAGACTCAGCGCATCGCGAATATTGAGCGCATACACCTTGGCGTTGCCGACAGACTGCCAGGCATGCGGATCGGCGGAGGCATGCGCGTGGCCGTGGCCCTTCTCCTCTTCCATCCTGCGCGGCTTGATGCCCTTGCTAGCGACGATGACCGGCGCCCTTGTGGCCGAGGCCTTGACCAGCCGGTCCATCCAGCCTTCGAAGCCGAGCCCGTTGATGAGGACGAGTTTCGCGGCGGCAAGCGTCTTCGCATCGGCCGGCGAGGGGGAATAGACATGCGCGTCGCCGTCCGGCGGCACGAGGCTCGCGACCTCGACGCGATCGCCGCCGACATTCCTCGCGATGTCGGCCAGGATCGAGAAGGTCGCGACCACCGGCAGCTTGTCCTGCGCTGCCACCTGAACCGGCAGCATGAGCAGCATCCCCGCGGCAGCGAACACGAGCTGACGTCCTGCGAACATGAGAATCTCCTAGGCTTCGAGGTGGCGTCCGGGGAAGGCCTGGCGGACAAGCCCGCCGACATTCCCGAACAGCAGTGCGGTGAAATAGAGGACGCCGGCAACCAGAATGACCGCGGGGCCGGACGCGAGTCCGCTGTGATAGGACAGCACCAGTCCGGCATAGCCCGAGAACAGCCCGGCGCCGATCGCGACCAGGATCATGGTCGTGATGTCGCGCGCCCAGAACCGCGCGGTGACGGCCGGCAGCATCATGATGCCGACGGCGAGCAGCGTGCCGAGCGCGTGAAATCCGGACACCAGGTTGATCACCACCAGCGCCAGAAAGAGCAGATGCGCGACGGTGCCGCTGCGGCTCACCGAGCGCAGATAGTTCGGATCGACGCATTCGAGAATCAGCGGTCGATAGACCAGCGCGAGCGCAACCAGCGTGACGGTCGCGCTGATGGCAATCAGCGTCAGCGTCTCGTTATCGAGCGCCAGAATATTGCCGAACAGGAAATGCAGGAGATCGACATTGGTGCCGCGCAGCGAGACGAGGGTGACGCCCAGCGCCAGCGAGATAAGGAAAAAGGACGCGAGCGAGGCATCCTCCTTCAATTGCGTCGCGCGAGCGACAAGGCCGGCGAGCAATGCCACCACAAAGCCAGCGATGAGGCCGCCGGCGGTCATTGCGAACAGGTTCAGCCCGGAGACCATGAATCCGACAGCCGCGCCGGGCAGAACCGCATGCGCCATCGCGTCTCCCATGAGGCTCATGCGCCGCAGCATCAGAAACACGCCGATCGGGCAGGCACCGAGCGAAAGCGCGCCGATGCCGACGAGCGCCCGGCGCATGAAATCGAACTCGACGAAAGGCGCGATGAAGGCGTCGTAGAGCATCGCTTATCCTTCACCTCTGCCCGCATGCGGGAAAAGGTGGAGCGGTTACGCCGCGCATCGACCGGCCTCGTCGTCGAACGCCTCGCACATCTGCCGCGCCTTCAGCAGATTCTCCGGCGTCAGCACGTCGCCGGTCGGGCCCCAGGCGACCTTCTCGCGCGCCAGCAGCAATGTTTCGGGGAAGTTCGACTTCACCACGTCGATGTCGTGGAGCGCCGCGAGCACGGTGCGGCCCTCGCCATGCCAGCGCTGGACCAGCGCGAGCAGGTCCGCGGAGGTCTTGGCATCGATTGCGGTGAAGGGCTCGTCAAGCACGATCACGCGCGCATCCTGCAGCAGCAGGCGCGCGAACAGCATGCGCTGCATCTGGCCGCCGGAGAGCGTGCCGATTGCGCGCCGCTCGAAGCCGGTCAGCCCCACCGCCGCGATCGCCGCGTGGATTTTTCCGTCCGCCTCCCGTCCGATCCCGCCGAACAGGCCGGCCCGCTGCCACAGCCCCATCGCGACCATGTCATAGACATTGATCGGAAAGCTGCGGTCGATTTCCGCCGCCTGCGGCAGATAGGCGATGTCGCGCGGGTCGATGCCGTTGCGCGAGATCGAGCCTGCGAGCGGGCGCAGCAGGCCGACAATGCCCTTGAACAGGGTGGATTTGCCCGCTCCATTCGGTCCGACCACCGCGGTCAGCGCGCCGCTTTGCACCGCGCCATCGAGATGATGCACGGCCGGATGCCGGTCGTAGCCGAGCGTCAGATTTCGGAACTGGAGTTGCGCGGTCATGGCGACCCCGTGACCCAGAAGGTGGCGGCCCAGACCAGCGCGGCGAGCGCCAGCGCCGCCGCCAGCCGCAGCCAGGCCGAGAGGCGCAGGATCGAGGGCGGGATCGGCGCGGACGGGTGCGCCTGCCCCGGATGATGATGATGGTGGTGATGGTGTGCGGAGGCCATGATGAATGTTATAATATAACAATTCCCGGGCTTCAATTGCCCCGAAATTCGGCCTCACAGGCATTTTCAACCTGCAGGCGCCGGTCCGCCGTCGCGCGCCGGCCGCCACCGGCGCAACAGCAGCGGTTTCGCCGCAACGGCGGAGAGCGACAAAGCAGCCGCCAGCCCGGCAATCGCGGCTCGTCGGCAGGCGGAGGCCGCGCAAATCCTCTCAACCGGCCGCCGCGCGACGACCCGTCTGGATTGCGCGGTGTCGACCATGCGCGCCGTGCACAGCAATGCCGTGTCGTCGCCGGCTGCTCCGTGGCCGCGATCACGACACGGCCGCCGATATTCAACGCGCCCGCCATGACCGTATCGCCGGCTCGCCCGGCGACCGGCGCAATGTCGCCCGTGAAGAAGGATTCCTCGGAATGCGTCTCGCCGTCGACGATGCGTCCGTCCACCGGATACCGCTCGCCGTGCGGATCGACAGGTTCCGTGGCGGTCAAAAGCCCCCGACCGCCCGCGTTGCAATGCTGCGCCTACAGGGCCATTCTGCGCCCGCCCGAACCGGCCTGGCATCGGGGCGCCCTATGTCGGAGCGGACGGAACGATGAATGAGCAGAAGAAGCGCGTCGTATCGATCGGCGAGGTGATGATCGAAATGACGCGGGGCTCCGACGGCCGCTTTGCCATCGGTTGCGGAGGCGACACCTTCAACACGGCCGTCTACCTCGCCCGCAGCGGGATCGATGTCGCCTATGCCACCGCGCTCGGCGACGACCGCTATTCGGACGGTATCGTGTCGCTTGCCTCCGTCGAACAGATCGATACCGGCCTGATCATGCGCGTGCCGGGCCGTCTGCCCGGTCTCTATCTGATCGAAACGAATCCGGCCGGCGAGCGGACCTTCAATTACTGGCGCGACGTCGCGCCCGCGCGCGAGCTGTTCGAGCTTGCCGACTGGGGCCGCATCGCGGAGGGGATTCTGTCGGCGCGGCTGGTCTATTTTTCGGGAGTCACGCTCTCGCTCTATTCCAATGTCGGGCTGGGCCGGTTTCTGGCGATCCTCGAAATGGCGCGCCAGCAGGGCGTGCGGGTCGCCTTCGACAGCAATTACCGCCCCCGCGCCTGGAAGGGCGATCTCGCGCGCACGCGCACGGTATTCTCCGAGGCGCTCAAGCGCGTCGATGTTGCCATGCCGACCTTCGACGACGAGGCCCTGCTCTGGGGCGACGGCAGCCCGGAAGCCACGATCGAGCGGCTGCAATCCTTCGGCATCGGTGAGATCGTGGTGAAGAACGGCCCGAATTCGGCGCTGGTGGTCGCGGGCGGCCACCGCGAATTCGTTGCCGTGCCTTCGGTCGTCATGCCGGTGGACACGACCGCCGCCGGCGACAGCTTCAATGCCGGCTACATGGCGGCGAGACTGCTGGGAACCGATCCCGGCGAGGCCGCCGTCGCGGGACACAACCTCGCAGCCGAGGTGATCCAGCATCGTGGCGCGATCGTGCCGCGCAAATCTGCAGCCATGCACTGAATTCCGGATTATCGAAAAGGGTCGGGGGAGGGACTGCCAGGTACCTCCCCCGCGACATCGACTTCACTGGCTTCACTGAAGGCCGACGCCGAACACGCCGTCGGGTCCGTCGCGAAGGCTCCTCAACCTCGCGACGGCCGAATTCGCTCAGGCGGCAGCGGCCTTCGAGCCCGCAATCGGCACTTCCGAGATCGTCTTCAGGATCTGCGAGGCGATCTGATAGGGGTCGCCCTGCGAGTTCGGACGGCGATCCTCGAGATAGCCCTTGTAGCCGTTGTTGACGAAGGAATGCGGCACGCGGATCAAGGCACCGCGATCGGCGACGCCGTAGCTGAACTTGTTCCACGGCGCCGTCTCGTGCTTGCCGGTCAGCCGCTTGTCGTTGTCCGGACCGTAGACCGCGATGTGATCGTGCAGATTCTTGTCGAACGCCTTCATCAAGGCTTCGAAATAATCCTTGCCGCCGACCTCGCGCATGTACTTCGTGGAGAAGTTGCAATGCATGCCCGAGCCGTTCCAGTCGGTGTCACCGAGCGGCTTGCAGTGGAATTCGATGTCGATGCCGTATTTCTCGCACAGCCGCAGCATCAGATACCGCGCCATCCAGATCTGGTCGGCGGCGGTCTTCGAGCCCTTGCCGAAAATCTGGAATTCCCACTGGCCCTTTGCCACTTCGGCGTTGATGCCTTCGTGGTTGATGCCGGCGGCGAGGCAGAGCTCGAGATGCTCCTCGACGATCTCGCGCGCGACCGCGCCGACATTCTTGTAGCCGACGCCGGTATAATAGGGCCCCTGCGGCGCCGGATAGCCGGACTCGGGGAAGCCGAGCGGACGGCCATCCTTGTAGAAGAAATATTCCTGCTCGAAGCCGAACCAGGCGTCGGGATCGTCGAGAATGGTGGCGCGCTTGTTTGTCGGATGCGGCGTGACGCCGTCGGGCATCATCACTTCGCACATCACCAGCACGCCGTTCTTGCGGGCAGCATCCGGATAGACCGCGACCGGCTTCAGCACGCAATCGGACGAGTGCCCTTCCGCCTGCATGGTCGAGCTTCCGTCGAAGCCCCATAGCGGGAGTTCGCCGAGCGAGGGAAAGGTGTCGAATTCCTTGATCTGGGTTTTGCCGCGCAGGTTCGGAACCGGCGTGTATCCGTCGAGCCAGATATACTCGAGTTTATACTTTGCCATTGATCTCTCTTGAGCTTGATGACGCGCGAATTTCGGATGCAATCAGTCGCCGGCTCGCGCCCGGCCGCCGGCAATGCCGGTTTCAAAGCATTAAATATGCCAATGATGGCGGCAATCCCCGGCGCTGCTGAAAGATGCGGCGCAGCAATGGCAGCCTGCGCTTCGGAACGTGCTGCATGATCCAGCATCGTCAAGCCTGCTGATATTGTAGCCAAACGCTGATTTCCTGGCAGGCAGACTGAACAAATGCCGTGCAACACGCTATATCAATGCAACGCGATTCACGCGCTCGCGTTGGCGGCGCACGAACAAGGAACCCAAGCCATGACGACTCAGCATTCCGGGTCGGCCGAGATCATCCAGTTTCCCGCACGAGGGCGCCACGCGAGCGCCAGGCAGCAGAATGGCGCCCTGGCGGCTTCGCTGAACGCGCCGCGCACCGCGCGCGCTGTATCCGGCGGCGCCTGGTATCACGACGAAGCGATCCGCAACGACGTGGAAGAACGGAAGAACTGAGCGCTGTTTCCCGCGCAAGCGGGAATCCGGCGCCGAGCGATACGGCTCCCACGCTGGCGCGCGGGCCAGCGGGTCAATATCCCCTACGCCCCGAAAACCGACCAGCCCATGCGCCTCGTGAGCTGCTCGAGCGCGATGCGGCCGAGATGCGAATTGCCGTTGGCGTCGAGTCCCGGCGACCACACCGCGATCGAGGCCTTGCCCGGCGCGATCGCGAGAATGCCGCCGCCGACGCCGCTCTTGCCCGGCAACCCGACGCGATAGGCGAACTCTCCCGACCCGTCGTAATGCCCGCACATCAGCATCACGGCATTGATGCGGCGCGCGCGCTCGGGCTGGACGACGGAGAAGCCGGTCGAGGGATTGCGCCCGAGATGCGCGAGGAAGCGCCCCGCCATCGCCAGTTGCCGGCACGACATCGCGATGGCGCAGTGGTGGAAATAGACGCCGAGCGTATAGGGCACCGGATTTTCGAGCACGTCGAACGACTTCATGTAGTTCGCGAGCGCGACATTGCGAAAGCCCGTGCGCTGTTCGGAGGCCGCCACCGCCTCGTCGATCGTGATCGAGGAATCGTCGGCCACGAATTGCATGAAGCGAAGAATGTCTCCCAGCGCCTCGCGCGGCTGATGCCCGGACAGGATGGCGTCGGTGACGGCGATAGCACCGGCGTTGATGAAGGGATTGCGCGGCCTGCCCTTCTCGTATTCGAGCTGCACGATCGAGTTGAACGGGCTGCCCGAAGGCTCGCGCCCGACCCGTCGCCACAGCCGGTCGCCGATCTTGCCGAGCGCGAGCGTGAGCGTGAACACTTTCGAGATGCTCTGGATCGAGAATGGCGTCTCGCTGTCGCCGCCCGCGAACACACGGCCCTCGGCATCGATCACGGCAATACCGAACGCTCTCGGATCGACCCGCGCCAGTTCGGGAATGTATGTCGCGACCTCCCCCCGATCGGTCCTCCCGCGCATATCCTCGGCAATATCCTTTACAACGCGGTCGAGGTCTGGCGTGGCCTGGTCCATGACATCCGATCGGCATCTTGCGGCCTGCGCGGCCGCTGCAGGCTAGGACAATCGCCGCTGGCGGCGCAACGCGCTGGCGGCCCGCGCGAGGCTTGTAATCTTTTCGAAGTCGCCCGACGCGACCGCCTCCTTCGGCGCGACCCAGGATCCGCCGATCGAGACCACATTGGGAAGCGCGAGATAGGCGGCGGCATTCGTCATGTCGATGCCGCCGGTCGGACAGAACCGCAAGGCGGACAGCGGGCCGGCAATCGACTTCAGCCAGGCGACGCCGCCCGACGCCTCCGCCGGAAAGAATTTCAGAACCGCGAAGCCGCGCGCGGCGAGCGCCATCGCCTCGCCGACCGTCGCGCAGCCGGGAATGACGGGAACGGACGCGCGCGCAAGTGCGTCCGCAAGGCGCTCGGGCGTGCCCGGACTGACGAGATAGCTGGCACCCGCCGCTATCGCGGCCTCGATATCGGCGTCCTTGACGACCGTGCCTGCGCCCACGACCACATCCGGCAGTTCGGATGCGATGGCGCGCATGGCGTCGAGCGCGGCATCCGTCCGCAGCGTCACCTCGATCACTGCGAGCCCGCCGGCCGCCAGCGCCCGCGCGAGCGGAACCGCATCGCGGACACGCTCGATGGTGAGCACCGGGATGACCGGCACGCCGCCAATCAGCGGTCCGGGGTCTGGAAGCGGCATGGCCCTTATCCATGGTCGAGTCTGGCGCCGCACCCTCGCCAAGGTCGGCCCGGCTTTCAAGCCATCCCGGCACGAAAAGTTGCATCGTGGAGGCGATAGGCATCCCTCCTGCCACCGGCAAAGTGCCCGCGGCGGCTATTCCGCCGGTGCCGCATGCCCCGCCATGATGATCGGCCTGGTCTCGACACGCTCCTGCCGGCTCAGGCCGTAGAGGAAGACCGCGACGATGGCGTAGCTCAGCGCCACGCCCGGCGTCACCGCGAAGCCGACCGATTCCCCGTGCATGAAGCCGAAGAAGGTCAGCACGGCGCCGGCCGCCGCAAAGGCGGAAGCCTGCACGAATTTGCGCTCGATCACGAACACGCCGACGGCGCCGAGAACGAGGCCGGAGAGGATCGCGCCGCCACCCAGAACTTCGAGGCCGTGATAGAGAACTCCGACCTGCCCGAGCCTGTCGAAGCCGATCGCGGCGGCCGTCGTGCCCGCGGCCTGCAACGCGCCGTCCATCAGCGTCTTGCACCAGGCCGCGAGATGCGGAACGAGCGCGAGCACGATCGCGGGCGCATGCGTGCGCGGCGTCTCCTGGAAGACCTGCGCGCCGATCAGCATGCCGATGTAAAGCAGGATCGGCGAGATCGCGACGACGGGAATGAGCGAGAGCAGCAACGCGATGATGCCGAACCACGACAGCACGATCACCATGATCCCGGTCGCGGCCGAGTAGCCGATGCGTCCGCCCATCGCCTTCCAGCCGGGATGGCCGATATAGACCGCGTTGATGAAGGGGTTGCCCATCAGGCAGCCGATCAGGCTGACGGCGCCGTCGGCGGTGAGCACCTGCGTTGTCGGATAGGAATCGCCCGCGGCCTCCGCGCTTTCGACGTTGTCCATCGCCT
>JACAEG010000079.1 GCA_013388965.1 Pseudorhodoplanes sp. | reverse complement strand
GCGCTGTCCCACAGCTCGACCGGCGCATCCTGCGGAACGACGTAGCGCATGACCAGCGGCCGCACCGCCGCCGGCGCGGCTGCATTGCGGCCGGCAGGGAGGCGCGGCCGCTGCCCGTCCGCACGGGCCTGCGCGGCGCTCACCACGCCGACGATCTCGTTGACGACGGCATCGTGAACCGACGTCGTCTTGTCGAGCGTGATATGGACGATCTCCTGTGCTCGCGCAGATCGACATTGATCAGGCGTCCCCTGAAGCCGGCGGCCGGCTTCACCTCGGCGCCCCCGATCGGATTGGTCTTCTGAAAGATATTGACGAACAGCTCGACATTCTCGGGGACGCGGCCGGCGAGCGGCGTGGGGTCGAAACCGAAGGCGAGCGCCACCGGGACATTCCGCACCTTCAGGCGCTCCGCGATGGATATGATGGCGTCGCCGCCGGAGGAATGCCCGAGCAGGATGATCGGCGCGGAGGAGGGGTCGGACCGGTAGCGTTCGGCAATGTCGCCCGGCAGGGTGATCGCCGCCGGCAGGCTGTGGACCGTCGCGGCGATGCCGCGCTCGTTCAGCTTGCCGGCGAGGCTGTGCAGGCCGAGCGAGAATACCTCCCCGGCGAGACCCCGCATCAGATACGGCTGCCGCAAGCAGGGCGGCCATCAGCGGCGGGCGCCGCATCGACTCGGCCGGCCACATCGTGTGACGGGAGGCGGCATGGGCATCCTCACGCGATCCGCCGGCCGGTGAAAGCGCGGCATTGCTCGCAAGCTTAATGGAAAGGGCACGGAGCCCGCAGCAGAAATATCCGTGCCGTTACGCAGTGCAGCAAAGTGCGAGGTCCCTTGCTTGCGTTTTCACGCCCCCCGAGTCACGAATTCGTCGCAATGGCGCCGATTCGGATGAGGTCCATGCGCCCCTTCGCTCCCCTGACCGCCCTGCTGCTTCTGGTCGCGCTTCTTGCGGCGCCGCCTGCGCGCGCCCAGAGCGGTGATCTTGTCGGGTTTGGCGTCGTGCTGCTTCACGGCAAGGGCGGCGCGCCCGGGGCCATGATGGAGGGGCTGGAGGAATCGCTGCAAAAGGCCGGGGCCATCGTCGAGTCTCCGGAACTCCCTTGGTCGCATAACCGCATCTATGACGCGACCTACGAGCAGGCGATGGCCGAGATCGATCTCGCCGTGCAGAAGGCCAGGTGGCGCGGCGCGAAACGAATCGCCATCGTCGGCCACAGCCTCGGGGCCAACGCCGCCATCGGTTATGCCGCGCGTCGCGACGGGCTTGCGGCCGTGGTCGCGCTGGCGCCGGGTCATCTGCCGGAAGCCTGGGCGCTGCGCCTGCGCACCAAGGGTGCCATCGCCAAGGCCAAGGAGATGATCGCCGAAGGCAAGGGCGACGTTCGGATGTCGTTTCCCGATCTCGCTCAGGGCATTCCGTTTCAGGTCAAGGCGACGCCGAATGTCTATCTCAGCATGTTCGACCCCGACGGCCCGGCGCCAATCCCAAAGAACGCCGCGCTGATGCCGGCGATCCCGTTTCTCTGGGTGGTCGGCATGGCCGATCCGATCTTCTTCCACGGCCGCGACTATGCGTTCGAGCTGGCCGCCAAGAATCCCAAGAGCAAATACGTGGTCATCGCGGGCGCGCACCTGACCACGCCGTTCCAGGCCCGCAGCACCGTGGTCGAGTGGCTGAAGTCGCTGTGATCAGCGGCTGATTGCATTGACCCGCGCGACGAAGGCGCGCACCTGCGGCAGCACCTCGGGAATCAGCGCCAGCACCTCGTCGCGCGTCATGCCCGGCCGGATCCTCGGGTGATAAAGAATGTTCAGAAGATACTGGTCGTAGATGCCGAAGAAACCCTTCTGGACGTCGTCGTTGAACATCGTCCACGGCACCGTCTCGTCATCGTTGATCGGGCCGAGCGACTGCAGGATTTCCTCGTAGGCGCAATCCCGGAAGATGAAGTCGCCGGCGTCCCCGACGATAATGACGTCGGAGCGCTGGATGCGGAAATTGTCGTCCTTGCTGAAGCTCGACAGGCATTGCGGCTCGAGCGAGCGCAGGATGCGGCGCGCCTGCTCGCGCCCGTAAAGCCGGGCAATCGTCCTTCCGAGATCGCGGTCGCGCACGAGGGTCACGACGACATTGGCATCGGGACGCTGCTTCGCCATCGCGATATCGAGATGCTCGACATGCGCGCGGATGTCGGAAACGATCGCGGCCGCCTGCTTGCGGCGATCGGGCCCGATGCGGCTGTCCACAAAGACGCGCACGGGGCCGTCGTATTTGCGAATGCGCCCGATGCTCCCGGACGCCGTCATTTCCGCCTCGAATGCGATCTTGAGAAAGCCCTGGACGATCTCCGCGTCGGTGAAGTGCCGGCGATCCGCGGCGCGGTTCCTCGCGACCTGCGGATTCTCGCGGGACGTGACTTGAGGGGTGATTTGCGCGGCAAGCGGCGGCGCCAGAAAAAGTGTCGCGCCGAGCAGGGCCAGGGCAGCCCCGATGGCGGCGCGGCGCGGCATCGACGGATCAGGTCGCGGACGGCAGGCGCGAGGCGCGGGCCTGCAGCGCCCGCATGCGCTCGGCGAGATTGCTCTTGGTTTCGTCGCCGGTGCCCGGCGCATCGGTACGATCGACGCCGTTGACCGGCGCCTGCGGCGGGCTCGCGAGCAGCGCTTCGATCGGCGAGGTGGGGCCTTCGAGCACGACGGTCAGGCGCGCGACTTCGGCGGCGACGTCGTTGATCCGCTCGCGCAGCAGCGCGTTCTCCACGCGCTCGGACGCCCAGCTCGAATCGGCGTCGCGCTTGATCGCGGCAATCTCGCTTTGCAGCTTGTTGCGTTCCTCGATCGCCTGCTCGAGCTGCTTCTCGAGCAGCAGCTTCTCCGACCGCAGGCCCTTGGTTGCCTCGTAATGCGCGTCCTGTGACGCCGAGAGATCAGCGCGCAGATAGGATTCCGTCTGCCGGAGTTTTTCGAGCTCGGAGCGAAGCTGGTCGATCTCGTATTCACGCTCGGCAAGTTTCTGGCCCTGCTCGCCGACCCGGGTCTGAAGCTCCTGGATGCGCCGTTCCAGCGCCTCGCCGATGACCTGCTGTTCTGCAATCTGCTGTTCGAGTCGCGCGGCGCGCTTGCCGAGGTTTTCGACGCGGCCACGCTCGTCGGTCAATTCCTTCGACGCATTCGTCACCTCGCGCCGCTCGCGGTCGAGCCGGTCGCCGGTATCCTTGACCTCGCGCTCGTAGTCCTCGATCCGGTCCTTCAGCGCTTCGATCTGCGTCTTGAGCGAAACAATCTCGATGCGCTGGCTGTCGGTGATGGCGGCCTTCGAATTCAGTTCGATATTGAGTTTTTCGAGCTCGGCAGACTTGTCGGAGAGCGCGCGCTCGGCGTCGCGCAGCGCCGCGGTCTTGACGGAATACTCCTCCTCCGTCGCGCGCAACTGGTCCTTCAGCGCCTTCTCGCGCGCCTCCAGCGAAAAGATCGTCGCGGTCTTTTCCCCAAGCTCCGCCTTGAGCCGGTTGATCGCTTCGCTCTTCTTTCCGATTTCCGCGAGCTGGCTGGTGGTCCTCGCCTTCATCTGCTCCACGCTCATTTCGAGCCGGCGCGTGGACATGGCGAATTCGGCGCGGAGCTGGTCCTTGTCGGCCTGGATCTCGGCCATCGACAATGGCGTCGACGCCTCCAGCCGGCGGATGGTGAGACGCACCGCGCGGTTGTGGACCAGAGGAATGAAGACAATGCCGATCAGGCTCGCGAACAGAAACCCGATCGCGAAATACATTGCCGGCTCGACCATGAATGCTACCCCGACGGATTCACCGGCCAGACGGGAACATTGGCACGATGATACCGACTACTCCAGTTCCCCTCGGGATTAACCTAAACTGTTACCCCGGCTCCGAAAAGTGGATTTGCGCAGGCCGCCGAGGGAGGGTTCGGGGAGCTAGAACGGGTTCCAGGTCGGTTTTTCTGTGAACTTGAGATAGCCGAGATTGGCGCCAAGCCGCAGGCCGACGCCCGCGCGGATGGGCACGATCACCACATTGTTGGCGGTCAGGGCGGTCATGCCGAAACCGCCGATGAAATAGGCCGACCCGTCGATCCCGGCAAAGCGCTCGTAGATGGCCTGCGTCGCCGGCAGGTTGTAGACCAGCATCATCGTCCGCGCGCCTTCGCCGCCGGCGTCGAAGCCGATCGACGGCCCCTGCCAGAACACCCGCAGATCGCCGGCATTCTTTGTATAGAGCGTGCCCTCGCCGTAGCGCAGCCCGGCGACGAAGGCGCCGCCCGCCTCCTCGCCGAGAATATAGCCGTTGGGCAGCCCCCACTGGCTGACTGCCTTTTCGATTACCTGCGCGAGCCCGCGCGACACGCCGCCGAAGAAGCGGTGTCCGGAGTCCAGCAGCTCGTTGGACGAGTAACGTGTCTGCGCGGCCGACGGACCCGCGCCGAGAACGGCCATCGCGATCGCAAGCGCAGCGACCCTCAAGGCGAACCGCATGTTCGGCTCCATTCTGTGGGGCATGGCCGGGTTAACCCGTTCCTCATGCCGATACCCTAAGCCTGACTATTGGAAATCCCTCGAATCGAGTCTTTAACGACCGAATCATGACCGCATTGGGCCGTCAACGCAGTCGCCTTGCCGCCATGTGGTGCGTCGTGGCGGCGGCCGCGCCGGCCTTCGCCGCGACGACCGAGCGGATTGTCGCCGACCGGCATTCGGGCATTGCGATCGGAGGGTTCGATCCGGTGGCCTATTTTGTCGATGCCGGTCCTCTTCAGGGCAGGCCGGACCACGAATACGCGCTCGGCGGCGTGACCTGGCGCTTTCGCAACGAAGGCAACCGGGCAGCCTTCGCCGCCAATCCCGAAATCTACGCGCCGCAATTTGGCGGGTACGATCCTGCCGGAATTGCGCGCGGTGTCGCGGTGCCGGGCCATCCGGAGCTGTTCCTGATAAAGGGCAGGCGGCTCTACCTGTTCTACACGGAAGAATCGCGCGCCGCGTTCGCGGAGAACCCGGAGACCGTCCGGCTCGCCGCCGAGGAGAAATGGCCGGACGTCCTGAAGACACTGGCCCCCTGAGCGCTTCCAGCACAAGACTCGCTGACAACAAGCCGCGATTCCAGGCCTCTTGCCTTGGCGCATCGGCGGGTGCCTTGTATCCCTCGCTGCGCAGGTCGATTCGATTCGAATGGCGGCTGCGCGATCAGCGATCCGTTCTGGAGACCTTGGATGTCAGGCCCCACCCAAATCGAAGCGCTCGATCTCGCCGCGCTTCTTTGCTCTCGCGTTTGCCATGACCTGATCAGTCCGGTGGGAGCGATCGTCAACGGCCTGGAGGTGATGGAGGACGGCAAGGACGAGGAGACGAAAACCTTCGCCCTCGATCTGATCAAGAAGAGCATCAAGACGGCCTCCGCCAGGCTGCAATTCTGCCGGCTCGCCTTCGGCGCCGCAGGCTCTGCCGGCGCGCAGATCGATCTCGGCGATGCCGAGTCCGTGGCGCGCGGCTTCATCGAGGACGACAAGCTGAAGCTGATCTGGAATTTGCCGCGTGTGCTGCTGGCCAAGAACCGGGTCAAGCTTCTCCTCAACATGCTGGTGATTGCGGGCCAGACGATCCCGCGCGGCGGCACGGTCACTGTGGAGCCGGTCGGCGAGGGCGAGGCGCTGAGTTTCCGGATCGTCATTGCCGGAACCAACCCACGCATTCCGCAGGCGGTTCCCGATCTGCTCGCGGCGACGCCGGGGCATCCGGTCGATGCGCATGCCATCCAGCCCTATTATGCGGGATTGCTGGCGCGCGCCTGCGGCGTCTCCCTCAGCATCGCGCCGGAAGGCGATTCGGTCGTCCTGACGGCTGCGTGAATCGCGCCGCGATTTCGCATCCAAGTGGAAGCGGCTTAAGCCTTCATTAAGCAATGCCTCCCCGTTGAAACTTAAACTGAAATTAAACCGTTACCCTACACACTGACGAAGACTTTGCATTGCCCGCGCGACGGGTGGGGAAGGCCTTTGTCATGGATGACTTGCTGCGGGAATTTCTGACCGAAACAACAGAGAGCCTCGACGTCGTCGACGTCGAGCTCGTGCGCTTCGAGCAGGATCCGAACAACGCCAAGATACTCGATAACATTTTCCGGCTCGTCCACACCATCAAGGGGACTTGCGGATTCCTCGGCCTGCCGCGACTGGCGACGCTCGCGCATTCGGCCGAAACCCTGATGGGAAAATTCCGTGACGGCATGCCCGTGACCGGCGAAGCGGTCACGATCATTCTCGCGACCATCGACCGCACCAAGGCGCTGCTCGACGAGCTCGAGCAGACGCAGCGAGAGCCCGAAGGCACGGATGAAGATCTGATCGGGAAACTCGACAGCCTGGTGCTTGCCGGTATGGCGAGCGCGGCGGCCAAGCAGCCTGAGCCTCAAGCTGCGCCGGCGACGACCACGGGCACGCTGGTCGAACAGGTTCTCGAACGCCCGTTGAAACCGGGCGAAGTCTCGCTCGACGATCTCGAACGCGCCTTCCGCGAGGCGCCCGGCCCGGAAGAGGAAGACGACGAGGACGAAAGCGTCCCCCAAGCCGCTGCCATGCCGGCCGCCGCAAAGGCGGCCGAAAAGCCCGCGCAAAAATCGGCCGAGCAGGACGACGAGAAATCCGAAAGCAAGATTGCCAAGCAGTCGATCCGCGTCAATGTCGATACGCTCGAACGGCTGATGACGATGGTGTCGGAGCTGGTGCTCACGCGCAACCAGCTGCTCGAAATGGCGCGCCGGCAGCAGGATTCCGAATTCAAGGTACCGCTGCAGCGGCTGTCCAACGTGACGGCCGAGCTGCAGGAAAACGTCATGAAGACGCGCATGCAGCCGGTCGGCAATGCATGGCAGAAGCTGCCGCGCGTCGTGCGCGACCTTGCGACGGAACTCGGCAAGCAGATCGAGCTCGAGATGCACGGCGCCGAAACCGAACTCGACCGCCAGGTGCTCGACCGGATCAAGGATCCGCTGACGCACATGGTCCGCAACTCGGCCGACCACGGGCTTGAATCGACGGCCGAACGGATCGCCGCCGGGAAGCCGGAGCGCGGCACCATCAGGCTAAGCGCCTATCACGAGGGCGGGCACATCATCATCGAGATCGCCGACGATGGACGCGGGCTCGACATACAGAAGATCAAGGCGAAGGCGATCGAGCGCGGGCTTCGGCCCGCCGCCGAAATCGAGAAGATGACCGATGCGCAGATCCAGCGCTTCATCTTCGAGCCGGGATTCTCGACGGCCGCCAAGGTGACGAACGTGTCCGGTCGCGGAGTCGGCATGGACGTCGTGCAGACCAATATCGACCAGATCGGCGGCTCGATCGACGTCAAGTCGATCGCCGGCGAAGGCACGGTCTTCACGATCAAGATCCCGCTGACGCTTGCGATCGTGTCGGCGCTGATCATCGAGGCCGGCGGCGAACGCTTTGCGATCCCGCAGCTCGCCGTGGTCGAGCTCGTCCGCGTGAAGAACGATTCCGATCACAGGATCGAACGGATCAAGGATACGCCGGTCCTGCGCCTGCGCAACAAGCTCCTTCCGCTGGTTCCGCTGAGCAGCCTCCTGCGTCTCAAGGGCGCGACCGGGGAGCATGCCGAGAGCGGCTTCATCGTGGTGACGCAGATCGGGAACCGGACGTTCGGAATCGTCGTCGACGGCGTCTTCCATACCGAGGAAATCGTCGTCAAGCCGATGGCCACGAAGCTGCGCCATATCGCGATGTTCTCCGGCAACACGATTCTAGGGGACGGGTCGGTGATCATGATCATCGATCCGAACGGGATCGCGGAGGCGCTCGGAGCCTTCGGAAATTCGGCCGGTTCGCTCATGGACCAGGCCGACGCGCAGCCCGCGCGTTCCGAATCGACCACCTCCCTGCTCGTCTTCCGCGCCGGCTCGCGCGAACCGAAGGCGGTGCCGCTCTCGCTCGTCACGCGGCTGGAGGAGGTCGATGCGACCAAGATCGAGCTGTCGAACGGGCGCTACCTCCTGCAATATCGCGGTCAGCTGATGCCGCTCGTGCAGGTCACCGACGAGACCCGCATCAAGGACAAGGGCACGCAATGCCTGCTGGTCTTCTCCGACGGCGGCCGCTGCATGGCGCTCGCGGTCGATGAGATCGTCGATATCGTGGAAGATAACCTGAACATCGAGGTCGCCAGCGACAAGCCTGGTATTCTCGGATCCGCGGTCATAAAGAATAACGCGACCGAGATCATCGATATTGGCCACTTCCTGCCGGTCGCCTTCGCCGACTGGTTCCAGCGCAAGGACGAGCGGAACGGAAAAGCCAGCAAGACGCTTCTGTTCGTCGAGGATTCGGCCTTCTTCCGCAACATGCTGACGCCCGTGCTGCGCGCGGCCGGCTATGAGGTCACTGCAGTCGGAGGCGGCACCGATGCGGTCAGCCTGCTGAAGGACGGTCGGCGCTTCGACGTGGTCGTGACCGATCTGGATATGCCCGACATGGACGGTTTCGCGCTTGCCGAGGCCATCCGCTCGCACAAGGCCGCCGCATCGACGCCGATCATTGCGCTTTCCTCGCTCACCTCGCCCGAGGCGATCGCGAAGGTTCGACATGCGGGCTTCCACGACTTCGTCGCCAAGTTCGACCGGCAAGGCCTTATCGCGGCGCTGAAAGAACAGTCCGCACCTCTCAATCAGGCGGCATGACATGAATGCCATGAAAGAAGACGCTCATCAGGACGAAATCGAATACGTCACGGTCACGATCTGCGGCCAGCTGTTCGGCCTGCCGATCTCGCGGGTGCAGGACGTGTTCATGCCGGGCAGCCTGACGCCGGTGCCGCTGGCGCCGGACGAAATCGCGGGTGTGCTCAACCTGCGCGGCCGTATCGTCACGGCGATCAACATGCGCTGCCGTCTCGGCATGCCGCCGCGCACCGACGACGGCGAGGCGATGGCGGTCGGCATCGATTGCGACGGCGAATCCTACGGGCTCGTCATCGATTCGGTGGGCGAGGTCCTGCGCCTGAGCGAGGAGGGCCGCGAGGCCGTGCCGGTCAATCTCGATGCGCGCCTCGCCCAGGTGGCCGCGGGCGTGCATCGCCTGGAAGACCAGTTGCTTGTCATTCTCGATGTCGAGCGCCTGCTGGACCTGAAGCTCAATACCAAGGCTGCTGCCTGACGAGCCCCGGAATTCCGGCGCGCGGCGAAGTGAGGGTGCGATGAAGACCTGTCTCGTTGTCGACGATTCGAGCGTGATCCGGAAGGTCGCGCGCCGAATCCTGGAAGGCTTCGAATTCCAGATTCTGGAGGCCGAGGACGGCGAGCAGGCGCTGACCGCCTGCCAGAAGACGCTGCCCGATGCGATCCTGCTCGACTGGAACATGCCGAAGATGGACGGTTACGACTTCCTGAAGGCGCTGCGGCGGCTTCCCGGCGGCGACCGGCCGAAGGTCGTGTTCTGCACGACGGAGAACGATGTCGCGCATATCGCGCGCGCGCTGCATGCCGGCGCCAACGAATACATCATGAAGCCGTTCGACAAGGATATCGTAGAGGCGAAGTTTCACGAGGTCGGATTGATCTGAGAAGGCGCTGCACGCTTCCCGCCGCAGCCGTATTCACCGAGTAACGAGTATCGTGATCAGTCCCGCTCCCGCACAGTCCGTTCTGCCGAATTCGCCGGCGCCGATCCGCGTCATGATCGTCGACGATTCCGTGGTTGCGCGCGGCTTCTACAAGCGCTGGATCGACCGCGAGCCGGATCTCGAATTCGCCGCCTCCTTTCGCAGCGGGCGCGAGGCCATCGATCACGTCGAGCGGATCGACCCGGACATTGTCGTCCTCGACATCGAGATGCCGGACCTCGACGGCATTTCCGCCTTGCCGTTGCTGCTGGAGAAGAAACCCGGGCTCGGCGTCATCATGGCTTCCACGCTCACGCGCCGGAATGCCGAAATCACGCTCAAGGCGCTCTCGCTCGGCGCGCTCGACTGCATTCCCAAGCCCGACGCCAACAATGCGACCGACACGGTCGATTTCAGCCGGGAGCTGATCGAAAAGGTTCGCGGCCTCGGGCGCCGCAAGTCGCGCTTGAGGGTGCGCCCGCGTCCCGCACCGGTGCGGGAGCCGGAGCACCCGGAGGGTGGGGACGAGCGGGCTCAGGCAAAGCCTGCGGCGCGCGTCCATGCCCCTGTTCATGTCGCCGCACCCTGTACGCGCTCGCTGCCGAAGACGCCGCCGCGCGCCATCGTGATCGGCTCCTCGACCGGCGGCCCGCAGGCGCTGACGCAGGTGGTGACCGCGCTGGGCGATGTCGCCATGCGCGTGCCCATTCTGATCACGCAGCACATGCCGCCGACCTTCACCACGATCCTGGCCGAGCATCTGGCGCGCTCCTCCGGAAAGCCCGTGCATGAGGCGCGCGACGGCGAGCCGATCGTCGCCGGGGGCATTTTCGTTGCGCCGGGCGGCCTGCACATGCGGGTCAAGCGCCGCGACGCGGGTGCGGTAATCGCGCTCGACGACGGGCCGCAGGTCAATTTCTGCCGGCCGGCCGTGGATCCGCTGTTTTCGTCGGCCGCGTCGTACTGGGGCAGTCATCTGCTCGGGGTCGTCCTCACCGGCATGGGTTCGGACGGCACTCATGGCGCGGCCGACATCGTCAATGCCGGCGGCAGCATCATCGCCCAGGACGAAGCCACAAGCGTGGTCTGGGGCATGCCCGGCTCGGTCGCGGAGGCCGGATTGTGCGCGGCGATTTTGCCGCTGCCTGACATCGCGCCGAGAATCGTGCGCCTGTTTTCGGGAGAAAGGCCGTGACGCCGTCCGATTATGATTTCATCTGCAAGCTCCTCAAGAGCCGCTCGGGCCTGATGCTGTCGTCGGACAAGCATTATCTCGTCGAAAGCAGGCTTCTGCCGGTTGCGCGCAAGGCCGGCTTGCAGGGCCTGTCGGACCTCGTCCAGAAGCTGAAAGGACCGGGCGCCGAGGCCCTGATCGTCGAGGTTGTCGAGGCGATGACGACCAACGAATCCTTCTTCTTTCGCGACAAGATCCCGTTCGATCATTTCCGCGAATTCATGATGCCCAGGCTGCTGGCGGCGCGGGCGGCGCAGCGCCGCATCCGCATCTGGTGCGCGGCGGCCGCGAGCGGGCAGGAGCCCTATTCGCTCGCAATCACGCTGAAGGAAATGGGCGCGCAGATCGCGGGCTACCGCATCGAGATCGTCGCAACCGATATTTCCAACGAGATTCTCGAAAAGGCGAAGTCCGGGATCTACAGCCAGTTTGAGGTGCAGCGCGGACTGCCGATCCAGCTTCTGGTCAAGTATTTTTCGCAGGTCGGCGAGATGTGGCAGATTTCGCCGGACATCAAGGCGATGGTGCAATATCGCCCGCTCAATCTGCTCCACGATTTCTCTGCGATCGGGACCTTCGACATCGTGTTCTGCCGCAATGTGCTGATCTATTTCGAGCAGGCGACCAAGATCGACGTGATCAACCGCATCGCCCGCATCACCGCGCCCGATGGCTATCTCACGCTCGGCGCGGCAGAGACCGTGATCGGCCTGACCGAAACGTTCCGCGCTGTGCAGGAGCGGCGCGGCGTCTACGAGCTGAACCGCCCGGCTGCGGTGGCGCCGGCCTCGCGCCCGACGCCGCTGCGGCCGGCCGTTCAGGTTGCGTAACGCATCGCGGAAGCTGGCGCGAGGCTAGCGGGCCGCCATCGCGGAGGCCTCGATGCGCTCCGTCGAGCTTCCGCGCTGATCGCCCAGCGACTGGCCCTCGCTCAGCCGCTGCTTGATCATTCCCATCACGGTGGTGATGTCGTCGAATGCGCGGCTATGCGCGTTGTCGCCCGGTGTCTTGAGACCCGTGAGATCGAACACGAGGATGTTGTCGCGCTCGAGCTCGCTGCGGTAGGGCTCGGCGGTGGGGTCGATTTCGCCCAGCCTTGGCACGCCGCCCCAGATCGTCCTTGACAGGTCGAGCGCCGTGTCGTCCTGCGAGACGAACAGGGCCATGCGCGGCCGGGCGGCGCCCATGCGCTGGATCTGGGTGCGAAACACATCCACATCCACGTCCGGCGCAACCAGCATCACGTTCTTCAATTTGTCTGTCCCCGGCCGCCCCGCGGAGCGGTTCGCCCGGATGGAGCGTCCGCGCAGCGCCTCCAGCGTCACCCAGTTTCCCATCGAGTGAGCCAGCACATTGACCTCGACGACGGCGGGATCGCGCGCGAGCGAGTCCAGCAGTTCCTCAAGCGCGTCGCGCGAGTAATTGGCGCTTTCCCGATCGTAGGTATAGGAGCGCAGCTTCACCTCGCCCCGCGACGGCCAGGTGAACATGACCGGGATCACCGGCGCCTTCGAGTCGTGCACGATCTGCGCGAAGCGATAGACCGCATCGTCGAAGCGATTGTTGAAGCCGTGGACGAAGACCAGCACCTTCCTGCGGCCGGTCTGCTTAGCGATCCTGCCGATGCTCGCCTTGAATTCCTTGTCGTCGATGTAGTTCGCGGAGACCGTGACGAAATTGCGGCTGGGATCGCCCGGCAGTGTCGCTGGCCATTGCACCTCTCCGATCTTTCTCACGCTGTCCGGCGGAATGGAGACCGTAACGGCGGCATAGGACGTCGCTTCGGCACGCTCGCCGCTGAACATTTCGCCGGGATTCTTGTCCGTGCGCCGGCGCGTCGTGGCGACGAGAATGGGGACGTGCGAGGTGCCTGCGGCGGTCTGGCTCACAGGCACCAGAACGCCCTCCACCGGGCGCCCCGCGCAGGCTGCGCACAACAAGGGGAGAGCCGCCGCCAGAACGACTGCATGATACCGCGCGACGGTCATTCGCAGTGACTACGCATAATACAAAACCCCCGACGGAGACGACCTTATACGCTGCGTCTTGCCGCGTCGATGCATTTGCCGGAGCGGGGCGTGACGCTGAGGTGCGCCGCAAGCCTTGAACGCGTCGGAACAGACCTGACTGAAACCGGGCAAACAAAAACCCCGCCATTTCCGGCGGGGTTGAAGTCTGGGGGGAGAGCTCTCAGGCGCGTGCAGAAACTCTCTCGAATCCCTTCGCCGGCGGTCAGGCCGGAATGCGTTCGTCCGCGTCGGAGGGCTCGCGCAGCACATAGCCGCGGCCCCAGACGGTCTCGATGTAGTTCTTGCCGCTCGATGCATTCGCGAGCTTCTTGCGCAGCTTGCAGATGAACACATCGATGATTTTCAGCTCCGGCTCGTCCATGCCGCCATAGAGATGATTGAGGAACATCTCCTTGGTCAGCGTGGTCCCCTTGCGGAGCGAAAGCAGTTCGAGCATCTGATATTCCTTGCCGGTCAGATGCACCCGGTTGCCGCCGACCTCGACCGTCTTCTGGTCGAGATTGACGACGAGATCGCCGGTATTGATGACCGACTGCGCATGTCCCTTGGAGCGGCGCACGATCGCGTGAATGCGCGCGATCAGCTCGTCCTTGTGGAATGGCTTGGTCATGTAATCGTCGGCGCCGAAGCCAAGGCCGCGCACCTTGTCCTCGATCCCGGCGAGGCCGGAGAGGATCAGGATGGGAGTCTTCACCTTGGAGACGCGCAGGTGCCGGAGCACCTCGAAGCCCGACATGTCGGGCAAATTCAGATCCAGGAGGATGATGTCGTAGTCGTAGAGTTTCCCGAGGTCCACGCCTTCCTCACCAAGATCGGTGGTGTAGACGTTGAAGCTCTCGGACTTGAGCATCAACTCGATCGACTGCGCTGTCGCGCTGTCATCCTCAATCAGCAAAACGCGCATGCCAGTCCCCTTCTTCGCCGCTGCGGGGCCTAAGGTTGGCGCGCCCTAAGCGGCGGCCCTCGGAACGCCTTGCAACAATACGAATCGGGACATTAACAACGCATGGTTAACAAAACCTGATTCTGATCCGCAAGCACTCGATGGCCAAATCATGACGAATCGGCCTAAATTCTTGCGGCGATAAGGTTTTCTACCTATGCGCCTGTTCATGTACCACTTAAAGAACCGGGCTTAACCGATTCTCCGGACTCGGCCGCCGGGTTAACCGGCATCCCAGTCCTTCGCAGATCGCAAGAACGCGGCGTAAATCATTAATGACCCGGGTAAATACGAGGTTAAGGGCAACGCTCTGGCAACGAATATGAAGGCCCTGTCGTCTTGAAGGCGCTCGCGGAACAGATCGCGGAAGTCGACTCGATCGAGATCTACGGCCGGGTCGTGGGCGTGCGCGGCCTCATGGTCGAGGTCGCGGGGCCGATCTACGCCATGTCGGTCGGCGCGCGCATCACCATCGAGACCGGCGGAAAGCCGATCCCCTGCGAGGTCGTGGGCTTCGAAGGGGAGCGCGCGCTGCTGATGCCGTTCGGGGCGCTGGAAGGCGTGCGGCGCGGCTGCCGCGCGATCGTGAGCAAGGCGCCGGGCGCTGTACGGCCTTCCGCTGGCTGGCTCGGGCGCGTCGTCAATGCGATGGGTGAGCCGATCGACGGCAGGGGGCCGCTGCCGGCGGGCGCCTCGCCCTATCCCTTCCGCAATGCGCCGCCGCCGGCGCATGCCAGGCAGCGGGTCGGCGCGCCGCTCGATCTGGGCGTGCGCGCGCTCAACACCTTCGTCACCTGCTGCCGCGGCCAGCGCATGGGCATCTTCTCCGGCTCGGGCGTCGGCAAGTCGGTGCTGCTGTCGATGCTTGCCCGCAACGTGAAAGCGGACGTGTCGGTCATTGGCCTGGTCGGAGAACGCGGCCGCGAGGTGCAGGAATTTCTGCAGGACGATCTCGGCGAGGAGGGCCTCGCCCGTTCGGTGGTCGTGGTCTCGACCTCGGACGAGCCGGCGCTGATGCGACGGCAGGCGGCCTATCTGACGCTTGCGATCGCGGAAGCGTTCCGCGACGACGGCAAGGACGTGCTGGCGCTGATGGATTCGGTGACCCGCTTCGCGATGGCGCAGCGCGAGATCGGCCTATCGGCCGGTGAACCACCCACCGCCAAGGGCTATACCCCGACCGTCTTTACGGAATTGCCTAAGCTTCTGGAGCGGGCCGGACCTGGCACCGAGCAGGGCACGATCACCGGCATTTTCACCGTGCTGGTCGATGCCGACGACCACAACGAGCCGATCGCGGACGCGGTGCGCGGCATTCTCGACGGCCATATCGTGATGGAGCGCGCCATCGCCGAACGCGGCCGCTATCCCGCGATCAACATCCTCAAATCCATCTCGCGCACCATGCCGCGCGCCGCCAATCCAGACTTCCTGCCGGTCCTGACGCGGGCGCGGCAAGTCATGGCAACCTATGCCGACATGGAGGAACTGATCCGGCTCGGCGCCTACCGCCCCGGCTCCAGTCCCGAGGTCGACGAGGCCATCCGCCTGCACGGGCCGCTGGAGGATTTTCTGCGCCAGGGCAAGGACGAAGCCACGCCGTTGCTCGAAGGATATCAGCGCCTTGCCGCAATTCTCCCGGCCCTGGAAACCGAAAAATAACTGTGTCGGCTCACTATCCCGGCAGTTGTTCTGGACGGCCGCGCTGTCGCGACCGGACTTTTGCCGTCTGCCGGCGTGTTTTTGCGGCATTCCCGACAGTGGCTGGCTTCGGGGGAGTATGAGTCGATGAAGTCACGAGAGACGCTGATCCGCTTGCGGAAATTCCAGGTCGACGAGAAGCGCCGCCGCGCGGCGCAGATCGAGGCCATGATCGCCGAATTCGACCGGATGTGTGTCGATCTCGACCGCGAGATCAAGACCGAGCAGGACCGGGCCGGAATCCACGATCCCGCGCATTTCGCCTATCCGACCTATGCCAAGGCGGCGATGCAGCGGCGCGACAACCTCAGGCGCTCGGCCGAGGAGCTCAAGGGCCAGCTCGAGGAAGCCCGCGCGCAGCTCGCCGAAGCCTTCGAGGAGCTGAAGAAGGTCGAGCTGCTCGACGAGCGCGATCAGGCGCGCGAACGCGCGGAAATCGGCGCGAAGGAGCAGATGGAACTCGATTCCATCGGCATCATGCGCATCCGCGACGCGGCGAGGGCGTAGGCTCAAAAGCCGCCACGGCGCGTCGGAATTCGGCGCGACCGCGCTGAACCAAATCACACCTGCGGCGTTCATGGCTCACGCGCTTTGACCACGGAGGTGTGACGATGATGAAAGTGATGACGGCGGCACTTGGTGTCGCGATGCTGGCGGGCGTTGCCTACGCGCAGGCGCCCGCCGATGCGAGCCGCAATGCCGCGGCAGCGGAATTCAACCGCAGCGCAGCGGCCAATGGCTGGCGGGCGTCGAAACTGACCGGACTTGCGGTTCACAATCCGCAGAACGAGAAGGTCGGCGAGATCGAGGAATTGCTGATCGACCAGAGCGGGCGCGTGCGCGCGGTCGTGCTCGGTGTCGGCGGCTTTCTCGGCATGGGCGAGCACGATGTGGCGGTCCCCTTCACCGAGCTGAAATGGGTTGAGAAGGCGGTCCGCACGACCGGCACGGGCGGCACGACCACGACGACGGAGCACGGCTATCCCGAGCATGGCATGCTGAACATGACGAAGGACCAGCTCAAGGCGCTGCCGCAATACAAGTATCCGGACTGATCCTTTCGGCCGGATGACGCGATGGCCGGGGCTTGCCCCGGCCGTTTCGTTGCATGCGGGCCCGATTTGCCTGGGCGCAAACGCGCGGAGCGCTTCCAGGGACGGCATCACCCCTATGGAATTGACGCGCCTCGCCCTATGGGTTTCGCTGCGCTGGCTCATCCGAAAGCGCCCGCCGGAACCCGCTCATGACCCATATCCTCCACCGCCAGATTTCCGCCGAGCTACCCCTGGCCGTGCGCGGGGCGGGCCTTTACATCTACGATGACAAGGGACGCGACTATCTCGATGCGTCGGGAGGCGCCGCCGTGTCGTGCCTCGGCCACGGCCATCCCGACGTGACGCGCGCGATCCACGATCAGCTCGACAAGCTCGCCTATGCGCATACCAGCTTCTTCACGACGCAGGTCGCGGAGGAGCTTGCCGACGCGCTCGTCGCCGATGCGCCGACGGGGATATCGCATGTCTATTTCGTCTCCGGCGGCTCGGAGGCGATCGAGGCCGCGCTGAAAATGGCGCGCCAGTATTTCGTCGAGATCGGCCAAGGACAGCGCCGCCACATCATCGCGCGGCGGCAGAGCTATCACGGCAATACGCTCGGCGCGCTCGCGACCGGCGGGCACAAGTCGCGCCGCGACATGTTCGCACCGCTGCTCTACGAGGCGCATCACATCGATCCCTGCTTCGCCTATCGCCACCAGAAGCCAGGCGAGAGCCTGGAGGATTACGGGCGGCGTGCAGCCGATCAGCTTGAAGAGAAGATCGCAGAGCTTGGCGGCGAAAATGTCATCGCCTTCGTGGCGGAGCCGGTGGTCGGCGCGACCGCGGGCGCGGTGCCGCCTGCGCCGGGATATTTCAAGCGCATCCGCGAAATCTGCGACCGGCACGGCATCGTCCTCGTGCTCGACGAGGTGATGTGCGGCATGGGTCGCACCGGCACGCTCTATGCCTGCGAGCAGGACGGCGTGATTCCCGATCTCGTCGCGATCGCCAAGGGCCTTGGCGGCGGCTACGAGCCGATCGGCGCGGTGCTCCTGCAGAAGAAAGTCTTCGATGCCTTTGCAAAGGGCTCCGGTTTTTTCCATCACGGCCACACCTATCTCGGCCATCCGCTCGCCTGCGCGGCGGCGCTCGCGGTGCAGCGCGTGATCAAGCGCGACCGGCTGCTCGACAATGTGAAGGCGATGGGTTCGCAGCTTGCGCGGCGGCTGTCGGAGCGCTTCGGCAATCATCCCTATGTCGGCGACATCCGCGGGCGCGGGCTGTTCCAGGCAATCGAGCTGGTCGAGGACCGCTCGGCCAAGACGCCCTTCGACCCGAAGAAGAAATTGCATGCAAGGATCAAGAGGGAGGCGATGGCGCGCGGGCTGATGGTCTACCCCGCGGGCGGCACCGCCGACGGAACGGCCGGCGACCACGTGCTGCTGGCACCGCCCTTCATTATCGACGCCCCGGCCGTGGACCTTGTGGTGGAGCGGCTGGGGGACGCGGTCGATGCCGCCATCGGAGGATTGGAATAGCCGGAACGGCAGTCTAGGCTACCTCCTTCAGACCAAAGGCGGAGTGCACCGCCGCAAGTCCACGGGAGAACAGAGACATGCTGACACTGGATTTCAAGCGCACCAGCCTGCTGGGCGCGGCCGCAGCCATCGGGCTTGCGGTGAGCGCGACGCCGGGCCTGGCCCAGCAGAAATTCGTCACCATCGGAACCGGCGGCGTGACCGGCGTCTATTACGCGGTCGGCGGCGCGATCTGCCGCCTCGTCAACAAGGACCGCGCCAAGCACGGCATCCGCTGCTCGGTGGAATCGACCGGCGGCTCGGCCTTCAACATCAACACCATCAAGGCGGGCGAACTCGATTTCGGCATGGCGCAGTCCGACATCCAGTTCAATGCCATCAAGGGCGAAGGCGGCTACAAGGGTCAGCCCTATGGCGATCTGCGCGCGGTGTTCTCCGTGCACCCGGAGCCTTTCACGGTGCTGGCGCGCAAGGAAGCGAACATTTCGAAGTTCGAGGACTTCAAGGGCAAGCGCTTCAATGTCGGCAATCCGGGCTCGGGCACGCGCGGTTCGATGGAAGAGCTGCTCGGCGCGATGGGCTGGAAACTCTCGGATTTCTCGCTCGCGTCCGAGCTCAAGGCTGACGAGCACGGCCCGGCTTTGTGCGACAACAAGATCGACGGCTTCTTCTACGCCGTCGGTCATCCGTCCGCGAACATCCAGGATCCGACCACGACCTGCGGCGCCAAGCTCGTGTCGCTGACCGGGCCGGCCGTGGACAAGCTCGTCAAGGAGAAGCCCTATTACGCCAAGGCGACGATCCCCGGCGGCATGTATAGCGGCAATCCCAATCCGACCGAGACCTATGGCGTGCTGGCGACGCTCGTCACCTCGGCCAAGGTGCCGGACGCCGTCGTGTACGAAATCGTCAAGGCGACCTTCGAGAATTTCGACGAGTTCAAGAAGCTGCACCCGGCCTTCGCCAATCTCGATCCGCAGAAGATGGTGAAGGACGGCAATTCCGCACCGCTGCATCCCGGCGCCGAGAAATACTACAAGGAGAAAGGCTGGCTGAAATAGGCAGCCGCGGTTTCCAGGGGGGCAGGGCGCGCGCGTCCTGCCCTTTTCGGTTCAAGGGCGGGAAATTCGGATCAGCCACCGTGCTCCCGCTCATGCCTGCGCAAGCGGGTATCCAGTGCATCGAATCCGGGTCCCCGCTTTGCGGGACGCATGGAGTGAGATGCTGACCATTCGGTGCGAAGAGGTGCGACATGACCGAACTGGCAAGCAGCAAGGCGCCGGACGTCAATCTCGAGCAACTCGTTGCGGATGTTGACGTCGGCGGACGCAATCCCACCGGCGTTGCGGCGCAGATCCTTCTGATTGTCGCGGTCGCCTGGTCGCTGTTCCAGCTCTGGTATGCCTCGCCGCTGCCCTTCATGGTCGGTTTCGGAGTGCTGAACGATACCGAGGCGCGCTCGATCCATCTCGCCTTCGCGCTGTTTCTTGCATTCACCGCCTATCCGGCATTCAAGTCGTCGCCGCGCGCCCATGTCCCGGCGATCGACTGGGTGCTCGCGCTCGCAGGCGCCTTTGCCGGCGGCTATCTCTTCCTGTTTTATCGCGAGCTGGCCCTGCGGCCCGGCCAGCCGACGACAATGGACCTCGTCACTGCGGGCGCCGGCATCCTGCTGCTGCTCGAAGCCACGCGCCGCTCGCTGGGCCTGCCCATGGTATTCGTGGCGGCCTTCTTCATACTTTTCACCTTTGCCGGGCCCTACATGCCTGAAACGCTGCAGCACAAGGGTGCGTCGCTGTCGCGGTTCCTGACGCACCAGTGGCTCGTGACCGAGGGCGTGTTCGGGGTCGCGCTGGGTGTCTCGACGAGCTTCGTGTTCCTGTTCGTGCTGTTCGGCACGCTGCTCGACAAGGCCGGCGGCGGCAACTGGATGATGCAGATTTCCATCGCGCTGCTCGGCCATTTCCGCGGCGGCGCGGCCAAGGTCGCGGTGGTGTCATCGGCGCTGAACGGCGTCGTGTCCGGCTCCTCGGTGTCGAATGTCGTCTCGGGCGGCATCTTCACCATCCCGCTGATGAAGCGCTCCGGCCTTTCGGGCGTGAAGGCGGGCGCGATCGAGGCATCATCCTCGATCAACGGCCAGATCATGCCGCCGGTGATGGGCGCCGCCGCCTTCCTGATGGTGGAATATGTCGGTATTCCCTATTCGGAAATCGTCAAGCACGCGGCGTTGCCGGCGATCGCCTCCTACATTGCGCTGTTCTACATGGTGCATCTGGAAGCGGTGAAAATCGGCGCGGCTCCGATCGCGCGCGAATACCGACCGATGAAGGAACGGCTGTACCGGACGGGGCTCGGCCTCTCCGGCACCGTCGCCGTTCTCTGCATCCTCTGGTACGGCATCGAGTTCAGCCAGCAATTGTTCGGCGCGGCGGCGCCCTGGGTGATCGGCGGCGCGGGCCTTGCCGTCTATGCCTGGTCGATCTGGTATGCCTCGCATCACGAGGATCTCAAGCTCGACGATCCCAACACCCCGATCACGCATCTGCCGCGCGCCTGGGACGTGACGCGCACCGGCATCGACTTCCTCATTCCGCTGGTCGTGCTGCTGTGGTGCCTGATGGTCGAGCAATTGTCGCCGGGCCTGTCGGCCTTCTGGGCGACGGTCACGATTCTCGGCATCGTCGCGACCCGCAAGCCGCTGCTCGCCTATTTTCGCAGGCAGGACGTCGCGGCGGCGACCCGCTCCGCCATGCACGATCTCGTGGACGGCCTCGCACTCGGTGCGCGCAACATGATCGGAATCGCGATCGCGACCGCAACCGCGGGCATCGTGGTCGGCACCATCACGCTGACCGGCCTCGGCCTGATGATGACGGAATTCGTCGAATTCCTGTCGGGCGGCAACGTGATCCTGATGCTGCTGCTGATCGCGGCGATCTCGCTCATCCTCGGCATGGGCATCCCGACCACAGCAAACTACATCCTCGTCGCGACGCTGATGGCGCCCGTCGTGGTCGAGCTTGGCGCGCAGGCCGGGCTCGCCATCCCGCTGATCGCGGTGCATCTGTTCGTGTTCTATTTCGGCATCATGGCGGACATCACGCCGCCGGTCGGGCTTGCCGCCTTCGCGGCGGCGGCGATCTCGAAGGAGGATCCGATCGCCACCGGTTTCCAGGGCGCGATCTACTCGCTGCGCACGGCGATCCTTCCCTTCGTGTTCATCTTCAATCCGGAAATCCTGCTGATCGATATCGGGAGCTGGGGACATCTCATTTGGGTGTGCTTTGTCGCGCTCGCAGCGATCCTGTTGTTCTCCGCGGCAACAATGAACTGGTTCGTCACGAGGTCGTATCTCTGGGAATCGGCCGTGCTGCTGCTGTGCTGCTTCACGCTGTTCCGTCCCGGCTGGTGGCTCGATCGCTTCTATCCCGCCTATGTCGAGCGCCCGGCCTCCGAGCTCCTCACCAAGGTCCAGCAGGCGCCGGAGGATCAGCGGCTTACCATTGTCGTGGAGGGCATGAATCTCGAAGGCGAGACGGTCCGAAAGACCGTGAGTATTCCGCTTGGCGACCCGCAGGAGCCGCGCATGCGGCTGCGCGCGGTCGGGCTGGGCGTCACACCGCTCGGCGACAAGGTCACGATTTCTAATGTCGCATTCGGCTCCTATGCCAAGCGCATCGGGCTGGAAGCGGGCTACGAGGTGGTGGCGCTGCTCGAGCCGGCGGAGCGGCCCTCGCGCGCAATTCCGGCGGCGATCGCGCTTCTGGTCGCGGCGGGAATCGCCGGACTGCAATATGCGCGTCGAAGCAGGCGGGAGTTGCGCGAATCGATCCAGGACGAGCGGCCCCGCGGCTGGTGGCGGCGATTGCGCATGAAAAAGACGCGCCCCTGAGGACGCGCCCAAAGCATCAGGGAGGTTCAAGCCCTGAGCGGAAACCTTGTCAGCGGACGGCGGACGTGCCGCTCGACGTGATGGCAGTCGGCTTGCCGACCTTGATGATCGGACCGGTCGCTTCGAGCTGGCCTTTTGCGCCGGTCGCGACGCCGAGATCGGAACGGGCGGCGATGCCCACGCCGATCACCAGCATGCCGGCGATCAAGGAAACGGCCACGATCTTCACATGCGTTGCGCGATCCGCGCTCGTCAAAGAAGAGTTGTTCATGACACCACTCCCCGGTTATCCTTTCGTCGCCGCGCCCTGAGAAAAGGTTCAAATCGGCTTTCCGGAACGAGTGACCCCGTGCACGTACCGGTAAGCCGGTGCGCGCCGTCAGACCACCCAATCCCCTTGATACGGTAAAAACGTAAGAAGCCACCGGCGGTTCCGGGAGAGGCCTCACAATTTATTGAAAATTGCGGGGTTTGACGGAAAGCGCCGGTATTTCATCGGCTTGTCAGCTCGGCCGCTGCCGGGCGGGGGCCTCTGGCCGAGTGCTGATGGTCGGTGCTTCCGCATTGGCGGCCGCAGGCCGCGCAAGAATTGCGGTTTCGGCACCCTGCCGGTGTGCGTCGGAATGTCGCTCCAGGCGCATGCCTGATCCCGGACCTGTCGCCTCAGGATGCGGTTGAGGGCGCGGCCTGGGGTTCGTCTTGGGGCTCGCGTTGGGGCTCGCGTTGGGGCTCGTGGGTCTCGTCACAATGGCGCGGCCAGCGCTGCCGGCTGACCGCTCCGGACAAGGGTCTCGGCGACGAAGCGCGAGGCTTTGATCTCGCGCAAGAATGCCTTGACGTAGTCGGCTCCCGCGGTGCGTCCCTTCGGAACGGCCATCGCTTGCTCAACCGTCATGAAGGCCGGAAGGACCAACCGGTATCCCGGATTCAGCGCAAGAAACTCCTCCATCATGGGCCGGATATTGGCGGAAGCTTCCAGTTCCTCGCTGACGAATTTCCGCATCGATTCCTGCCCGGTATTCCACCGGACGAGCGTGGCCCTGCGGATCGTGCGGGACAGGAAAAGATCGTAGCCGGAGCCTCGCGCCACCGAGATGCGACAACCGTCGCGGTCCACCTCGTCCGGATGTCGGATTGCGGATTCCTGCGGCACGGCAAAGACGCCCTCGAGCAGGACATAGGGCTCGGTGAAGTCGATGGCGACCGCTCGCGCAGGTTCGATGGCCAGAAAAGCGATGTCCCACAGGCCCTGGTCGAGCGCCTGAAACACGTTACCGGCCGCATCGAAGATCACAAGATCGAGATCGACTCCCAGTCGCAGCGCCAAGGCTCGTGCCAGTTCCACCGACACCCCGCTCGCGCTGGATCCATCCCGGTGGGCAAGGACGGCGTTTCCGACGTTGATGGCGGCGCGGAGCCGGCCTGTCGGCGCGAGATCCGCCAGAACGGACGCACCCGCCATTGGCCGAGTCCCTTCGCCGGAATCCATCGCTTCAGGCTTCGGGCGGCAGCGTCGCCGGCGCACCGCTCTCGAATACCGGGATCAGCCGATGGCTTGCAAAGCGCCAGCGACCTTCGGCGTCGCGACGGCATGCGCCGACCGCGTCGGCGATCATGATCGCTGGCAGCGACGGCAACACGGGAAGTCCATCCGCCGCGTAGAGCAGCATGATGCACGCAAATGTCGCCGCATCGCCGGTGTGGGACAGCAAGCGGAAATTGGTGACGACGTGGCGCGCGGTGCGGTCGCCCCGGCTCTCGCGCCAGCGATAGAAGCCTGCGATGGCTTCCCGCCCGCTCATGACCTTGTCGCCGATCGCAAATGTGCCGTCGGCGACATAGAACTCATGGGCGGCGCGACCCCAGTTGTGATCGACCTCGTACCAGTAGTCGGTTTCGAGCCCGGCGAGCGCCTGCAGCAATTCGAACGACTGCGCCGATGTCGGTTTTTCGCTCATCCGGGGCCTGCTTGCGGCGAGGGCGTCAGTTTCCGCTCTGGATCCTGGCCTTCTGGATGATGGCCTTGTTGAACGCGAGTTGCTCGGAGACGAACCTGGCGAGTTCGGCTGGTGTCGAGCCGACCGCGGTTACCTTGAGTTCGTCAAGGCGCTTCTTGACCGCGGGATCCTTGATCGCATTGGAGATCGCCTCCGACATCTTGTCGACAATGGCCTTCGGCGTCTTGCCCGGCGCGAACACCGCAACCCACATCGGATACACGAATCCGGGCAGCGTCTCGCCGATGGTCGCAAGGTTCGGCATCGAGGGCGCACGTTCCTTTGTCGAGACCGCGAGCGGCACGACGGTGCCAGCTTCGATATTGCCGATCTGGGGCGCAAGGCCGTCGATCGTCAGATCGATCTGCCCGGCGATCAGGGCGCCGGTGGTCTGTCCGCTGCCGCGGAATGGAATATGCGCCATGTCGAGGCCGGCCTCGTCCTTGATCGCCTCAAGCGGAATATGCGAGGCGCCTCCGACCCCGCTGGAGCCGAAATTGTGCTTGCCGGGATTGGCCTTCACCAGCGCGATGAATTCGGGGAGGGTCTTCACGCCGAGCGCCGGCCGCGTGATCAGCACGAGCGGGAACTGCGCGATGAGCGAAACCGGCGCGAAATCCTTGTCGACGTCGAAGCCGGGATCGCGATGGATATAGGGGAGCGCGGCATAGCCGGGTCCCTGAAACAGGAACGTGTATCCGTCCGGCTCCGCATTGACGACCATCTTGGTGGCGACGAGACCGCCCGCGCTGCCGTTGTTCTCGATCACGACGGGTTTTGGAAGCTGCCGGCTCAATCCGTCGGCGAGGATGCGGGCCATCAGATCGATGCCGCCGCCGGCAGCCGACGTGACGATGAAGCGAATCGGGCGGTCCGGCCATGCGGCCTGGGCGTCGGCGGTGGTGTGGGCAGATGCCAGCAGCAGCACGGCAAGCATCGCGCGATGCATGAGCGTCATGGGTTCCTCCGCATGTCCGGCCGCCTGATGGCGGCTCTTCGGCACTCGAAAATCGGGTTGCCTTGAAGATTATTAATAATTAATCATTGAACGGAAAGCAAGCCGTCCGGCGCAGGCCTTTCGAGGCATCGCCGGTCCGCCAACGACATGCGAGGAGGAAGAATGTCCGCGAAAGCGCTCTCATGGCCGAACGGAAAGCGCGTCGCCGTTGCGGTGACGGTGATGTACGAAACCTGGGGCGAAGGAAAAGCCCCGAGCTATTCCGTGCAGGCGACCCATCTCAAGCCGGGCACCGTCGATCTCGCGGGGCGGGCATGGTCCACCTACGGCGCGCGTGTGGGAGTATGGCGCATCATTCGCACGCTGGATCGCCTGCAGATACCGGCGACCTTCTTCACCAATGCGCGCCTTGCGGAGCTGCATCCGGACACGATCAAGCAAATCGTGAAATCGGGCCACGACGTGGGCGGCCACAATTACACGCAGGATGCGCTGCTCGCCTATATGGAGCCGGAGGAGGAACGCGCGACCATCGGGAAATGCCTCGACCTGCTCGGCGATGTCGCGGGCAAGCGTCCGACCGGCTGGCTGTCGTCGGTGCTTGCCTTTACCGAGCACACGGTCGATTTCCTGGCCGAGCAGAAGCTGGGCTGGCATGCCGATGTGACGTATACCGACCTTCCGATCAAGCTCGAGACCAGGCACGGTCCGATAGCCGCCGTGCCCAACAGCGATTTCACTGACAATCGCGTGCTGCGCTCGAGCCCGCGTGATCTCTGGGACGTCTACAAGGGCACCTTCGACTATCTGCGCGAAAACGAGCCGATGTCGATGATGGTGCTGACGCTGCACACCCATTTCGGCGGTCGTCCGATGATCACCTCGGTCTTCGAGGAGATCGTGAAATATCTCCAGCAGCATCCTGAAGTCTGGTTCGCCCGCCATGACGAACTCGGGCGCTGGGCGCATTCACAAAAGGAGAGTTTCAGCTATAAGGACCGCTTCTTCTGAGAGGCTGCGACGGCGAGTATCCTGCGCCGCCGCGGCTCCGTCCGGCAATGACTGCGATGTCCCGCCCCAAGATCGATACGTCCGATACCAAGGATCAGCCCCGCCCGGCGCGCCGCGTTTCGGTCCGTCGCCCGGCCGCGCCGCCGGAGGCGGTCGCGCGCGACGACGAGCGGTTCTCGCGAACCGGCTGGCTTGCGGGCGTATTGCGGGCGCGCATTCTCGATGGCACCTATCGTCCGGGCGAGAGAATTAGGGAAATTCAACTCCGCAACGAGTTCGGATTTTCCAACGGTCCGATCCGCGAGGCTCTGCAGGCGATCGTTGCAGACGGGCTTGCCGAGCGGGCGCCGTGGCACGGGGTGCGCGTCAAGTCGTTGAGCGAGGAAGAGCTGATCGAACTGTTCCAGGTTCGGCTCGCCCTGCTCGAATACGCAGCAGAACTGGCGGCGCGTCGCGTCTCCGAGAAGACCATAGCAAGCGCCAGGAGCCTCAAGCGCGACCTCGATCTCGGGTTCGAGCAGATCGAGCGCAGCGGAGGACATCTGTCGTTCAACGGCGCGCTCTCGCGCTGGCTTCTGGCGGCCGCCGGAAACAACGCGCTCCGGGGCACCTGGGAAAAGACGATGCACCAGACCCTGATCTATGTGAACGCGTCCCTGAAGCGCAGCCACGGACGCAAGAGCCGCTTGCTTTGCAACAAGCTGATCGATTCCATCTGCGCCGGCGACGTGCCGACCGCGCGCCAGGCCGCGCGGGAATTGACCGCGCAGACGCTGGTCGATCTGGGGATCAGGGGTCAGTTATAGCCGACGCCGCTGCCTCGCCTCGCCGGAACGGGTTCGCACTTCGCGCGAGAACGCTTCAGATGCTCCCGACCGTCTTCAGCCGCGCGCGGGGGTGAATCTCGGCCTGCGAGATGACGCTGGTCTGCGAGCGGAAGCGCTCGACGATGCTGCGCACATAGGGCCGGATCGAAGCCGAGGTGACCAGAACCGGCGCCTCGCCCTCGCGCGCGGCCTGCTCGAATCGCTCGCGCACCAGCGTGATGAATTCCGAAAGCCGCGAGGGTTGCATCGCGAGGTGGCGATCGTCGCCCTGGCCGACGATCGATTCCGCGAAAGCCTGCTCCCACTTCGCCGACAGGGCGATGAGCGGCAAATAGCCGGCCGGCGTCGTGTGTTGCGCGCAGATCTGGCGCGCGAGTCGGACGCGGACATGCTCGACGATATGCGCGGGATTGCGCGTGAAGGGCAGGGCATCGGCGATGCCCTCCAGAATGGTCGAGAGATCGCGGATCGAGATGCGCTCGGCCAGCAGGAGCTGCAGCACGCGCTGCACGCCCGACATGGTGATCTGGCTCGGGATGATGTCCTTGACCAGTTCGCCCTGTTCCTTGGGCAGGTCCTTGATCAGCTTCTGGACCTCGCCGTAGGAGAGCAACTCGGCGGTGTTGAGCTTGAGCAGCTCGGTCAGGTGCGTCGACAGCACGGTCGCGGCATCGACCACCGTGTAGCCCTTGATCGAGGCCTCCTCCTTCTGCGCGACGTCGACCCAGGTCGCGGGCAGGCCGAAGGTCGGCTCGGTGGTGTGGATGCCCGGCAGATTCACCTGTCCGCCGGCGGGGTCCATGACCATGAACTGGCTCGGCCAGATTCTTCCGCTGCCGGCCTCCACTTCCTTGATCTTGATGACATAGCTGTTGGCATCGAGCTGCACGTTGTCGAGGATGCGCACGGCCGGCATCACGAAGCCCATCTCGATGGCGAGCGCACGGCGCAAGGCCTTGATCTGGTCGGTCAGCCGGTCGCTGCCGTCCTTGGCGTTGACCAGCGGCAGCAGCGCATAGCCGAGCTCGATCTTGAGATCGTCGATCTTGAGCGCGGCCGAGATCGGCTCTTCGGCGGGCGCTGCGACCGCTTCGGTCTCGTGGTGCTTCGCCTCGGCAGCGGCCGCCTTGTGACGCCTGTCGACGTAATAGGCGAGCGCGCCCGCGCCGCCGCCGAGCAGCAGGAAGGGCAGCGCGGGAATGCCGGGCAGGAATGCCATGATGCTCATGACCGCGCCTGACATGCCGAGCGCCTTCGGATAGCCGGACAATTGCTTGACCAGCGCCTTGTCGGCCGCGCCGGAGACGCCGGCCTTGGATACGAGCAGGCCAGCCGCGGTCGAGACGATCAGCGCCGGCACCTGCGTGACCAGCCCGTCGCCGACGGTGAGCAGGGTGTAGGTGTGGGCGGCATCGCCGAAGGACATATCCTGCTGCATGATGCCGATCACCATGCCGCCGATGACGTTAATGAACACGACCAGCAGGCCGGCGATTGCGTCGCCGCGCACGAATTTCGAGGCGCCGTCCATCGCGCCGAAGAAGCCGCTCTCGTCCTCCAGCGCCCGGCGGCGGCGGCGGGCCTCGTTCTCGTCAATCAGGCCGGCGGAGAGGTCGGCGTCGATCGCCATCTGCTTGCCCGGCATGGCATCGAGGTGGAAGCGCGCGGCGACTTCCGCGATGCGGCCGGAGCCCTTGGTGATGACGACGAAATTGACGATGACCAGGATCGTGAACACGATGATCCCGATCACGAAATTGCCGCTCATCACGAAATTGCCGAAGGCCTGGATGACCTGGCCGGCGGCGTCGGTGCCTTCGTGGCCATGCGCGAGGATCAGGCGCGTGGAGGCGAGGTTGAGCGCCAGCCGCAGCATGGTCGAGATCAGCAGGACGGTCGGGAAGGCCGAGAATTCCAGCGGCGCGTGGATGAACAGCGCCGTCATCAGGATCAGCACCGAGGTGATGATCGAGAAGGCGAGGAAGATGTCGAGCAGGATGGGCGGCAGCGGCAGGATCAGGACGACGAGAATCGTCATCACACCGGCAGCGAGAACGATGTCGCCGGAGCCCGCGAGCCTGCTGGAAATGCCGTGCGGGAGGAACCCGAACAGGGTGCGGCTCGGAGCTGCGCTTGCGGTTCCCGCGGTGACGTCGGTCATGATGCGCCCAAACCTGCCTGGGAGCGCATCGGTATCGCGGTCCGGAGAGCCTCGAGCAGGCCGGTATGTCGGTAGAGCGCGCGGTGTGGCATTACCCCTTCCCCAGGCAGTTTTTGCCCGGTTTATGGTTAGCGAGAGGTTAACGACGTCGTGGAATTGCCTATGTGGGTCCCGACGGCCACATGGAGGGAAAGGGTCGATGGCGAATGACGGTGCGTTCGATCAGGCGGCGGCGGAGCGGCTTCTGACGGAGGTGTTCGCGCCCTGGGTGCAGGACCTGAAGCTTTCGATCGAGCGTATCGAGGCCAAGGCGGCGGAGCCAGGCGCCGTGCTGCGAATGGCGTTCTCGGACCGACTGTGCCGCGAGGGCGGGGTGATTTCCGGGCAGGCGCTGATGGCGCTCGCCGATACCGCGATGGTGTTCGCGGTCTCGGCCGCGAGCGGCGCCTATCGCCCGATGACGACGGTCGACCAGACCACGCATTTTCTCAAACCCGTGTCGAAGGCCGATGTGCTGGCCGACGCGCGCATCGCGCGGCTCGGGCGCACGATGGCGTTCGGGCGGGTGACGATTCTGTCTGCGGCGGACAACAAGCCGGTGGCGATGGTGTCGAGCGCCTATGCGCTGCTGTAGCCCCTCGCCCCGCTTGAGCGGGGAGAGGCGAATTGCGCGAGGAGGGATGAGCTAGAACGGCGCGTAGCCGAATTTCATTCGCACCAGCACGCCGTGATCGAACTCGTACTCGGCGTAATATTGCGGCATGTTCGCCGCCTTGAGGATCGGCGCCTTCGGCTCCTTCTCCGCGATCTCATAACGAATGATCTCGGTCTTGCCATTGACGCTGCTTGTGAAGCACGGGCCCATCCTGCGCAGGAACGGGCGCCGCTTCATCCCGAGCTTGATGCCGTTGCCGGTGACGAATTCGAACACATTGAGCTTGGGCGGGCTGCGGTCGTCGCGCCCGTATTTCACCTCGACTTCCAGATAGGAATCTATGATGTCGCCGGCGTGATGGCGGAAGGCAAGGATCTGCTTGTTGTCGCGCGAGGCGAACAGGATCCAGGGAAAATCGGTCTGCCGGTCGTTGACGACGTTGCGGTGGTCGTCGCCGAGCACCGCCAGCGCGCTCTTGGCATCGCCCAGCGTGACGCCGTGCACCGTACGGTCGGCATTGGGAAGATCGCAGCCCGTCTTGGCCGGCTGCGCGTGCGAGGTGGCCACGGTCGCGAGAACGGCAAAGGCCGCGACGGCCAACAAGGTGCTTCGCATCGGGTGTCTCACTTCACTGCGGCGCGATACAGGACCGGCCAGTCGTCGTAGGGAATGCCCCTGCAATGCACCATCATCTTCAGCAGGACAAGCCTGAATGCCTTGCCGTCCCACACCCATTCCTCGCCGGTGCCGCAATCGCCTGGCCCGCGCTCCTTGGAGAAGGTCGTGAGCTTGCCTGTTTTCGGATCGAAGGCTGGATTGACCACGATCGTGCCGTCCTCGTCGTCCGGTACGGTGTCGCCGATCTGCACCGGCCAGCGGAAGCTGAGCGTGCGCGCCGCCTGCGGCTTGCCGGAGGGGGCCGCAAGCAACCCGTAATGCGCATTATAGGCGCCGCTCGAATCCGGGCAGATGAACATGTAGAGAACCATGTTGCCGGCGAGCGGATAGCTCTCCTCGAGCTTTGCACCGGCTTCCTCCTCTTCGCACAGGGCGCGGCCTTTCTTCATCAGGACCGCCGGAGCCTTCTCCGGCGGCTTGCCGCCGGCTGACCTGGCGGCAACGACGACCGGCATGGGGGGCTGTGGCGGCACCGCGGACGCAGGCTTCGGGCCGCGCCTGATCAGCGCCGTCACCGTGTCGATGCGCTTCTGCTCGTCATCCATCCAGATCAGCGCGGCGACGAGGCCCGACAGGGAGATTTCCGATTTTTCGGGATCGCTCGTCTTGGCGCCCGGCGAACCCGAGCGCGTCACGACGATCGCATCAGCCTTGCGAAACGAGGCGATCAGGATATCGGGCGAGACGCTCTCGGACAGCACAATGCGGCGATAGCCGCCGGCATCGTCCGGCGCGCCTTCGAACTCGCCGCGGGGAAGGCCGGGCAAAGCGGAATCGTTGAAACGCAGCGTGAAGGTGACGCCTTTCTCCGCGAAAACGGCGATCGTGATGACAGGTGCCGCCTCGGGTGCGCCGCTGCGCGCAATGGCGAGATAGCCCCCCTGGCTCGCGCCGTCGCCGCCGGTGGCGACGCAGTTGCGGAGATTGTCGCATGCGACATGCCAGTCGCGGAAATCGGCGAAGTCGGACGCTGCTGTCGCGCTCGCGAGGAGGAGCGCCGTGGCCACGCCCGCGGTCGGCGCCATCCAGGGCTGTCTCATTGGATTGGGTCGCATCCGTGGTTCGGTTGTCGCCCGGCAGGCGGGTGAGGCGCGAACCCTAGCGCGAACGCATGTCCGGCGCGACCTCGCGCGTCGCGACCCGGCGCTTTACGCCTTCGCCCACGATCTCGATGAAGCTCGCTGCCCGGCACCGCCGGCTTCTTCGCCCAGCGCTTTCCGGGTTGGACCGCCTACCCGGTGGTTGCCGGTGAATTCCTCGCCGGCGTCGCGCTGATCGCAGACTTTCAGGTGCGGCTGGTCTCGCTCGCAACGCTGCCGATCCTGCTCGGCGCGCTGCTCGTGCATCTGCCGAACGGCTGGGGCTTTTCCGCGCCGAACGGCGGCCGGGAATATCCCGCCTTCCTGATCGTGCTGGTGATCGTGCAGGCGCTGATCGGCGAGGGCCCCCACGCGCTCCGGTGGAACGCGGGATCGCGTCTGGCGCACGACTGAACACGACTGGCGTTTCCAGCAGGAAGCCGGGGCGGTAACGCCCCGGCTTTGTCATTTCTGCAAAGGTGGAAAAACGTGCCGCCCGTCCGGCCCGAGCGGCAGCGGCTCCGCGCGGATCACAGCCTCCGTCCGCAAATCTCCGTAGAGATGCGGAAACAGCGCGCCGCCGCGAGAGACTTCCCATTTGAGCGCGTCGCCGAGCGCGTCTGCATCGACATGGATCAGCAACAGGTCGGACTGCCCGGCGAAATGTTTCGCTGCCGTCCCGGCAACCTGGTCGGCCGCCGAGAAATGGATGAAGCCATCGCGCAGATCGACGGCCGAGCCGCGGAAAATTCCGGCCCGTTCCGCCGCGCGCCATTCGGCGGCGGGGCAAATCTTGTAGATCGTTGTCACGCCGCCGCGAAGCGCGGGTCGCCGCCGCCGTTGGGCGGGGGCACCGGCACGCCGTCGGAGGCATATTCGTTCAGCTTGTTGCGCAAGGTGCGGATCGAGATGCCGAGAATGTTGGCCGCATGCGTGCGGTTGCCGAGGCAATGCTTCAGCGTCTCCAGGATCAGGTCGCGCTCGACATCGGCGACCGTGCGGCCGACGAGGGCGCGCGTCACCTGTTCGGCCGCGATTGTCGCATGCGCGACCGCGGGCGGCGTGGCCGCACTGCCAAGCTGCGCGCCGTCGGCGGTGATCAGTGCGTCGATCCCGATTTCCGAACCGGACGATAGCAGCACCGCGCGATGGATGGCGTTTTCCAGTTCGCGCACATTGCCCGGCCAGGGATTCATCATGAGCGCTCGTCGCGCGTCGGGCGAGATCGTCTTTTCCGGCAGGCCGTTCGCCTTGGAGTAATGTGCGGCGAAATGCCGGGCGAGTTCGAGAATGTCGGCCGGACGCTCGCGCAGGGGCGGAATGCGCAGATTCACGACATTGAGCCGGAACAGCAGGTCCTCGCGGAACTGGCCGGCGCGCGCAGCCTCCGTCAGATTGCGGTTCGAGGTCGCGAGGATGCGGATATTGACCGGCACCGGCCTGGCGCCGCCGACGCGGTCGATCACCCGCTCCTGGATCGCGCGCAGAAGCTTGGCCTGCAGGCGCACGTCCATCTCCGAGATTTCGTCGAGCAGCAGCGTGCCGCCATTGGCCTCCTCGAACTTTCCGATGCGCCGCGCGATCGCGCCCGTGAAGGCGCCCTTCTCGTGCCCGAACAGCTCGGACTCGAGCAGCGTCTCGGGGATGGCGGCGCAGTTCACGCAGATGAAGGGTTTGTTCGCGCGATTCGAGCGCTGATGCACGTAGCGGGCAAGGACTTCCTTGCCGGTGCCGGATTCGCCGGTGATGAGGACGGATGCGTCGGACGCCGCCACCTGCTGCGCGAGCCTGATCACGCGCGCCATCGCCTCGTCGCTGAAGATCAGATCGCGATTGTCGTCGGCAACGGCGGCGAGCACCGCGCCGATCAGCTCGGGATCGGGCGGCAGCGGGATGTATTCCTTGGCGCCGGCGCGGATCGCGGCGCCCGCGGCGCGCGCATCATTGTCGACGCCGCAGGCGACGATCGGTGCGTGGATATGCTCGGCCGCGAGGCGGGCGACGAGGTCGGCGATGTCGAGCGCCACGTCCACCATCAGCAGGTCGGCGCCACGGCCGGAGCGGAGCACGGCCAAAGCCTGCTCGGCGTCGCTCGCATGCGTGACCGCCGCGCCCTTCTGCATGGCGTATTTGGTGGCGAGCGTGAGCTGGCCCTTGAGCGTGCCGATGATCAGGAGGCGCATGGTTCAGATCCCTTCTTGGTCATGGCGGACGCGCACGGCGCGCGCGGTCCGGAATTTGTCATCCCCGGTCCGCCTTGATGATTTCCGTCATGGTCACGCCGAGCTTTTCCTCGACCAGCACGACTTCGCCGCGGGCGACGAGGCGGTCATTGACGTAGATGTCGATCGCCTCGCCGACCTTGCGATCGAGTTCCAGGATCGCGCCCGGCCCGAGCTTCAGGAGCTGGCCGACATCCATGCGCGAGCGCCCGAGCACGGCCGACACCTGCACCGGCACGTCGAACATGGCTTCGAGATCGGCGGCCGTGCGGTTCTCCGTCTCCGCGTCGGACGATTCCGGCGCAGTCGGATTGCCCTGATCGATGTCCAGACTGGGCAGCGGGACCTGCGGTTCGTTGTCGCTCATTGTTCTGGTCCTTTCAAACCATGCTCAACGGGGCTCTGGCGACCGGCAAGGAATCGTCCGACCGTCTCGGCAATGGCTGCCTCGATTTCGGCGCGGCTGCGGACCACGCCGCCATCCGCCCATTCGATGCGGCAGTCGCCCTCGGCAATGTCGGGTTCGGAGAGTATGACCAGCCGCCCGGCATACCCCGACTGGCTCGCCAGCCGGTCCAGCTGTTCGCGCGCGCTGGTGTAGAGATTCTCGTTGACGCGCACGACGATATGCGGTGCCGCGATCAGATGTCGGAAGCATTCGGTGGCAAGGGCCGCGATTTCGGCAAAGGGCTCGCGGGCGATCAGCTCAGGCGCGAGCATGCGCGCGACCGTGACCGCGACATCCACGGCCTCGGCTTCCAGACGCGATTCGACGCCGGCAAGACCGCGTGCGATTCCCTCCAGGCCGCCCGAGACCTGCTCCAGAGCGAGAGCGAGACGACGCTCCGTCTCGGCGCGCGCCTCGGCGGCGCCGGCCGCGAATCCGTTGCGGTAGCCGCGCGTCTCCGCTTCCGCGACCGCGGCCTTGTGCTCGTCGAGCGCGACGACATTGGCGGCCTTCGCGGAGGCGCCGAAATCGGTGTCGAACAGGAACCTGGTCGGGGCGGTCGCGGTCAAAACACCAGCTCCTCGTCGCCGCGCTGCTTGGCGATCACGATCTCGCCCTTGGCGGCGAGGTCCTTGGCGAGATTGACCAGCAGCATCTGGGCCTCGTCGACCTCGCGCAGGCGGACCGGACCCATCGCCTGCATGTCGTCGACCAGCATCTTCGCCGCGCGCGTCGACATGTTGCTCATGAAGAACTGGCGCACGGGCTCGGCGGCGCCCTTGAGCGCGATCGCAAGCTTGTCCTTGTCGATGTGACGCATCAGCGTCTGCGCGGAGCCGGTATCGAGCTTGATGAGGTCGTCGAAGGTGAACATCAGCGTCTTGATGCGCTCGGCGCTTTCGCGATTCTGCTCCTCCAGCGAGGTCAGGAAGCGAGTCTCGGTCTGGCGGTCGAAATTGTTGAAGATTTCGGCCATGACCTCGTGGGCGTCGCGGCGGCGGGTCTGCGACAGGTTCGACATGAATTCGGTGCGCAGCGTCTGCTCCACGCGCTCGATCACGTCCTTCTGCACCGCCTCCATGCGCAGCATGCGGTTGACGACGTCCAGCGCCAGCTCCTCGGGCAGGATCGACAGCACGCGCGCGGCATGCTCGGGCTTGATCTTGGACAGCACCACGGCGACGGTCTGCGGGTATTCGTTCTTGAGGTAGTTCGCGAGCACCTCTTCCTGGAAGTTCGAGAGCTTCTCCCACATGTTGCGGCCGGCCGGACCGCGCATCTCGTCCATGATCCCGCCGACGCGCTCGGGCGGCAGGAATTGCTGCAGCAGGCGCTCAGTCGCGTCGTAATTGCCCATCAGCGAGCCGGAGGCGGACAGGCGCCCGACGAATTCAAGCAGCAGGTTCTCGACCGCCGGCGCCTCGACCGTGCCCAGCGTGGACATCGTGATCGACAGCATGCGCAATTCGTCGTCGTCGAGCATGCCCCAGATTTTTCCGCCATATTGCTCGCCGAGGGCGAGCATCAGCACCGCCGCCCGCTCCGGGCCGGTCAGTACGCGCGGCGGCGCGGTGGCCTCCGCCTGCCGACTGGCAAGCGCCGCGACGACATTGGCGATGTCGCTGGAGGTCTTGTTGTGCGCGGTCGTCATAACGCTGCTCGATCAGTTGTTGTTCTCGTGAAGCCACTGACGAATGATGGCGACGGTTTCGTGGGGATTGCGGTCGGCGAGTTCGCCCACTTTCTGCACGGACTGGGCGTGAACCTGTCCCTGCACCTGGGCGATATCGATCATCTGCGAGGTGTGGGTGGAAATCGTCGCGGTCGCCTGTTCGCCGCCCACGATCACATTCGGGCCGCCCGGTCCGCCGGAGATGCTGCCCGCCGCGCCGGCGATCGCGAGCCCCCCGGCGCCGGCCGCGCCCGCCAGGGCCGTCACGGCCTTGTCCGGCGTTACGATGCGGCGCACGAGCGGGCGCACCACCATCAGCAGCACGATCAGGCCAAGCAGCGCCATCACGCCGAGCTCGACCCCGCGCATGATGTCGTCCTTGGTGAACTGGAAATAGTCCATCCAGGTCCTCGGCTCGCGCGGAAGATTCTGCGGCGCCTCGGCAAGACGCAGATTGACCACCTCCACCTGGTCGCCGCGCTTCTGGTCGAAGCCGATGGCCGACCGCACGAGCGCGGCAATCCGGTCGATTTCTTCCGCGCTGCGCGGCTCGTAGGTGACGTCGCCCTTGTCGTTCTTGACGTAGTTGCCATCCACAAGCACGGCGACGGAGATGCGATTGACCCGTCCGCCCTCGATCACCTCGGTCTTGGTGGTGCGGGAAATCTCGTAATTTACGATCTCCTCGGTCTTGCGGTTCTGGTCGCTGCGGCCGTTGTTGTTATTGCCGCCCTGGCCCGGCTGCTGTCCCTGCCGGCCGCCGCCGGGCAATTCGTTGGCGACCGTCACCTGTCCGTCCTGGCCGTTGGCGGAAAGCGAGCTTTCCTCGCGCGTCTGGCTCGATCGCACCACGCGCCCTTCCGGATCGTAACGGTCCGACGTCTGCGTGATGCGGTTGAAATCGAACTCGGCGGCCAGCTGCACGCGCGCGCGGCCGGGTCCGACCACCGACGACACGATCGATTCCACCTGCTCGCGCATGCGCCGCTCGAACGCGACCTTGCGTTCGTCGGCCGGCACGCTGACGATATCCGTGCCGTCGCCGGCGCCGTCGGCCAGCAGCCGACCGCTTTCGTCGACGATCGAGATGCGCGCCGGCTTCAGGCCGCTGACGGCGGACGAGACGAGATGGCGGATGGCCCGCACCTGTTGCGTCTCCAGCGTGCCGCGCACCCGCAGCACGATCGAGGCCGACGGCTCGACCTTGTCGCGCGAGAACAGCGGCCGTTCCGGCATGACGAGATGCACGCGCGCCGCATGCACCCGGTCGATCGCGCGAATGGTGCGCGCAAGCTCGCCCTCAAGCGCGCGCAAGTGATTGATATTCTGGACGAAACTGGTTGCCCCGAGCGCGTCGCTCTTGTCGAAAATCTCGTAGCCCACGCCGCCGCCCTTGGGCAGGCCGGATTCCGCAAGCTTCATGCGCAGCCGGGTCACGGCCTCCTTCGGCACCAGGATGGTGCCGGCGTCGTTGCGCAACTCGAAGGGAATGCCCTGCCGCTCCAGGTCTTTGACGATGGCCGAGGAATCCTCAAAGGTCAGATCGGTGAACAGCGTGGTCATGGTGGGCGAGGTGACCCTGAGGATCACAAAGGCGAAAAATCCGATCAGAGCCGCGGCGATGGCCGCCATCGCGCCGATGCGCGTGGCGCCGAGCGTCTTTACGAATTCTGCGAGACCTTGCACGGGCAACCCTTTGCTCGTCGCGCCGATCCGCGGCGCGCCTCGGCAAAATTTGCCCAGTCTATGGTTTCCATCTGGTTAATTGCGTACGCAGTCCCCCGGGGGCGGGCGCCAAAAGCAAAGCGCCGGCTCGGAGGCCGGCGCTTCTGGAAAGATCGGGGGTCGGAACTACTGGCGGTATTGCTGGATGCGGGTCGTCCGCAAACCGGCCAGGCCATGCTGGTCGATCGAAAACTGCCAGGACAGGAATTCCTCGGTTGTCAGCGTATAGCGGTTGCACGCCTCCTCCAGCGACAGCAGGCCGCCGCGCACGGCAGCGACAACCTCTGCCTTGCGCCGGATGACCCAGCGCTTGGTGGTCGGAGGTGGCAGATCCGCGATGGTCAGCGGGCTGCCGTCAGGCCCGATCACATACTTGACCCTCGGGCGAAGAGGTTCGGTCATCGTCGAACTCGCGCACTCACTGATACAACAGGAGGCAAGGTAGACCGGGCCGCTTAAGATTTGGCTAAGCGCAATCTTCAATTCCAAGATGTGCGCCGCGCTCATTTGGGCGCTGCTCCGCCTTTAAGAAGTCGTTAAATGCGCCGGTTCTTGCGGTTTCAATCCTCCTGCGGCGCGCGCACGACCCGCTTGACCTTGTCCAGCGTATACTCGTTTTCGCCGATCGAAAGGGTCGGCGGGTTCTTGGTCATGTCGACGGAATCCACGACGCCCTGGACCTCGGTCGAGATGGCGACGTTCTGTCCGCTCGCGTCCTTTCCTGTCACCACGATCTTGTAGACGCCGTCGGGCTGCTGCTGGCCGTTCGTGCCGCGCCCGTCCCAGACGAAATTCTGCGTTCCCGCATCGACCGAGAAGCTGCCGGAATAGACGGTGGCGCCAGCCGAATTCAGCACGTTGACGGTCGCGACCGCGGGCTTGCTCGAATTGAAGGTCCAGTAGGCTCGATTGTTCTCGAGCCTGGTGCTCGCGCCTTCCACGCTCACGGTCTGGCCGACAAAGCCCAGCGCCTGCGTCTGCTGCGTCGATTCCTGCAGCGACACGAGCGTGGCGAGCTGCTCGTTGGACTTGAGCTGCTGCTCGACCTGCGAGAATTGCACGAGCTGCTGCGTGAACTGGTTGGTGTCGAGCGGATCGAGCGGGTTCTGGTTCTTGAGCTGCGTCGTCAGCAATTGCAGGAAGGCCGTGAAGTTCGAGGCGAGCGTCGCGCTGTCGGTCGCGCTTGTGCCCGTGGTGTTGGACGTGTTGACGCCGGAGGTCACGTTCGTGGTGGTGGAAGGAATGATCGTGGTCATGACTCTTCTTCGCGTTCAGACCCGGATATCGAGCCCGCTGCCGAGCCCGGCCAGGCGGTTGTAGATCGGAGCGGCCGACTGGGCCGCAAGCTCGGTCTCGGCCATCGCGAGCCGTTCGGCGCGGGCCGTGTCATCCCGATCGCGCTGGGCATGGCCCTGGTCGCGCAGCGAGAATTGCAGCGAATTGTCGGAGGTCTTCAGCCCGGCATCGTTGAGGGCGCGCTCGATCGAATGCGCATCGCGGCGCAGCACGTCGAGCGTCTCCGCGCGCTCGACGGTGAGCCGCGAGGTCACCTTGCCGTCGTGGTCGATGTCGAGGCGCACGTCGATGCGGCCGAGTTCGGGCGGGTCGAGGCGGATTTCGAAACTCGTCTTGCCGGCGCGCGCCTGCGCGGCGATTTCGACCGGTACGGCCGCGACCGGCACGGCCTGCACGATCGGACGCGCCTGCGCCTGTGTATTGGCTTGCGCCTGCCCCTGGGCGGTCACGGACTGATGCTCGACGGGCGCGAGCGGCTGCAGCGCATGATCCCTGGAAGGTTGGGCCGCGGCGCGCTCTTCGGCCGCCGCAACCGGCAGAACGGCATCGTCCGGCGTGCGCGCCGGCTTCTTTCCGTCTGCCCGTTCAGGGGGCGCGGGCGGAGCCTCGGACTTGATGTCGGCGTCCTGATCTTCGTCCGACGATAACGCCTTCTTGGCCGCAAAGACGGTGTCCGTTTCGGCGGGCGCGTCATCTGTCGCGATGTGCTCAACCTCGCCTGGCTTCATCTGTGCCGTTGCGTCCTCGCCCGTTTCGGAGGGGTTCGCGGCTTCCTTCGGCGCGGTCCGCGTGAGCGCCGCGAGCTGGTCCGCCGGCATTGCGGGAGCGGAGGTCTTGCGCCCGGCATTCTCGACGATGCCACCTTCGGCATCGCCCTCGGACGTCTCGCCATCGACAATGGGAGCGGCCACGACCGGCGTAACGGGCAGGGCGGCAACGGTGACAGCGGGCGCGGCCTGCGGCCGTTCCGGCGCAGGCGCAGCGACGACGAGCGCGGCCGGATCGGCGTCGCTTTCGGCTCCCTCGGCGGGTTCCTCCGTCGCATTGTCGCCTTCGGGCACGGTCCCGCCGGGCGCGGCCGCAAGGGCCGCCGTGACGGCGGCAAAGTCGGTCGCGGGATTGTTTGCGACTACGGGCGCTTCGATAGGGGGCGCGTCCGGCGCGGGCAGCACCGACTGGTTATCGGAGGGCGTGGCGGAAGGCTCGGCCGAACCGGCCGGCAGCGATGACTTGCTCTCCCGTGCCGGGGAAAGTTGCGGGCCGGCAGGCTGGGTGTCCGGCTCCGACTCGTCCACGAGAGATTCGAAGCGGCTCGGACCTTCGCGGTCGCGCGCGGCGGATGGCTGGCGCGGCTCGGCCGGGCGGGTTGGGAAGATGTTGAGATCGGGCAGGACGCTCGGCACGGCGGCAACCTCTGCAATGGTCCGCCGAGGCCGGTGCAAGCGCCGCGCCAGCGCGCCTGCCTCCGAAAAGGCTTTGTTTTCAGCGTTTCCAAAGCGCGCATCCGCGCGGCCGAGCATGCCTTGCCGCGTGCCTGCGGCAAGATTTGCCGACCGCGCGGATTTGACCAGGCGCAATTGGCAAGCGCGGCAAGCGCCTATAGATAAGCGGGGCGTCAGTGGCCCGAAGGGACACTGGCCGCGCCTTTCCAAGCGACAGGGCAATGCTGAACAGTCTGGATCTCGAGGGCCGGCCGGAGGAGACCCGCGTGGTGGTTGCCATGTCGGGCGGTGTGGATTCGTCCGTCACGGCGGCCCTGCTCAAGGCCGAGGGCTACGACGTCGTCGGCGTCACGCTGCAGCTTTACGACCACGGCGCCGCGATGCATCGCAAGGGCGCCTGCTGCGCCGGCCGCGACATCCACGACGCGCGTGCGGTCGCCGAGCGCATCGGCATTCCGCACTACGTGCTGAACTACGAGAGCCGTTTCAAGGAAGCGGTGATCGACCGCTTCGCGGAGAGCTATATCGCGGGCGAGACGCCGGTGCCATGCATCGCCTGCAACCAGTCGGTCAAGTTTCACGACCTTCTGTCGACCGCGAAGGATCTGGGCGCGCAGGCGATGGCGACCGGTCATTACATCTGCTCGCGCAACGCCGGCAGCGGACGCGCGCTCTATCGCGCCAAGGACGAGGAGCGCGACCAGAGCTATTTCCTGTTCGCCACGACGCAGGAGCAGCTCGACTTTCTGCGCTTTCCGCTCGGCGACCTGACCAAGGCGCAGACGCGGGACCTGGCGCGCCGCTTTGGACTGGACATCGCTGACAAGCCGGACAGTCAGGACATCTGCTTTGTTGTGAATGGCCGCTACACGGACATGATCCAGCGGCTGATCCCGAGTGCGGCCGATGCGGGCGAGGTCGTCGATCTTCAGGGCAAGGTGCTCGGCCGGCACGAGGGCATCATCCATTTCACCGTCGGACAGCGGAAGGGCCTCGGCATTGCAGCCGGCGCACCGCTTTATGTCGTGCGGCTCGAACCGGAGACGCGCCGGGTCGTCGTGGGTCCGCGCGAGGCGCTGCGCGCGCACCGGATCGCGCTGCGCGACATCAACTGGATCGGCGGGGGCAAAATCGAAGATGCCTCCGGCCGGGAGGTGTTCGTCAAGGTGCGCTCGACGCGCCCGCCGCAGCCTGCTCTGCTGCATGCGGGTTCCGACGGGGTGAGTGTCGAACTGATCGAGGGTGAGGAGGGAGTCTCGCCTGGCCAGGCCTGCGTGCTATACGATGCGCCCCTCGGACAGGCCCGCGTGCTGGGCGGGGGATTCATCACAAAGGCTGTGCCGCGGACGTACGCGGTGCCGCAGGTCGAGCACAAGAGTTTCGCGGCCGCCCGCGCGGTGTCATAGAGACAAGAGTACTCCCGCAAAGGGAGGGAGAACGGGGCGGTGGGGGAGATGGCGGCGGAGCTCGACCGTGGCACGATCGAAAAGGCCTATGCGCGCTGGGCGCCGGTCTACGACATCGTATTCGGCAAGGTATTCGAAGCGGGCCGCAAGGCCTCGATCGCGGCGGCGGAACGCATCGGCGGACGCATCCTCGAGGTCGGCGTCGGCACCGGCATCTCGCTGCCCGACTATGCGCGCAAGAACAGGCTGGTCGGCATCGACATTTCGGAGCCGATGCTGCGCAAGGCAAGGCAGCGCGTGCGCGCGCACAGCCTGACCAATGTCGATGTGCTCTCCGTGATGGATGTCGCGCATCTCGCCTTCCCCGACAATTTCTTCGACGTCGTGGTGGCGCAATATGTCATTACCGCCGTGCCAGACCCGGAAGCGGCCCTCGACGAATTCGCGCGCGTGCTGAAGCCCGGGGGCGAGATCATTCTCGTCAATCACATCGGCGCGGAAGCGGGCTTTCGCCGCACCTTCGAGAGAGGTTTTGCGCCGGTGGCGCGCAGGCTCGGCTGGCGGCCGGAATTCGCCTGGGCGCGGCTCGCACGCTGGATCGACAGGCGGCCCGGCATGCGGGTGATCGAGAAGCGGCCGATGCCGCCGCTCGGGCATTTCTCGCTGATCCGCTTCGGCAAGCAGATCGCGGCCTGAAGCCGCACGCGGAACTCGCGCGGCTGCGCGCCGTTATCCCCTGTGATCGGGAGCAGCGCGATGACGCGACAAATGCTGATTGTGTGCGGTTTGGCCTTTGGGCTCAGCGTGCCTTTGTCGGCGCAGGCGCAACAGCCCGGGCCGGCCCTCGAGACGGCCCCGCCCACGCTCGATCCGAAGGCCTGCGCCGACCGAGACCGGCTCACGCTTGGCGACACCCACGAATTGCAGAGCAAGGGCACGACCGGCGAAAGCACGAGCGACAAGCTCGCGCGCACCGATGGCGTGATCTGCCCGCCGCCGGACCTCGATCCCGCCATCCGCGCGCCGGCGCCGGACACCGGCCGGACACCTGTGATACCGCCGCCCGGCAGCCCCGGCGGCGATCCCTCTCTGCGACCGAAATAGCGGCAAACCGGCTTTGCTTGACAGCGTTTTGCCGGACTCCTTATATCCGCCCCGCGTCGACAAGCCGCTCCGGACATTTCCGGCGCATCGCCTCTCGCGCGGTCTCGGCGGCGGAGTAGCTCAGCTGGTTAGAGCAACGGAATCATAATCCGTGTGTCGGGGGTTCGAGTCCCTCCTCCGCTACCAACGCTTCCCCGACATTTGCTGGCAGACGCAGGCCGGTCGGATGCGGGGCTTCGCGATCGCAATTCTCCGTCAGCTTTCGTAGCGCGTGTTGCCCCGACGCGCGGTGTCGATCGGCAATTCCATGAATGCCGGCTGGTGCGCGCGCTGCGAACAGGCCTGTCGCGGGCACAAATGACAATTGATGCCGATCGGGCTGAACATGCGGGGGTCATCGAGGTTGTAGGACACTGCGTAGCCGATCTTCTTCGCATAACGCAGTTCGCATCCCAGCGCGATGGAAAGGCTATGATCCTGCGTCTCGAGATTGATGGCGGGCCGGTCCGCCGTGCGGCTGATCGTGAAGAAACGGTCGCCGTCGGGAAGCTCCACGAATTGCGGGATAATGACACCCGGAGTCCGGAACGCCATGTGGACCTTCCAGACCGGGCACGCGCCGCCATATTCCGCGAGATGGAAGGAGGTCGAGTTGAAACGCTTGGTGACGTTGCCGGCCTTGTCGACGCGCAGAAAGAAGAACGGAACGCCCTGCGCGCCGGGCCGCTGCAGCGTGGTCAGCCGGTGGCAGGCCTGCTCGAAGGAAACGCCAAAGCGAATGGCGATCCGGTCGATGTCGTAGGCGGATTTTTCCGCCGTTTGCAGAAACGGTTCGTAGGGCATCAGGAACGCGGCAGCGAAATAATTCGCGAGCTCGACCTGGCAGCGCGCAAGGCTTGTCTTTTGCGTGATGCCGCTCTCCGCCGTGAGGCTGTCCAGCAGGTCCTGCAATTCGACGAGGCCGAGCACATGCGCGAGCTGAAAGACCTGATTGCAATGGTCCATCGCCTCCGACAAATGCACGATGCGATCCTGCCGGTCATAGACGCGCAGCGCCTGGGTCATCTCTTCGGCGGCCCTTCTGCGGACGATGATGCCGTGCTTGTTGGACAGCCTGGCCTTCAGCATTGCGTAAATGTCGTCGGTTTCGCAGGGTTCGCTGGCGCGCAATGTCTCGGCGGCGATCTCGAGCGCATGAAAATAGTTCGAGTGGCCGCGAAAGAAGTCGTGGATGACGGCTTCGGCGGACGATGCCAGCAATCCCTCAGGTATGCCGGCCGCGCCTTGCCGCATGATGCGGTCGAGCGTCGTGCGATGAATGCCGTAAAGATCGAGAAACTGCTCGACGAGCCGCGGCGCATGGTCGATCGCGGCCCGCAATTCCTGCAGATCGGGCGCCGGGCCGGGAAACATGGGATCGCGGATCGCGGTCCGTAGCTGCGCCAGAAGGTTTGACGCCTCGTCGCGCACGAGATGGCGCCAGTCCACCTGATAGGCATCCGCAAGCGCCATCAGGAGCCGGATGGACAGGCTCCGCTGGTTGTTCTCGAGCAGGTTGATGTAGCCCGCACTCACGCCCAGAACCTTGGCCATCTCGGCCTGGGTTTGATTCCGCTCGCGCCGGAGCTGCCTGAGTTGCGGGCCTACAAAGGTTTTCGCCATTCGAACCGTATATTACAACATTACATATTTGGCCACTATGTTTAGTAACATACAACACATTGACCCGTAATTGAATGCTCTGGTCCGAATCCGCTGCTACCTCCCCATCAACGAGCGCCGACCGCAAACGGAATCGGCCCCAGCAGGAGGAAAGCCGTGGCCTACAGGATTTTGATCCTTGGTGCGTCCTACGGGTCGCTGTTCGGCACCAAATGCCTGATGGCCGGGCACGACGTCACATTGGTTTGCCGTGCATCGACGGCCGAACTGATCAATCGCAGCGGAACTGATCTGCGGCTGCGCCTGAAAGGCGAAGAGCGGCACCGGACGATCCGCTCGACCGATCTTCCCGGCCGGCTCGATGCGGCGGCGCCGGAGAAGATCGACCCGGCCGGATACGAACTTGCCGTGCTCGCGATGCAGGAGCCTCAGTATTCCGACCACGCGATCAGGCTGCTGCTGACGAGGATCGCGGAGGCGCGCATTCCCTGCCTCTCGCTCATGAACATGCCGCCGCTGCCTTACCTCAAGCGGATCGCAACCATCAACGCGGCCGCAGCGGAAGCAGCCTGCGCCAATCCGCGCATATGGGATCGGTTCGAGCCCGACCTCATGTCCCTCTGCTCGCCGGACCCGCAGGCATTCCGCCCGGCCGACGAGCCGCCGAACGTGCTGCATGTCGGCCTGCCGACAAATTTCAAGGCGGCCGAGTTCGGCCGCGCGCGCCACAACCGGATTCTTGCGACGCTCGAAAGCGATATCGATGCCGTGCGGCTCGACGGCCTCGAAGTGCCGGTCAAGCTCCGCGTTCACAAATCGCCGTTCGTGCCGTTCGCCAAGTGGCCGATGCTGCTGACCGGGAATTATCGCTGCGTGACCGCCGGAGAGCCGATCTCGATCCGTGACGCCGTCCACGGCGATCTCGATCTGTCGCGCGAGGTCTATGGCTGCGTCGAGGCGATCGCGCTCCGGATCGGGGCCCATCGCGACGATCTCGTTCCCTTCGACAAATACGCGGCCGCCGCCGAGCAGCTTTCCAAGCCGTCATCCGCGGCCCGGGCCGTGGCGGCCGGCGCAACCGTGATCGAACGTGTCGACCATCTCGTCCAGATTGTCGGCCGCCAATACGGCATCGCGCATCGGGAGATCGATCGCGTCATTGCCTTGCTCGACGCGAAGCTCGCCGGCGGTCGGATCCGCGCGGCCTGACTGCATCTTCATTCTTGTCACCTTCAAGCGGGGACGTGTGGTGGAAGCACAGCTGAAAGTTCTCAGGACGAACAAGCCGATTGCGGATGCATTCTTCTCCGCGCATGTCGCTGCGACCGATCCCGCCGTTGCACAGGCGCTGTCCGACGAACTCGGCCGGCAGCGCGACGAGATCGAGCTGATCGCCTCGGAGAACATCGTCAGCCGCGCCGTTCTCGATGCTGCGGGTTCGGTGCTGACCAACAAGTATGCGGAGGGCTATCCGGGCAAGCGCTATTACGGCGGCTGTCAGTATGTCGATGTGGCCGAACAGCTCGCGATCGACCGCGCTTGCCAGATCTTTTCCTGCGCCTTCGCAAATGTGCAGCCGCATTCGGGCAGCCAGGCTAACCAGGCGGTTTTCCTTGCTGTCGCGAAGCCGGGCGACACCATCCTCGGGATGGGTCTCGATGCAGGCGGGCATCTGACGCATGGGGCGGCGCCGAATCTTTCGGGGAAATGGTTCAAGGCGGTCGCCTATGGTCTGCGCCGGTCGGACCATCGCATCGACATGGACCAGGTGGCGGCGCTCGCCCGCGAGCACCGGCCGCGCATCATCATTGCCGGGGGATCGGCCTATCCCCGCCAGATCGACTTTTCCGCCTTTCGTGCGATTGCGGACGAGGTCGGTGCGACCTTCATGGTCGATATGGCCCATTTCGCCGGGCTTGTCGCGGCTGGCTTGCATCCGAGCCCCTTTCCGCATGCGCATGTCGCGACGACCACGACCCACAAGACATTGCGCGGTCCGCGCGGCGGGCTGATCCTGACGAACGACGAAGCGCTGGCGAAGAAGCTCAACGCGGCGATCTTTCCAGGGCTTCAGGGCGGACCGCTGATGCACGTCATTGCCGCAAAGGCCGTCGCCTTCGGCGAGGCGCTGCGGCCGGATTTCAAGGATTATATCGAAGCTGTCGTCGCCAATGCCCGCACTCTCGCGTCGCGTCTCAACCGCGCCGGATTCGAGATCGTCTCCGGCGGAACCGACACGCATCTGGCGCTGGTGGATCTGCGGCCCAAGGGGCTGAAGGGCAATCTTGCCGAGCAGGCGCTCGGCCGAGCGCATATCACCTGCAACAAGAACGGAGTGCCGTTCGATACGGAGAAGCCGACCATTACCTCCGGCATCCGCGTCGGGTCGCCGGCCGGCACGACGCGCGGCTTCGGCGCCGCCGAGTTCGAGCAGATCGGGGACATGATCACGATCGTGCTCGATGGGCTGGCGAAGAACGGACCCGACGGCAATTCCGCCGTCGAGGAGGCCGTGAAATCGCGCGCCATCGCATTGTGCCGCGCCTTTCCGATCTACTCGCAGATTTAGGACAGCGGGACACGCAAGGGAGATTCTGAAAATGCCTGGCTTCAAGGGAATGGCCGTTCCCGGACCCACCAATCTGCCTTTCCGCATTCGGCAGGCGATGGATGTCGCGCTCGAGGATCATCGCGCGCCCGACTTTCCGCAATTCACGCTCCCGCTCTTTGCCGACCTGAAAAAGGTGTTCAAGACCGACACGGGCCGGGTGTTTCTCTTTCCCGGCTCGGGCACCGGCGGCTGGGAGGCCGCGATCGCCAATACACTGTCTCCGGGCGACAAGGTCCTCGGCTCGGTGTTCGGCCAGTTTTCGCTACTGTGGGTCGATCTCTGCCAGCGCTTCGGGCTGGATGTCGACGCCATCGATGTCGAGTGGGGCAAGGGTGTGCCGCTCGATCAGTATCGCGCGCGGCTTGAAGCCGACAAGCGCCATGCCATCAAGGCCGTGCTGGTGACGCAGAACGAAACCGCGACAGGCGTAACGTCCGACGTTGCAGGGGTGCGGCGCATCCTCGACGACCTTGGCCACCCTGCGCTGCTATTCGTCGATGGCGTGAGCTCGATCGCCTCGATCGATTTCCGGATGGACGAGTGGGGAGTCGATGTCGCGGTTGCCGGCTCGCAGAAGGGATTCATGCTTCCGACGGGGCTCGCGATCGTCTGTGTCAGCGAAAAGGCGCTGGAAGCCGGCAAGGCAGCAAGACTTCCACGCTGCTTTTTCGATTTTCGCGACATGGTCAAGGCGAACGATCAGGGATATTTCCCCTATACGCCGGCCGCAACGCTCCTGCGCGGTTTGCGCGCCTCGGTCGACATGCTGCTCGAGGAGGGACTGGAGAATGTCTTCGCGCGCCACCGTCGCCTGGCCGGTGCCGTGCGCGCTGCCGTCGATGCGTGGGGTCTGCGCAATTGCGCCAAGAGCCCGGAATGGTTCTCCGACACGGTGACGGCAATCGTCGTTCCCGATGGCTTCGACGCTGGCGACGTGATCCGGATCGCCTATTCCCGCTATGAGCTTTCGCTCGGCGCGGGCCTGAACAAGGTCGCCGGCAAGGTGTTCCGCATCGGCCATCTCGGTTGGTTGAACGAGCTCATGGTGCTTCAGGCGCTCGGTGGCGCCGAGCTTGCCATGCGCGATGCCGGCATCCCGTTCCAGCCTGGCGCCGGGGTAGGCGCTGCGGTGATGCATCTGTCGCAGACTGGAGAAGCCATGCGAATTGCCGCAGAATAGGCAGTCCGGTTCGGCGTCCCAGGGCGACCTGCGGTGCGTGCCGGGCGCTCGATGTTCCTTCGCCAGCGCGGGTTGATGGCGGCATGCGCATAGTCTTTCTAGACCGTTCCACCATCGGTCCGTCGGTGATTCTCAGGAGACCGGCGTTTCCGCACGACTGGATCGAGTACGATCGCACACGCGCGGATCAGGTGACGGAGCGGCTCAAGGGCGCGCAGATCGCCATCAGCAACAAGGTTCCGATCCGGCGCAACGCGATCGAGCAGCTGCCCGATCTGCGCATGATCGCGATTCCCGCCACGGGCTACGATGCATTCGATGTCGATGCATGCGCGGAGCGCGGAATAGCGGTCGCGAATGTGCGGGGCTATGCGATCAACACCGTGCCCGAGCACACTTTTGCGTTGATCCTGGCGCTTCGACGCGGGCTCATCGGGTTCCGGCAGGATGTGATCGACGGGCGCTGGCAGGAAGCCGGCCAGTTCTGCTTCTTCTCTCACCCGATCAACGATCTTGCCGGCTCGACCCTCGGCATCATCGGGGAGGGCGTCATCGGTCAGAGTGTCGCGCGGCTCGGGCAGGCATTCGGCATGCGCACGCTGTTTGCCGCGCACAAGAATGTCCAGGGGCTTGGGCCGCTCTACACGCCATTCGACGAGGTTTTGGCCAGTGCCGACGTCATAACCCTGCATTGTCCGCTGACGGCCGCAACACGCGACACCATCGGTGCGCCGGAATTCGCCAGGATGAAGAAGCGGCCGCTATTGATCAACTGCGGGCGCGGCGGCCTGGTCAACGAGGCCGCCCTTGTCGACGCTCTCGACCGCGGACAGATTGCGGGCTTCGGTTTCGACTGCCTCACGTCAGAGCCGCCGGCAAGCGACAATCCGTTGCTGAAGGTCCTCAATCGTCCCAACGTGATCGTGACGCCCCATGTCGCGTGGGCCAGCAGCGAGGCGATGCAGACGCTGTGGAATCAGGTCGTCCAGCAAATCGAGGCTTTCCAGGCGGGTAACCGCCCTCCCAATTCCCTGACCTGACGAGGCAGGGATCGTCAGCGGACCAACGGTTCGCGCGACCCGCGGCATGCGTGGGGCCGTCGCGAAGGCATTGTCACCCATCGCGCAACAACGAGCGAAGTCCTTCGCGGTAACTGGGATATCGTAGCGCGAATTCCAGATCGCGCTTGATCTTGTCGTTACGCACGCGTTTGCATTCGTCGTAAAAGCTGCGTCCCATGTCGGACATCGCAGCCTTGGCATCGTCGAAGCTGATTTCTGGCGGAGGGGGAACTCGGAGCAGAGCTGCCGCATAGGCGATCACATCCTGCGGTGGGCAGGGCTCGTCGTCACAGACATTGAAGACGCCGTCGGCCCGCCGTGCAAAGGCGCCGTCGATCGCACGCGCGACGTCGGCAACGTGAATGCGATTGAAGATCTGGCCGGGCTTGACGATGCGGCGTGCTGTGCCGGCACGAATCCCGGCAATGGCATTGCGCCCGGGGCCGTAGATTCCCGCCAGCCGCAGAATTGCGAGCGGTTTCCCGGCGGCCGCCGACAGATCCCGCCAGCGTGCTTCCGCATCCGCTCTTGTCCGCGAACGCGCATTCTGCGCGCGCAAGGCGCTGGTCTCGTCGACCCATGCTCCCGCATGATCGCCGTAAACGCCGACGGTTGACAAATAAACGATCGAGCGCAGACGAGGGGATGCGGCAATCGCATCCGCGCAGGCGGCGAGGACCGGGTCGTTGTCCGGACCGGGAGGAATCGAGACCAGCAGGCAGTCTGCGGCGGCTATGGCGTCCAGAATATCGCGAGACGGGGACAGCGCTGTGAACGGAATTGTCCGGACAATCGATGGAGCCCCCGGCGGATTTCGGACATGGGTTGCCCGGGTCGTTGCCGCGATTCGCGAGAACCGGCCGCCGAACTCGGCAAAATAGGCCTGGGCGCTATAGCCGGGCCCGAAACAGAAAAGGGTATCCATTGCCTGCATGTATCCCGGACTCTGCGGCGGCGCCTGCGGATTCGTCGCAGCGCAACAGGTGTCAATCTAGGATGACATCATCCGTGTAAATGATACAATGCCCCGCCAGAGGGGGTTGCGCCGGGGATTACCGCTGCGAGCGCGCCGGCGGGGAATGTTGCGCCGCTCCCCGGACAGAGGGTCTCGCCGATGCGCCACGTCTATCCTTTTTCCGCGCTTGTCGGCCAGGAGGAGATGAAGCTGGCGCTGCTGATCGCGGCGGTCGATCCCTCCATCGGCGGCGTGCTTGTCTTCGGTGATCGGGGCACCGGCAAGTCCACGGCAGTCCGCGCACTCGCAGCCTTGTTGCCCAAGATGCGGGTGGTCGAAGGCTGCCGCTATCATTGCGACCCCGGCGCGAACGGGTCGCGCTGCTCCGAATGTCACGAGCGCGCCGCGAAAGGAAACCTGCGATCGAAACTGGTTCCGGTGCCGGTGGTCGATCTGCCGCTGGGTGCGACCGAAGACCGCGTTGTCGGGGCGCTCGATCTCGAGCGGGCGCTCGCGCATGGCCAAAAAGCGTTCGAGCCCGGCCTGCTCGCGCGGGCGCATCGCGGCTTTCTCTACATCGACGAAGTGAACCTGCTGGAGGATCACATCGTCGATCTGCTGCTCGATGTTGCAGCCTCCGGCGAAAATGTCGTCGAACGCGAGGGGCTGAGCATCCGCCACCCGGCGCGCTTCGTGCTCGTCGGTACGGGCAATCCGGAGGAGGGCGAGCTGCGGCCGCAATTGCTCGACCGGTTTGGTCTCTCGGTGGAGGTCCGGACGCCGGACAGCCTCGAATTGCGGGTCGAAATCGTGCGTCGGCGCGAAGAATTCGAAAGCGATCCCGCAGCCTTTGTCGCTGCCGCGAAAAAGGCGGACGACCGGCAACGGCGGACGATCGCCGCTGCGCGCGCAAAGCTGTCCTCAATTGTGGTCTCGGACGACGCGCGAAGGCAGGCGGCGCGACTGTGCATGAGCGTGGGTACGGACGGACTTCGCGGCGAACTGACGCTCATCCGCGCTGCGCGTGCGCTTGCCGGACTCGAACGCGACGACGCGGTGGCGGACCATCATCTGCGGCGCGTCGCGCCGCTGGCCTTGCGTCACCGGCTGCGGCGCGATCCTCTCGATGAATCCGGCTCGACCGCGAGGGTCGATCGCGCGCTGGCCGAATCGTTCGGATCATGATGATCGATGGCGGACATTGCGCCGCGGACGATGTGGCTCTTGCGGCGTGCCTGTTTGCCGCCGATCCATGCGGCATGGGCGGAATCGCGGTCCGTGCGGCGGCAAGCCCGGTGCGCGATCGCCTGCTGGCATTGATCAGGCAAGCGCTGCCGGACGCATTCCCGTTTCGCCGGACACCGCTCGACATTGCCGACGCCAGGCTGCTCGGAGGCCTCGATCTCGCGGCGACGCTGCGATCGGGCCGTCCGGTGCTCGACAAGGGATTGCTGGCGGAGGTCGGTCGCGGCGTGATCGTGCTGCCGATGGCCGAACGAATGTCGCCCTCGCTCGCCGCACGTCTGGCTTCGGTGCTCGATACCGGAACGGTCAGTCTGGAGCGCGATGGCTTTGCGGCGTCGTCTCCGGTGCGCCTCGGCGTCATCGCGTTCGATGAGGGGATCGACGACGACGAGCGGCCTCCGCTTGCGATCGCCGACCGGCTTGCGCTGCACGTGTTTCTGGACGGTCTCCGCGCAATTCCGGACCTGCCGTTCACGGCCGAAGCGATCGCGCGTGTCCGGCGCGACGGTCCCTCGTCGCCTGCAGCGGAGTCCGTGCGGCAGGCGCTCGCCGCGACGGCGGCCCTGCTTGGTGTGAACTCTCCGCGCGCATGGCTGCTCGCGGCTCGCGTCGCGCGCGTTCATGCCGCGCTTTGCGGCCGGACGGATGTCGGCGAACCAGATGCGATTGTCGCAGCCCGTCTCGTTCTCGCGCCGCGAGCGACGCGCCTGCCTTCAGCCGAGCCCGAGGCGACGCAGGAGGCGGATCAAGGCAGCGAACAGCCCGCAGACCGCGCAGACGGAGAGGACAGCGACTCCGGGCGCACGGATTCCGCCTCGATCGATGATGTGGTTCTCGAATCGGCACGCGCGGCCATTCCGGCCCATCTGCTGAAATCGCTGGCCGCCCCGAAACCGATTGCGGGCCGGGGCAATGCGGGTCGGGCGGGAGCCTTTCAGGCGTCGAAACGGCGTGGCCGGCCCGCCGGCACCCGCCGCGGCGATCCCGCTTCCGGCATGCGTCTCAATGTGATCGAAACGCTGCGCGCTGCCGCACCCTGGCAGAGACTGCGGCAAGGCGCCGATTTCCCCAAACGCAAGTCGCTGGTCGCCATCCGGCGCGAGGATTTTCGCGTGACGCGCTTCAAGCATCGCAGCGAAACCGCAACGATCTTTGTGGTCGACGCATCAGGTTCGGCGGCCTTGCATCGGCTCGCCGAGGCCAAGGGCGCCGTCGAACTTCTGCTCGCCGACTGCTACGTGCGGCGCGACCAGGTGGCGCTGCTCGCCTTTCGCGGCGCTGCTGCGGACATTCTCCTGCCGCCGACGCGCTCGCTCGCGCGGGCGAAGCCAGCGCTGGCGGCGCTCCCGGGCGGCGGCGGAACACCGCTCGCTGCCGCGTGCGATGCTGCGCGCCTGCTCGCGCTCGCGCTTCGGCGCAAGGGCCTGACCCCCTCGCTTGTCTTTCTCACCGACGGACGCGCCAATGTCGCGCGCAACGGGGAGACCGGACGCCATTGCGGAGAGACCGACGCGCTCGCCGCGGCCAAGGCCTTGCGGGCCGCGGAGGTTGCATCGATCCTGATCGACACCTCGCCGCAACCGGATGCACGGCCCGAAGCCCTGGCGCGGGCGCTGGGCGCGCGCTATCTGCCCATGCCGAGAGCCGATGCCGCGGCTCTTTCGGCTGCCGCACGAAACCTCATCGCGGTTTGATGGTTGACGCTGGATCGCACCCCCACGCAGTTCGGCATCAGGCTTGCGATGACATACCGGAAACCCCAATGCTCCCAATGAAGGCCGCCGTGTCGGGTGAAAGGATCTCGCTCTCCAGCAGATCCGCGGGGCAGCTCAATCTGTATGCGGCGGGCCCCGAACGCGATTCCGGCGGCCCCGACCGTGCGCCCATGCTGCTGGTGCACAGCGTCAATGCCGCAGGGTCGGCCTACGAGGTTGCGCCTCTCTACGAGCATTACCGGCGCAGCCGCGCGGTCTATGCGCTCGAGCTGCCGGGATTCGGCTTCTCGGAACGCTCCGATCGGCCCTATTCGCCACGTCTCATGACCGATGCCGTTCTTGCCGCAACCGGGGAAATCGCGCGCCGTCATTCCGGTCGTCCTTTCGACGCCCTGGCGCTCTCGCTCGCGTCGGAGTTTCTGGCACGCGCCGCGAGCGAGCGGCCTGCCGCATATCGCTCGATCGCCTTGATCAGCCCGACGGGACTGGACAAGCGTGCGCCTTATCGCGGGGCTGAAGGGACGAATCGGGGAATGCCGCTGCTCTACAAGGTCTTCCGGTTCCCGCTCTGGAGTGGCGGTTTCTTTCGGGCGCTCACAAGCCGCGCAAGCATCCGGTATTTTCTCCGCAAGACCTTCGGATCGAAGCAGATCGACGAGGGTCTCGCCGACTATGCCTATCTCACGTCGCATCAGCCCGGCGCGCGCTACGCGCCCTATCGCTTTGTCTCGGGTTATCTCTTCAGTCTGGATATCACGACGGTCTACGAGGCGCTGCGCATGCCGGTCTGGGTGGCCCACGGCGTTCGCGGAGGCTTCACCGACTATTCCTATCTCAAGGTCCTGGCCAATCGGCCGAACTGGACGATCGATGTCTTCCAGACAGGCGCGCTGCCGCATTTCGAGGTTCTGGCCGACGTCGTTCGCCGCTACGACAGCTTTCTTGCCGATGGCGGCTAGGCCTGCCGGGGCGCTTTCGCGACCAGGTCGGCGCCACGTTCGGCGAGAAAGGTCTTGAACGCCGTGGCCGCGGCGGGCAGGCGCTTGCCCTTGCGATGAACCGCAAACCAGTCCCGCATCACCGGCATTCCCGCGACCGGCAATGTGACGAGCCGGCCGTCTGCCAGTTCGGTGCCGACGGTGTGCAGCGAGATGAACCCGATCCCCATGCCGGCCATCACCGCCTGCTTGATGGCTTCGTTGGAACCGATTTCCATTGTTTCGCCGGGCTGGAAGCGCTGTTCGGAGAAGGCGCGTTGCATGGCTGTGCGCGTCCCCGAACCGGCTTCGCGAACAAGCAATGTCTCTCCGGCGAGTTGCGCAAGGCGGAGCCGACGGCGCTTCGCAAGGGGATGCGCCGGTGATGCGACAAGCGCAAGCGGGTGACGCGAAAATGCCCTGGCCTCGACATCGATCCCGCGCGGCGCGCGTCCCATGATGGAAATGTCGATCGTGTTGTCGGCCAGTGCGCGAACGATCGTTTCGCGGTTATGGACGCTCAGGCGCAGCTTCACGCGCGGAGTGGCTGCCCGGAAGTCGGCCAGCAGGCGCGGAGTGAAGTATTCTGCGGTCGTCGTTGCGGCGATGTGCAGCTCGCCGCCGCCTTCGCCCTTGAGTGTCTGCAGGGCCTCGTCCGCTTCGCGCAGGCGCTCGAGCAGCACACGCGCATGAACCAGAAGCTCCCTGCCGGCTGCGGTGAGGTGCATGCGCCGTCCGATCTGCTCGAACAGCGGCAGTCCCACCGCCTCTTCCAGATGCCGCAACTGGATTGAGACGGCGGGCTGGGTGAGATGAAGCTCGGCTGCGGCGCGTCCGAAATGGAGAAGCCGTGAGGCCGCTTCAAAAATGCGAAATTGGCGAATCGAGGCGCGCTGGAGCATTTGATAAGCACCATTTATTGCAAGCATAATATCAATTAAATAGTCATTATGGAACGCCGGCGGTAGCCTTTGCTCCTGTCGGGAGACGTTCGATGCAGAACTCGGTTGCAGGCTCCTCGGCGGACCGATACCGCGCCGGCGTGCTCAAATATGCGCAGATGGGCTACTGGCAGCCGGACTATCTTCCGCTGGAAACCGATGTGATCGCGATGTTCCGGATTACGCCGCAGGACGGCGTCGATCCGGAGGAAGCCGCTGCGGCGGTTGCAGGGGAATCCTCGACCGCGACATGGACGGTGGTATGGACCGATCGCCTCACGGCCTGCGAGCGATATCGCGCGAAGGCCTATCGCGTGGACCCGGTGCCGGGCGCACCGGGACAATACTTCGCCTATATCGCCTATGACCTCGAACTGTTCGAACCGGGGTCGATTTCGAACCTTGCGGCATCGATTATCGGAAACGTGTTCGGCTTCAAGCCGCTCAAGGCGCTGCGCCTCGAGGACATGCGCATCCCGGTCGCCTACGTGAAGACGTTTCCAGGACCGGCGACGGGAATCGTCGTCGAGCGGGAACGACTCGACAAGTTCGGACGTCCTCTGCTTGGCGCGACCGTCAAACCCAAGCTGGGGCTTTCCGGAAAGAATTACGGGCGCGTTGTCTACGAAGCCCTGAAGGGCGGCCTCGACTTCACCAAGGATGACGAGAACATCAACAGCCAGCCCTTCATGCACTGGCGCGACCGTTTTCTCTATTGCATGGAAGCGGTCAATCGCGCGCAGGCCGCCACCGGCGAGGTAAAGGGAACCTATCTCAACGTCACCGCCGCGACGATGGAAGACATGTACGAGCGGGCGGAATTCGCCAGGGAGCTCGGCAGCGTCATTGTCATGATCGATCTCGTCATCGGCTATACTGCCATCCAGTCGATGGCGAAATGGGCGCGCCGGAACGACATGATCCTTCATCTCCACAGGGCGGGACACTCGACCTATACCCGCCAGAAGTCGCACGGCATTTCGTTCCGCGTGATTGCAAAATGGATGCGGCTTGCGGGTGTGGATCATATTCATGCCGGTACGGTGGTCGGAAAGCTGGAGGGCGATCCGAACTCCGTGCAGGGCTTCTACAACGTGCTGCGCGAGGACCGGAATCCGGTCGATCTTCCGCGTGGCATCTTTTTCGATCAGGACTGGGCCGGGCTGCGGAAAGTCATGCCTGTCGCCTCCGGCGGAATTCACGCCGGACAGATGCACCAGTTGCTGAGCTATCTCGGCGAGGACTGTGTGCTGCAATTCGGCGGCGGCACGATCGGTCACCCAATGGGTATCCAGGCAGGCGCCACGGCCAATCGGGTCGCCCTCGAGGCGATGGTGCTCGCACGCAACGAAGGGCGCGACATCTGGTCCGAAGGTCCGCAGATCCTGATCGAAGCGGCGCGTCATTGTTCGCCGCTCAAGGCGGCGCTCGACACGTGGGGCGATGTGACTTTCGATTATGCGTCCACCGATACGCCGGACTTCGTGCCGACCGTCACGGCAGCTTAGAGAGGAGAGCATGCGGCTTACGCAGGGAACGTTCTCCTTTCTGCCCGACCTCACCGACGCACAGATTGCGGTGCAGGTGGAATACTGCCTCGGAAAGGGCTGGGCCGTCTCGATCGAGTTCACCGACGACCCGCATCCGCGCAATACCTATTGGGACATGTGGGGCATGCCGATGTTCGATCTCGCCGATCCGGCCGTTGTCATGGACGAAATCAGGCGTTGCCGCGAGGCGCATCCGCAGCTCTACATCAAGATGAATGCCTTCGATTCATCGCACGGATGGGAGGCTCTGCGGCTGTCCTTTATCGTCAATCGTCCGGCCGTTGAGCCGGGTTTCGGATTGGTGCGCGAGGAATCCCGGGGTCGGAACATTCGCTACACCACACGCTCCTACGCCGCCAACAAGCCCGCCGGCGAACGCTATTCAGCCACCTGAAAGCGGCGTCGGCACATGCTTGCGACCCATGAGCTGCCCACCCTGAATCTCAAGGCGGTCTATCGCGACGCCAAAATCGGGGAGGTTCTCGACGCGCTCGAACGCGATCTGATCGGTCTCGCGCCGGTGAAGCGACGCGTGCGAGAAATCGCTTCGCTTCTGCTGATCGAGAAGCTTCGGCGTTCCGCCGGCCTAAACGCCGATCCCCCCGCGCTGCATATGAGCTTCACGGGCAATCCGGGAACTGGAAAGACGACGGTCGCCCTGCGCATGGCGGCGATCCTGCACGGGCTCGGATATGTGAGAAGGGGGCAGCTGGTCTCGGTCACACGCGATGACCTCGTCGGCCAGTATATCGGCCACACGGCGCCGAAGACGAAGGAGGTTCTCAAGCGCGCGATGGGCGGCGTGTTGTTCATTGACGAGGCCTATTATCTCTATCGCCCGGGGAATGAGCGCGATTACGGCCAGGAGGCGATCGAGATTCTGTTGCAGGTCATGGAGAACCAGCGCGACGATCTCGTTGTCATCTTCGCCGGCTACAAGGATCGCATGGACTCGTTCTTCGGTTCAAATCCGGGGATGGCGTCTCGGGTCGCCCACCACATCGATTTTCCCGACTACGACGTCGACGAATTGTTTGCGATTGCGGAGCTGATGCTCGCGAGGATGCAGTATGATCTGAGCGAGGCCGCGGCTGCTGCATTTCGCGACTACATCGCGCTGCGGCGACGACAGCCGCATTTTGCAAACGCAAGATCGATCCGCAATGCGCTCGACCGCGCGCGGCTGCGGCAGGCCGCGCGGCTCGTCGAGCGCTCGGACACGGTTCTGACGCGAGCTGCGCTTTGTACGATCGAGGCGGAGGATATTCGGGCAAGCAGGGTTTTTCAGGCGGCCGGAGAAGCCTCATGACCCTGAGAGGCCTGATCTTCGATGTGGACGGCACGCTTGCCGATACGGAGGAGATCCATCGGCGGGCTTTCAATGCGGCCTTTGCCGAATCCGGCCTGAGCTGGCGATGGAGCAGGCGGCTCTACGCCCAGCTTCTGAAAGTGGCGGGCGGAAAGGAGCGCCTAGCCTTCTACATTGATCAGCTCGCGCTGGATCCTGCGGCGCGTGCCGCGCGTCTCGATGACGTCGCCGCGCTGCATGCCAGCAAGACGCGCCATTTCTGCGCCAGCCTCGCACGGCGAGAAAAGACGCTCCGAGCCGGCGTGCCTCGAATCCTTTCGGAAGCGCGCGAGGCGGGACTGAAGCTGGGGATCGCCTCAACGACGACGCGGGCGAATATCGAGGCATTGCTGGGGCGCGCTGTCCTACGCGGGTTCGATGCCATCGCCTGCGGCGACCTCGTGTCGCGCAAGAAGCCGGCACCGGACGTCTATCTGCTGGCGCTGGGCGAAATGGGACTGACCGCCGCGCAATGCGTCGCCTTCGAGGATTCTGCCGTCGGCGTCGCGGCCGCACGCGCCGCCGGCATCTTCACGATTGCCTCGCCGACGCTGTGGACCGCGGAGGACGATCTTTCCGGGGCCGCGCTCGTTGTGGCGGAGTTCGAAGACCTCGGAGGCCTGGACGCCATTGCAGACCGCCATGCCCGCTGGCTGGCACAAAACTCGGAGGCCGCATGATGCCTTTGCACGCCATCCTGTTCGATGTCGACGGCACGCTTGTTGACACCGAGGAGCTGCACCGCCGCGCCTTCAATCAGGCGTTTCTGGAGTTCGAGCTTGGCTGGGACTGGACGCCCGACATCTATGCCGGGCTGCTGAAGATTTCCGGCGGCGCCGAGCGTATCGGCCACTATGTTGAGAGCCTGTCGGTCTCGCCGCTGCTCAAGTCGCGCCTGCGCCGCATCGTGCCCACCATTCACGGGGAGAAGACCCGCATTTATGGCGATCTGCTCGGCGGACACATGGTCCGCCTGCAACCCGGGGTCGGCAGGCTGATTAAGGATGCGCGCGCCGCCGGCATCAGGATCGGGCTCGCCGCCACCTCCGCATCCGACAACATCCAGCCGCTCGTGATGGCTGCATTCGGGCCTGCCGCCAAGTCGATGATCGATGTCATTGTTTGCGCCGATCTCGTGTCGAAGAAGAAGCCTGCACCGGACATCTATCGCCTGCTTCTGTCGATGCTTGGCGTCTGCGCCTCGGATGCGGTGGCCCTCGAGGATTCGACGAATGGCGTGGCAGCGGCCAAGGCGGCGGGCCTCGTGACCATCGCCGTGGCCAGCCGCTGGACGCAGGAGCAGGACCTTTCGCAGGCCGACCTGCGCCTGTCGTCGCTCGGCGATCCCGACAGTCCGCTGCCGCCGGACGAGCGCGTCGCGATCGGCGGCGCCCCGTTCCTCGGCCTGGCGCAAATCGCGGAAATTCTGCAGCGATCGGTGGCTGCGGACGGGCGACAGCGAGCGGCAATCCAGTGAAAAAGAAACTAACGTATTGAATTGACAGGGCAGATCCGACCGAAATCCGTCGTGCCGATGTGTCAATTTTTAATTACATAAAATATGTAAGATAAAATAGACTATTCTCCACCTGGCATCCGATACCGGCTGGCAGGCGGATCGAGGCTTATGTCAACCGACCACACGACGCTCGGCCAGTTTCTGCAAGATGCGCCTCGGCATCCGCCCTCCGGCGAAGAGTTGAATGCCGTCATCATGGACATTGCGAGGGCATGCGCCGCGATTGCCGGGCGCATCGCGCAGGGCGCGCTGGGGGGCGTGCTCGGCGCAACCGGGCAGCGCAACAAGCAGGGCGAAATCCAGAAGAAGCTGGACCAGCTCGCGAACGATATCCTACTGCATTACGCCGCACTGAGCGGCCATCTGGCGGGCATGGTTTCGGAGGAAATGGACGCGCCCGTCGCTGCAGCGCACCCGCGAGCGGACGCGCGCTATCTGCTCGTCTTCGATCCGCTCGACGGATCGTCCAACATCGACGTCAATGTCGCGATCGGCAGCATCTTCTCCATTCTGCCCGCATCGTCGCAGCACCGGGGCGCCGTTCCCGACGATTTTCTCCAGCCGGGCGAGCGGCAGCTTTGTGCGGGTTACGCGATCTACGGACCCTCCACGATGCTGGTCCTGTCGCTCGGTTCGGGCGTGGATGCCTTTACGCTCGATCCGGCGCGTGGCACGTTCGTTCTGACCCACCGCGGCCTGCGCATCGAATCAAGCGCGTGCGAATTCGCCATCAACGTGTCGAACAGCCGATTCTGGGAACTCCCGGTCAGGCGCTATGTGGATGATTGTCTTGCCGGGAAATCGGGTCCGCGCGGCAAGGATTTCAACATGCGCTGGATTGCGTCGCTGGTTGCGGAGGCGCACCGGATTCTCATGCGCGGCGGCGTCTTTCTCTATCCGGGCGACAGGAAGGATGCCGCGCGCGCTGCGGGCCGTCTGCGGCTGCTTTTCGAGGCCAATCCCATCGCCTTCCTGATCGAGCAGGCCGGGGGCCGCGCGAGCAGCGGGCGCGAGGACATTCTGCGAATTACCCCCGCCGATATCCATCAGCGGATTCCGTTTGTCTTTGGGGCGAAGGAGGAAGTGGATCTGATCGAGGATCTCCATCTGGATCCGCAACTTGCACAGCACGATGCGCCGTTATTCGGTTCTCGTGGGCTGTTCCGCAGGACGACATGAGATCGCCGATGTCCGTCCGTCACCCGATCATAGCGATCACCGGATCCTCGGGCGCCGGCACGACCTCGGTCATGCGCACCTTCGACCAGATATTTCGCCGGGAAGGCGTGAAGGCGGCCTTCATCGAGGGCGACAGCTTCCATCGCTACGACCGCCACGCGATGAAACAGCAGATGGATGATGCGGTGCGGCGAGGAAACGAGCATTTCAGCCATTTCGGTCCCGAAGCGAATCTGTTCGCGGAACTCGAGGAGCTGTTTCGAAGCTACGGCGAGACCGGGCGCGGCAGGTTCAGAAGATATCTTCACGACGCCACCGAGGCCGCGCAGTACGGTCAGGAGCCCGGCACCTTCACGGAGTGGGGCGATCTGCCCGAGGACACGGAACTCCTCTTCTATGAAGGTCTGCACGGTGCCGTGCGCGACGGAGCGGTCGATGTCGGCCGTCACGTGGACCTTCGGATCGGCGTGGTGCCGGTGATCAATCTCGAATGGATTCAGAAGCTGCATCGCGATCGCTCGTCGCGAGGTTATTCGACGGAAGCGGTCACCGACACAATCCTGCGCCGAATGCATGATTATGTGCATTACATCGTCCCGCAATTCTCGCGCACGCATATCAATTTTCAGCGCGTGCCCGTGGTCGACACATCCAATCCCTTCATCTCGCGGCACGTGCCGACACCGGACGAAAGCATGCTTGTGATCCGCTTCGCGAATCCCGGCGGGATCGATTTTCCATATCTGCTGGCGATGCTGCATGATTCCTTCATGTCGCGGCCGAACACGATCGTCTGTCCGGGCGGCAAGATGGATCTCGCGATGCAGCTGATATTCACACCGATGATCTGGCGGCTGATGGAGCAGCGCAAGCATGCCATCGGCCACTGATCTCGGAGGGGAGATGAGCACGAGCGGCAGCGCGCCGGCCGATGTGCCGGTCTGGGAACGCGACGGAAGGGACTGGCCCAATCGTCAGGCCAGCCGCTTCGTTCGCGCGGCCGGCATGGTCTGGCATCTGCAAACCGCGGGCGAGGGCCCGGCCGTGCTGCTTTTGCACGGGACAGGGGCAAGCACACATTCGTGGCGCTCCCTGATGCCGATCCTGGCGAAGCATTTCACGGTGGTGGCGCCCGATCTTCCCGGACACGCATTCACGCAAGCGCCCCCGCGGGAATTTCTGTCGCTGTCCGGCATGGCGCGCGCGCTGTCGAGGCTGCTGCATGCGATCGCAGTCGAGCCGGCCCTGGTGATCGGGCATTCTGCGGGTGCTGCGATCGCTGTGCGCATGAGCATTGAGCGGTTCGTGTCGCCGAAGGCGATCGTCAGCATCAACGGCGCACTTCTGCCGCTTCGCGGCATGGCGGGTCACATGTTCGGTCCGCTCGCGCGGATTTTCGCGATGTTGCCCGTCGTCCCGCGCGTATTTTCCTGGCACGCGCTGGACCGGCGCGTCGTCGCGCGGCTGATCGCCGATACCGGATCGAAGATCGATGACGCCGGAATTGAATATTATTGCCGCCTGGCCCGCCGGCCCGGCCATGTCCGGTCAGCGCTCGGCATGATGGCGCACTGGAATCTGCACCGCCTCGAGGGCGATCTGCCGCGCCTCGACATACCCCTTGTCATGATCACCGGAACCAACGACCGGACCATCCCGCCCGGCGATGCCGAGCGCGTTCGCAGAATTCTGCCGCACGCGCAGATCGTCCCGCTGAAGGGTCTGGGCCACCTGGCGCACGAGGAGAGCCCGGAGCTTATTGCCGCTCTCGTCCTCGACATCGCGCGCGACGCGGGCGTTTTCCCGCCGGCGAAGGGATAGCGCATGCTGGACGTCACCCGCGGCCGTCCTCCCCTACGCGAAAGCCGGCCGCGTCCGCATGCGGTCGTCATCGGCAGCGGCTTCGGAGGACTTGCGGCCGCGATCCGGCTCGGCGCGCGGGGCTATCGCGTGACGGTTCTGGAGAAGCTCGATGCGCCGGGCGGCCGCGCCTATGTTTACAGGCAGGATGGCTTCACATTCGATGCCGGGCCGACCATCGTTACTGCGCCATTCCTGTTCCAGGAACTCTGGAGTCTGTGCGGACGACATCTTTCCGACGATGTCGATCTTCGGCCGATTTCTCCCTTCTACCGCATCCGGTTCGATGACGGAGATGTTCTTGATTACAGCGGCGACGCCACGGCGATGGATCGCGAAATCGCCCGCATTGCGCCGGACGATGTCGATGGATATCGCCGTTTCATGAAGGCCAGCGAGGCGATCTACCGCATCGGCTTCGAGCGGCTGGGTCATGCCTCATTCGATTCATGGAAAAGCATGGCGGCCATTCTGCCCGATCTCGTGAGATTGCAGGGCTATCGGACCGTCCACTCGTTCGTGGCGGGCTTTGTCAGAAACGCGAAGCTTCGCATCGCGCTCAGCTTTCATCCGTTGCTGATCGGCGGCAATCCGTTCACCGCGACCTCGGTTTATTGTCTGATCTCCTATCTCGAACGCGCTTTCGGGGTTCACTTCGCAATGGGCGGCACCGGCCGCCTCATCGAGGGAATGGTAGAGCTGATCGAGTCGCAGGGGAATGTGGTCAGGTGTGGCGCCGAGGTAAGCGAGATCACGATCAGGAACGGTGCTGCAACCGGCGTTCGACTTTCAGACGGAACGTCGATCCCCTCGGATATTGTCGTATCCAACGCCGACTCGGCCTGGACCTATCGTCATCTTGTTGCGCCGGATGCGCGAAGGCGCTGGACCGATCGGAGGATCGAGCGCTCGCGCTATTCGATGAGCTTGTTCGTCTGGTATTTCGGAACGCGCCGGACCTATCCGGAGGTTCCCCATCACATGCTTGTGCTGGGGCCCCGCTATCGCGAATTGCTCCGCGACATCTTCCGGCACAAGCGTCTGGCCGAAGACTTCAGCCTCTACCTGCATCGTCCGACTGCGACAGACCCCTCGCTTGCCCCGCCCAATTGCGATGCCTTCTACGTGCTGTCGCCCGTTCCGCATCTTGAAAGCGGAATCGACTGGGCGACGGCCGCGGAACCATACCGGAAAGCAATCGCCAGACGGCTGCAGGAGACCGTGCTGCCGGACCTCGAGAACAATGTGGTGACGTCGCGGCTTCTGACGCCGCAGGATTTCCAGGATCGTCTGTCGTCGTTTCGCGGCGCCGCCTTCGGACTCGAACCGGTGCTCTGGCAGAGCGCCTGGTTCCGGCCGCACAACAAGAGTGAAGATGTGAAGAACCTGTTTCTCGTTGGCGCCGGCACCCATCCCGGTGCCGGATTGCCCGGCGTTCTGTCCTCGGCCCGTGTCCTCGATTCGGTGGTGCCCAATGCTTCTGCCTATGCAAGATAGCCCCTTGTTGCGCCGGGCAGACCTTGCGGCCTGTCGCGCATTGTTGCGCAGGGGATCGCGGTCTTTTCACGCGGCTTCGCTTTTGTTGCCGCGTCGCGTGCGCGAGCCTGCATCGGCGCTCTACGCATTCTGCCGGATTGCGGACGATGCGATCGATACGGGGAGCGACGCTCCGGGCGCGGTTGTGGAATTGCGCAGACGTCTGGAACGGGCCTATGCGGGGCGTCCCCTCGAGATTCCGGCAGACCGTGCCCTCGCCGATGTGATCGCCAGATTCGCGATTCCGCATGCGCTGCCATTCGCGCTGATCGAAGGACTGGAATGGGATGCGCAGGGGCGACGTTACGAAACGCTGGACGACCTGGAAGGGTATGCCATCCGCGTCGCAGGCACTGTCGGCGCGATGATGACCCTTCTGATGGGACAGCGCGATCCGGCCGTTCTTGCGCGCGCCTGCGATCTCGGCGTTGCGATGCAACTGACGAATATCGCGCGCGATGTCGGTGAGGATGCGCGCGCGGGACGGGTTTATCTCCCCCTGACCTGGTTGCGGGACGCGGGGATCGATCCGGATGCGCTGATCGCACAACCGAACCACTGCAAGCGATTGGCGTCTGTGGTGAAACGCGTCCTTGATGCAGCGGACGTGCTCTATCGCCGCGCCGACGCCGGGATTGCGGCGCTGCCGGCCGATTGCCGTCCCGCCATTCGGGCGGCGCGCTATGTCTATGCCGAAATCGGGCGGGAGATCGGGAAGCGCGCTTTCGATTCCGTATCAGGGCGAGCGACGGTGTCCGGCGCAAGCAAGGTGCGCCTGATTGCGCGGTCCTTTGCAGCCGGGGCAGGCGATGCCACCCTCCGGCAGCCGGCTCTGGGCGACGCGCTGTTCCTGCTTGACGCGATCGCCGGTTCTCCGATCCCGCATGGCATGACCGCGCCTGCAATTCGCTGGTGGAACTATCGCGAGCGGCTGCTGTGGGTGCTTGACCTGTTCGAGCGCCTTGAACGGCGGGAGCAGTTGCAGCGCAGCGCGTTGTAGTGGGCCGGTCCGGAGCGTTGCCGGATGGACGAGTCGAGCTGGTTCGGACTGATCGAATTGTTCGTCGCTTTCGGCGCTGTGACGGGGTGGGGCGTTCTCGAGCTCGTGTGCTTGCGGCTCGACAAGAAGCGCCGGCAGGATGCGGAGCGGCCCCGTCGCGCGCCGGAGAGCTGAATCTTCAGCGCGGTGCGGGGGCCTTTCGCCGACGCGGCATCCGGAACGGAAGCAGGGCCTGGACCCAACCGCTGTTGAACCGATCCAGCGAAAGGCTCTCATGCATGGCAACGCAGTCTTGCCCGAGCAGGCGCGAGCGGATCATCGATCGCGCATAGAACGGCGCATCTTCGAGCGTTTGCATGATTTTGGCGGTGCCGTTTCCTTCGCTGGGCGTGCTGCGCGGCATTTGCCAGATCGTAGTCCTCGGAAGCTCCACGTGCCTCGGTGCATGGAGTTCGCGATGCCCGCCATTTGCATCGAACTTGAGGGCCAGCGAATGCAGACCGTCCGTCCGGCGTTCGAGGTCGTAGAGGATCGCCGTCCCGTTTCGCATTGTGGCGCGCGACCATGTCCATGACCGGAAGGCGGCTTCCAGCGGCTCGTCGCCGGCATTGCAGTCGAAATAGCCGTGACCGGACCAGGAAAGGGCAGGGTAATCGAAGCGCGCCTCGACACGCGCGGCCGGCGCGATGGGCCACCAGCGATGGCGCCCGCTGGCATCGATCTTCGCGCGATAGGACGTTAACGCCTGCGGTTCGACGCGGATCTTGCCCCGCAGACGCCGTGGAAAAGGGGCCGTGATTTCATCGATCGAGATCGCAAGGACCCCATGCTGCCAATCCACGGCGCTGCGGCCGATCTCCAGACGGCTCGCGGAGCGGGAAAGCGCTTCGGCTCCCCGCTCGGTCATCGCCCAGCGCCGCACGCCGCGGCCGTAGAGGGCGACATTCATGGCGCAATGATCGAGCGGATCGCCGGCGCCACGCCGGCGCGACCGGGCGTAGTAGGGCGAGAAGACGCTTCCGAGGAGAGCGATGACCGTCAGCCCGTAGGCGCCGTCGTCGCTGAACGCATCGACATACCACCACGCATAGCCGCCGGGTGGAATCGTCTCGTCGAAGCGAGGTCCCCCATCACGCAATGCGCCGCCAGCCTTCCCGACATCGCGGCCATCGGCACGCCCGGCCCCGGATGCGCACTGCCCCCCGCCAGGTAGAGGCCCGGAATCTTGGTTCGGGCCCCCGGCCGCCGGAACGATGCAGTCCATCCGTGCGATGCCATCCCGTAGAGCGCGCCTCCCGTCGCCGGATACAGGCGGTCGAAGTCGGAGGGGCTCGCTGTCACCATCGCCGCGATCTCCAACTGCAGACCGCAGCGATCCATTTGTCCGATCATCCTTTGCTGGCATCGCTCGATCTCCGCAGCATCGAAGAATTGGCGGTCGCCCACGGGCGGCGCATTGACAAGACAGAGAAGACGTTCTGCTCCATCGGGAGCGCCGGCGCCCTGGTCATCGCGATCTTGCGCGCAGACATAGACGGTCGGGTTTTCGGGAATGCGGCCGCGTTCGAAAATGTCCCGGAATTCCGCCTCGTAATCGCGCGAGAAGATGACGTTGTGGTGCGCGAGCGAAAATCCTCTCGGGCGTGCCGCGAGCAGAAAGGTAACGGCGGAGAGCGAGCGGCTTTCGGGCCGGATCGGGGCGACGCCCCGCGCGGCGGACTGGCCGAGAAAACCCCCGGAAATCGCGGCGGCGTCGACATTGGCCACAATGCACGACGCGTCGATCTGTTCGCCGGAACGCAAGGCGATTCCGACCGCGCGGCCATTCCGAACGAGTATTTCCTCGACATGGGCGCCGTAATGGATGGTCGCGCCAAGCTGACCGGCAAGCCGTGCCAGAGCCTCCGCCAGCCGATGCATGCCGCCTTCCACCAGCCAGACACCATTCTGCTCGGCATGGGCGACGAGCATCAGGGTTGCGGGCGCTGCGAATGGGGACGCGCCGCAATAGGTTGCGTAGCGGCCAAAGAGCTGCCGCAGCCGCGGATCGCGAAAATGGCGCCCGAGTTCGCTCCACAATGTTGCGAAGGGCGAGATGCGCATGAGCCGGCCGAGATCGCGCAGCGGCGTGCGCGCGACCAGCGAGACCGGATTGGGCCGCTGTGCGCGCATGAATGTGTTGTCGAGCGTCTCGAAAATTTCGCGCGAGCGCCGGCTGAAGGCGAGGAAGCCGCGCGCATCGGCTGCGCCCGCAAAAGTGCCGATGGCGTCCGCTGTGCGGTCGGTGTCGGCAAACAGGTCGAGCCGTTCGGTCCCGCTCCAGGCGTGACGCGCCAGAACATCGGCGGGACGCAGTGCGACAAAATCCTCCAGAACGCCGCCGGCATCGGCAAACAGCGCGTCGAACACATCCCGCAAAGTGAGCACGGTCGGTCCGGCGTCGAGGTTCAGGCCGCCGACGCTCGCCCGCCGCATCTTGCCGCCCGGTGCGCCGGAACGCTCGAAAATGCTCACCCTGAAGCCTTGCCCGGCGAGATCGATCGCGGCGGCCAGCCCTCCGATTCCGGCTCCGATGATGAGCACATGGTCGTCCGGCATGTCGCCAATGACCTCAAAACCGGCGAATGTCTATTTTACTTGACACTTTTAATAGACAAGCAAAGATTACACAAATGATATTCGGTGGGAGGCCGACATGGATGCCGCAAGCCGCATAGAGCAGGCACTCTATTCAGCGCTCAGCAAATCCGAGGGGCCGAGCTGCCCGCCCCGGCTTGCGGCCGCGATGCGTGCCGCAGTCTTTCCCAAAGGCGCGCGCATCAGGCCGCGGGTGGTGCTGGCGGTTGCCGCCGCCTGCGGCCGCGAAGATCCGGCCGTTACCGACATCGCTGCAGCTTCTATCGAACTCCTGCATTGCGCCTCGCTCGTGCACGACGATCTGCCGTGCTTCGACGATGCCGGTACGCGGCGCGGACGCCCGTCGGTGCATCGGCAGTTTGGCGAACCGCTTGCCGTGCTTGCAGGCGATGCTCTGATTGTGCTCGCCTTTCAGAATCTTGCCCGGCTGAACGATGTTCCCAAGCGGTTGAGCGCACTTCTCAAAATCATCGGCCGCGCGGTCGGTGCACCTTCGGGAATTGTGGCCGGCCAGGCTTGGGAATGCGAGCCGAAGATCAATCTCGCTCACTATCATCGAGCGAAAACAGGGGCGTTGTTTGCCGGAGCCGCGGCGGCGGGGGCGGCCGCGGCCGGGACCGACGGCGAGGTGTGGCGCCAGTTCGGCGAGAAACTCGGCGAGGCCTATCAGGTCGCGGATGACATTCGTGATGCGGTGGCCGATCCGGAAGACATTGGAAAGCCGATCGGCCGCGATCTCGCGCTGAGCAGGCCGAGTGCGACGCGTGAATTCGGTCTGTTCGGCGCCGTGAGCCATCTCGAAAAGCTGGTCGGAGAGGCGATCGAGGCTATTCCCGCCTGTCCCGGCGCATCGGACCTGAAATCGCTGATCGCGCTGGAAGTGAAGCGGCTGGTCCCGAAGGAACTTGCCCAGTCGGCGGCGTGACCGCGCAATGGCACGATCCGGCCCGTGGAGCGAGACGACAGGCGTCGCGCCTGCCAAGTCCTGCCGGTATGCTCGACAAGCTTCTCGACTGGCGCGATGCGTGGATTGAAAACCCAGATTTTCAAAGGTTTTCCGCGCGTTTTCCGCTGACGCGCCCGATCGCCAGGCGGCAGGCCTCGGCCTTGTTCGATCTGTGTGCGGGGTTTGTCTACTCCCAGGTCCTGTTCGCCTGCGTCCAATTGGGACTGTTCGATTGTCTGCGAGGGGGTCCGAAATCCATCGATGACATCGCGGGGGCTCTTGGCCTGCCGGCGCCGGCCGCGGAGCGGCTGCTGCGCGCGGCCGCTTCGCTGAAACTCGTCGCGCCGCGCCGCGGCCATCGCTTCGGCCTGGGCATGCTTGGCGCGGCGCTGAATGGCAATCCGGGCGTCGCCGCCATGATCGCACATCACGCAACACTCTATCGCGATCTGCAGGACCCCATCGCGCTTCTGCGCGGGGAGAGCGGCAAAACCGGCCTCAAGCGCTATTGGCCCTATGCTGACAATCCCCATGCCGCCGTTTCGGAGAATGTTGCCGACTACAGCGCTCTGATGTCCGCATCGCAGCCTCTGGTCGCCGATGACATTCTCGGTTCTTATCCGTTCGGCCGGCATCGTTGTCTGCTGGATGTCGGTGGCGGCGAGGGTGCCTTCGTCGCTGCGGCTGCGGCGCGATGGCCGAAACTGCAATTGATGCTGTTCGACCTTCCGGCTGTTGCTGCGCGCGCCCGCAAAAAGCTCGCTGAACGCGGCTTGTCTCGCGTCGGCATTTTCGAGGGGAGCTTTCTGAGCGATCCGCTCCCGCGCGGGGCCGATGTGATCTCGCTTGTGCGCATCGTCCACGATCATGACGATTCCAGCGTTCTCGCACTGCTCCGTGCCGTTCGGGCGGCGTTGCCTCCCGGGGGAGTCGTCGTGATTGCCGAGCCCATGAGCGGCGTGCGCGGCGCCGAGCGCGCCGCTGATGCCTATTTCGGCTTCTACCTGCTCGCGATGGGAAGCGGCCGCGCGCGGCGCCCCGACGAACTTTGTCGTCTCCTCAAGGCAGCAGGATTTCGAACCGCCAGGCGCATCCGGACACCCCGTCCGATCGTGACCGGCCAAATTGTCGGACATGTCTGATCGGATGTAAAATATAGTTGACATAATATATCGTAAATCTAACATGACATATCCGTCCGGGCTTGGACGGATGGGGGCCGTGAATGCAAACGGTGGCTGTCGTTCTTCAAGAGCCAGGGCAGCTTCGGCTGAGCAGCCTCGAATTGCTCCCGCCGTCAGACGGCGACATTTCCGTCGACATCGAGTGGAGCGGGATCAGCACCGGAACCGAACGCCTGTTCTGGACCGGCCGCATGCCGCCGTTCCCCGGCATGGGCTACCCCCTTGTCCCCGGATACGAATCCGTCGGCATCGTGCGGGAATCGGGACCGCGATCGGGCCACCAGGCGGGCGATCGGGTGTTTGTGCCCGGTGCAAGATGCTTCAAGGATGTGAGAGCGCTGTTCGGCGGGGCGGCGTCGCGACTGGTCGTGCCCGGAGGTCGCGCGATTGCGGTCGACGGTCTTGGCGAGGACGCGGTTCTGCTCGCGCTTGCCGCGACCGCCCATCATGCAATCGCCGGTCATGCAATTCCCGAACTGATTGTCGGTCATGGCGTGCTCGGTCGGCTGATGGCCCGGCTCTGCATTGCGCTGGCCGAGCATCGGCCCGTGGTCTGGGAATCCCGCAATGACCGGCGCTCGGGCGCGCGCGGCTACGACGTCGTCGATCCCTCCGCGGATGACAGGCGCGACTACCGGACGATCTGCGACGTCTCGGGCGACTCCGGGCTACTCGACCGGCTGATCGGCTGCCTGTCGCCCGGCGGCGAAATCGTGCTCGCCGGCTTCTACAGCGAGCCGCTGCAATTCTCGTTTCCGCCCGCCTTCATGCGCGAAGCGCGCTTGCGCGTTGCCGCGGAATGGCGCGAGCCCGATCTCGTTGCCGTGCGCGATCTCGTGCGGGCCGGCAAGCTCTCGCTCGACGGGCTCATCACCCATCGCAAGCCGGCCGGGGAGGCGCACCTCGCCTACGGCACCGCATTCGACGATCCGTCCTGCCTGAAAATGATTCTCGACTGGAGGTCGTGTTCATGAACGCCCATGCGAAGATTTCTGCCGCACCGCCTGCGCCGGACATGACCGCGCAGCTGCGCGCAGAGGCGGCGGTCGAGCCCGATCCCGTGCCGATCGGCGAGGTCAAGAAGGAAACGCAGGTCATTGCCATCTACGGCAAGGGCGGAATCGGCAAGAGCTTCACGCTCGCGAACCTGTCCTACATGATGGCGCAGCAGGGCAAGCGCGTGCTCCTGATCGGCTGCGATCCGAAAAGCGACACGACATCGCTCCTGTTCGGCGGGCGCGCGTGCCCCACCATCATCGAAACGTCCTCCAGGAAGAAGCTTGCCGGCGATGAGGTGAAGATCGGCGACGTCTGCTTCAAGCGCGACGGCGTTTACGCGATGGAGCTCGGCGGTCCGGAGGTCGGGCGCGGTTGCGGCGGGCGCGGCATAATTCATGGCTTTGAGCTCCTCGAAAAG